>WTJD01000081.1 GCA_011524975.1 Lysobacterales bacterium
GATCACCCGTGGGCGCCGCCAGGCAAAAAAGGGCGAGTACTACTTACCCAACCAACGCTTCGAGACCGGGCTGGAGCATTGCCTGGCCCATTGGCTGCCGGCTGATGAGCGTGATGTCCTGACCGCGCACTGGGTCGCAGCGCATTTCCCGCAACGGGCCTGGCTGGGGGTCAGCCTTCTGCTGGGGCCGGATGACGAGCGGCGCCTGGCTTGCCTCACCGAAACCTCCAACCATAGCGGTTTACCCTTGACCGCCTGTGGTGACGTCGAGATGCATCATCGCCCCCGGCGAATGCTGCATGATGTGCTGGCCGCCGTCCGGCATGGCTGCAAGGTCTCCGAACTCGGCTACCGGGCCCTGCCCTGCGGCGAGCAGCATCTGCGACGCCGTGAACGACTGCAGTCACTTTATCCGGCTGCCCTGCTGAAAGAAACCGTCAACATCGCGAAACGCTGCCGTTTCCGGCTGGATCAGCTGCGCTACCGATACCCACGTGAAGTCGTTCCGAAAGGCATGGACGCCACGGCTTACCTGCGTGAGTTGACTGAAGCCGGTATCCGGCAACGCTGGCCCGGGGGTATTTCCGACGAGCTTCGGCAGCAGATCGAGCATGAACTCCAGCTGATCAGGGAACTGCGTTACGAGGCTTATTTTCTGACCGTCTACGACATCGTTCAATTTGCCCGCGGCGCCGGCATTCTCTGCCAGGGGCGCGGCTCGGCAGCCAATTCAGCGGTCTGCTACTGCCTGGGCATCACCGAGGTCGATCCCGCCCGGATGAGCATGCTATTCGAACGCTTCATTTCCCGCGAGCGCGACGAACCACCGGATATCGATGTCGACTTCGAGCACGAGCGCCGGGAGGAAGTGATCCAGTACATTTATCGCAAGTACGGCCGTGAGCGGGCCGCCCTGGCCGCCACCGTCATCAGTTACCGTCCGCGCAGCGCAATACGCGATGCCGGCAAAGCCCTGGGGTTCAGCCTCGACCAGGTGGACCAACTGGCGCGCAACGTTTCCTGGTGGGACGAGCCACAGGTGCTAAACCAGCGTTTGGGTGAGCAGGGCTTTGATCCGAATAACGCCCGGGTCCGGCAATTGATTTACCTGGTACAGGAACTGTGCCGCTTCCCCCGTCACCTGTCTCAGCATGTCGGCGGTTTCGTCATCTCGGAGCACGCGCTGGCCAACCTGGTGCCGGTGGAAAACGCGGCCATGCCTGACCGCACCATCATCCAGTGGGACAAAGACGATCTGGAAACCCTGGGACTGTTGAAAATCGACTGCCTGGCCCTGGGCATGTTGACCGCCATCCGCCGCTGTCTCGACTTGATCAATGGCATGGATGCGGGGCAGGCCGGCTCTTCCTGTGTCGAAACCGTACGAGGCATGGATGCCGAGTCCGAGCGGGCCATGGACGGCGAACAGCGTGTTTCGGGTCAGGAAGAGCCGGCCCGCCCCTCGCATCCCTTGACCCTTGCGAACATTCCAGCGGAGGATACTGCGACCTACGAAATGATCCAGCGCGCCGACACCATCGGCGTGTTCCAGATCGAGTCCCGCGCCCAGATGGCCATGTTGCCACGCCTCAAACCTGCCTGTTTTTACGACCTGGTCATTGAAGTCGCCATCGTTCGACCTGGCCCTATCCAGGGCAACATGGTGCACCCTTACCTACAGCGCCGCCGCGGACTGGAACCGGTGGCCTACCCCTCCGATGAACTGCGGCGGGTCCTGGAGCGCACGCTGGGGGTGCCTATCTTCCAGGAACAAGTCATGCAGATCGCCATGGTCGCGGCCGGTTTCAGCGGTTCGGAGGCAGATGCGCTGCGCCGGTCCATGGCCGCCTGGGCGCGACGCGGTGGCCTGGAGCATATGCATCGGAGGCTGGTGGACGGCATGCTGCAGCGAGGCTACGAGGAAGCATTCGCAGAGCAGATCTTCAACCAGATCAGGGGTTTTGGCGAATACGGCTTTCCCGAATCGCACGCGGCCAGTTTCGCGCTGCTGGTTTATATCTCCTGCTGGATGAAGCGACATCACCCGGCGGCTTTCACCTGTGCGCTGCTCAACTCACAACCGATGGGGTTCTACTCGCCTTCTCAACTGGTGCAGGACGCGCGGCGCCACGGCGTGGTTATACGGCCGGTGGACCTTCGCCATAGCGACTGGGACTGCACACTGGAAGACCAGGCAATCCTGCGCCTCGGCATGCGACAGGTTCGGGGGCTGGGTCAGGCAGCCGGCCAGCGCATCATGGCCGCGCGTAGGCAGGCCATGTTCCGGGACGCCCAGGACTTGCGTGACAGGGCCAGGCTGAACAAGCGGGAAATGGCTGCTCTGGCCGAAGCAGCCGCACTGCGCGGCATTGCCGGACACCGGCATCGGGCACGCTGGGCCGTGGCAGGAACACGCCCACAGCCCGATGACCTTTTGCATGGCGTCGCGGTACCCGACACTCCGGCGGCACTGCGTCCCGCCTCGGCGGTGGATGATATGTACGCAGACTACGCTGCCACCGGCCTGACACTGGGGAAACATCCCCTGGCCTTCATCCGTGGCGAACTGAGGCGACGCAGGGTGCGAACCGCGGCTGAACTGCTTACCCTTGAAAACGGCACCCGGGTGCGCGCCTGCGGCCTCGTCACCATGCGTCAACGGCCCATGACGGCCAGCGGCACCATTTTTCTGACACTGGAAGACGAGACCGGCCACGTCAACGCGGTCATCTGGCCGCGGCTGTGGGAACGCCAGCGCGCCATTGTGCTGGGCGCCTCGCTGATGGCGATCGATGGGGTCATGGAGAGCGATGGCGATGCCTACCACCTGATTGCGGACCGGGTGCATGACTTTGAGCATCTGGCACCGGCGCTGGATACCCGCTCACGGGATTTCTGCTGAAAAACATCGATAAGCGCTGAGGTGCAAGCCCTACCGGGGCCCCGAAGACCGGTTACGACCAGGGTTCCAGATGCCCTGCCCGCTTCCGGCCTTCGGAATATTCACCCCAGCCAGTTTCTCGATGACCTGCATGCTCCAGTGCAGACCATCGGTAAATGGAGATATGCAAAATTGGAGCCAATCATATATTTAACAAATATAACAATGATTTAACTGATTTTGACCGATGCGGACCTGGTGCTTTCAGCGGATAAAAGTGGTGTTATTCCCCAGCGAACGGCGAATATGACCCCTGACGGTGATCTCATCCCTTTTTTATTGTCCTGAACGGCGTTGGTTCACAGCGCAGCAATCGGTATAATCGCTCGCTTGAACACTCCTGGAATGGCTCATCAATGCACAGAATCCTCGCAAGCCTGCTCCTGACCTCCAGCATGCTGCCCCTGTCCGCGATGGCAGCGGGCGATGTCGCCGAAGGCAAGATCAAGGCATACACCTGTACCGGATGTCATGGCATCCCTGGCTACAACAACGTTTATCCCACCTACAAGGTGCCCAAGATCGGTGGTCAGAACTACGAGTACCTGGTCTCCGCGCTGAACGCCTACAAAAACGGGGAGCGTAAACATTCGACCATGAATGCGCAGGCCATGAGCCTGGAACAGGTGGATATTGAAGACATATCCGCCTACTTCGCGTCTCTGGGCAAGTAAGGATCAACAGACATGAAGAAGCTAGCAGCAAGCGCGCTCTTGATCATCGGGTTCGTTTTTGGCAGCACCGCTGCCATCGCCGGCGGCGACCCTGAGGCAGGTCAGCAGAAGTCCCAGGTATGCCAGGCCTGTCACGGCACGGACGGAAAGGGAAATATTCCGACCTACCCCGTTCTCGCAGGTCAGTACGCCGATTACATGGAACAGGCACTGAAGGCCTATCGTGATGGTGGCCGCAGCAATGCCATTATGGCCGGCATCGCGGGACCGCTCAGCGACGAGGATATCGAGGACCTCGCCGCCTACTACTCAGCGATGGAAGGTCTCAAGGACCTGTCGATCAAATAAGTAATGGGCCGCTCGGCGGCCCTTTTTACAGACCGACCCTCAGCGGCTGTCAGCCATTCGGCGCGTAGTATGGGTTCTCACCGGTGCTGTGGTCAGTCGCGTCCAGCACCGCCGTGATTTCCGGGAAATGACCTTTCAACGTCGTCTCGATCCCGTCTTTCAGCGTTACATCCGCCATACCGCAACCGTGGCAACCGCCACCAAATCGCAGAATGACCTCATGGCGTTCGGTGATGCTTTCCAGCATGACCATGCCGCCGTGACCGGCAAGGCCGGGGTTAATTTCGGTTTCGAGCACCCAGGAAACACGCTCAGACAATGGGGCATCCGCAGACGGCATGCTGCCCTTGATATTGGGCGCTTTAATGGTGAGTTGCCCACCCGTCGCATCTTCTTCGAAATCAATCACGGCTTCCTGCAACCAGTCTGCGCTGTCCGCGTCCACGAACAGGTTGAACGCGCTGAATTCGACGGTGACATCCGTTGCCTGCTGATCGCCGGCCGGACAGAATTGCAGGTCACAGCCGGCGCGCGGCGTACCCGGGTTGACAACGCTGATTCGCAAGCCTGAACCGCTTTCATCCTGCTGCTCCAGCAACTGCTTGAAGTAATTCTGAGCCTGGGGGGTAATTTCGATCATGGTGTCTTTCTACCTGTTTGTCATTCCGCCTGTCACGGCGCTGGCCAGTCGCGGAAGGGAATGATCCAGCCGCCAGTCCAGATCGCGATGGGTGCCGTCGAATTCTTCAAAATGGTGGTCGATCCCCGCTTCCTCAAGTCTCGCCACGAACGACCGCGAGCCAAACTGTATGTGGTACTCATCGCGGTTGCCCACATCGATATACAGTTCGGCCAGCCGCCTCAATGGCTCAGCGTGGCGCGCCAACATATTGAGTGGATCGAAAGCCAGCCAGCGAGACCAGCGCTCCTCAATCAACGCGCAGGTCCCCAACTCGAACGGCAGCCGGATATTCTTGGGGTCATGCGGATCGGCATCATAAGTAGCGGCCATGGCAACGGTCAGCAAGGTCGAGTAATCGTCGCCGCCCACTTTTCGCCTGGCCCAAAAAGATTTGAGGAACGCATGAACGTCACCACCGAAGCGCTCAAGCACACGGCAAGCCACGGGAAACGACGGGCGGTAGACCCACTCAAAGCCGAGGTCACCCGAATGCGAAGCGATCGCGTTCCAAACACCGGGATACTGCATAGCCAGGACCAGGGCGCCGAAACCGCCAGAGGACTTGCCAAACGCAGCTCGCGCTTTGGCGGTGTCGCTAACATTCACCCGTTGAGCAAGAAAGGGCATTAACTCTTCGATCAGGTAATCCGCATACCGGCCCACACCGGGTGAATTCAGATACTGATTACCGCCCAGAGACGTGTAGCAGTCGGGCATCGCCACCACGACGGGCGGCATTTTCCCTGTGCCGATCAATCGGTCGAGACGTTGCGGCAGGCTTTCTCCACGATGGCGCCAGTTGAGGTGACCTGGGCCGCTGTTGGTGAATGCGGCCAGATCCCACAAGACCGACAGGCCTGGACCGCCCTCCTCATACGCCGGGGGAAGATAGACACAGAGCTCACGCTCCACCGGATCCTGCCAGGGATTGTCGGCCAGAACCTCAGAGCGATGTTCAAGACGAACAATACGCCCCTGGCTCCAGTTCACGTTGGGTCGCAGGCTTTCCAATCTATGGCGGGCTCAGGTGCGCGTGCGCGCGGCAAGGAACGTTTCAATTTGCGCGGCCAACTCGTCATCCGCCATGGCGTACTCCAGGGTTGCCTGCACCAGGCCGAAGCGGCTGCCACAGTCAAAACGCTGGCCCTCGAACGGATGAGCAAGCACCGTGTCGATGTCCATCAGACGCGCGATTCCATCGGTGAGTTGAATCTCGCCGCCGGCACCGGTGCCCAGATGCCGCAACAGTTCGAAGATTTCACCGCTGAGCACGTATCGGCCCACCACACCGAGGTTGGAAGGCGCGTCCTCGGGGGCTGGCTTTTCCACCACGGTCTGTATCTCGAGTAGCCCCCGGCTGTTTTCCTCCACCGCGGCGACGCCATAGCGTGACGCATCCTCGATGGGAATCTGCTCCACTGCCACCACTGAGTGACCGCACTGCTCATAAATATCGACCATCTGGCGCAGGGCGCCGGGGCCGTCGGAACGGATCATGTCGTCAGGAAGGATGACCGCAAAAGGCTCGTTGCCGACCAACTTACTGGCACAAAGAACCGCGTGACCCAGGCCGAGCGGTTGCTCCTGGGTGGCTTCCAGCACTTCGATTCCGGATGGCAGAATGGCCCGGACGCGCTCCAGGACGGCCTTGCTGCCCTTTTGTTCCAGAAACGCCTCCAGTGCGTCATCCCGTGCAAAATGTTGGCTGATGGCTTGCTTGTCGCCCCGCGTCACCAGAATGATGGTCTCGATTCCGGCATCGCAGGCTTCTTCGACGGCATACTGGATGAGCGGCTTGTCCAACACCGGCAGCAGCTCTTTAGGCACTGCCTTGGTTGCCGGTAAAAAGCGGGTTCCAAGGCCTGCGACCGGAAAAACGGCCTTGCGAATGGATCGTGTCATGCCTCCGTGCTGTTCCCGACTACCGCGAGCGGGTAATCTGAATCACGTCAGCACCGGCGTGCTCATGACTGCTCTTGGCCAGCTCCGGAACCAGCCTGAGCAGGATTCTTTGGAGGGCCGAGGTATCGTAGCGCCGCACGCCGAGTTCGATATTCCGCAACTCTGCACGAAGCTCATCCCAATCCGCTTGCCTCGGGTGGGCAAGAAAGATCTTTTCATGGGTGGTCTTCTCGTAGGGTTCCAGCTCATGAAAAAGTTCTTCGAAGAGCTTTTCTCCCGGACGCAGTCCGGTGTAGACAATCTGGATGTCACTGTCAGGCTCGTGTCCCGCCAGGCGAATCAACTGCTCCGCCAGGTAGGCGATCTTGACCGGCTCACCCATGTCCAGCACGTAAATCTCGCCACCACCGCCCAGCACGGCGGCCTGCATAATGAGCTGCGACGCCTCGGAGATGGTCATGAAGTAGCGGGAAATTTCCGGGTGTGTGACCGTGACCGGCCCGCCTTTTTCTATCTGCTCCTGGAACAGCGGCACCACGCTGCCGTTGGAATTCAGCACATTACCGAACCGAACCGTGATAAAGCGGGTATTCGACCTCGCGTTCATGTTCTGGCAATACATTTCCGCCACGCGCTTGGTGGCGCCCATGATATTGGCAGGATTCACGGCCTTGTCGGTTGAAATCAGAACAAAAGTACCCACACCGTGGCGCTCCGCGCCCTCGGCGAGCCTCATGGTTCCCAGCACATTGTTCCTGAATGCCTCGCGGATTTGCGTCTGCAGCATCGGCAAGTGTTTGTAGGCGGCCGCGTGGAAGATCATGTCCGGCTGGTACTCACCCACGACCTTTTCCACGGTCGCGGGATCACAGATGTCACCCAGGATCGGGTAAAAAATCAGGTCCTGGAAATGTCCGCGTAATTCGTGATCGATCCGATAGAGAGAATACTCACTGTTATCCACCACGATCAGCTCGACCGGGTTGAGACGTGCGATCTGCCGGCACAGTTCCGACCCGATGGAGCCTCCGCCACCGGTGATCATCACGCGTTTTCCAGCCAGGCCGTCTCGAATGGAATTCCAGTTCAGGGAAAC
>WTJD01000156.1 GCA_011524975.1 Lysobacterales bacterium
ACCATCGATCTCGCGGTCATCAGGCAGTGTTCCCCCGCCCGCGGCAACCAGGGTCGGCATCAGGTCCAGATGGCTGACCTGCGCGTCAATCCGCGTGCCCGGGGGAATTTTGCCCGGCCATGAGATCGACATCGGCACCCGCACACCGCCCTCGAAGAAGGTGTTCTTCCACCCGCGATACGGGGCATTAATCCCATCGATCCCGATATAGTCTGCGCCGCCGTTATCGCTGGAAAGCACCACAATGGTGTTCTCGGCAATGCCTTCGGCTTCAAGCCTCGCCATGACCCGTCCCACCGAGCGATCCAGTGACCGCATCATCGCAGCGTAGACCCGCTTGCGGTGTGGCTGGATATCACCGACGGCCTCGTAATCCTCTCGCGTCGCCTGTAACGGGACATGCGGCCCCCAGTGTGCCAGATACAGGAAGAAAGGGCGCCCAGCGTTAGCAGAGATAGCGCGCTCGGCGTGCTCGGTGAAGTAGTCCGTCAGGTAGCCCTCCGGCTCGAACCAGTCGCTCCCGTTGTGGAGAACAGCGTATCGCGACCGGGCCCAAAGGAAGCGGTCGATCGAAGAAAACGGCAGGGTAGCATTAACAACGTTGGGATCATCGATGGGCTGATAAAGGGCACTGGCCATCATCAGGCTTTCGTCAAAACCTTGATCATGCGGCCACATGCCCTGCGTTCGACCCAGATGCCACTTGCCAATGTGCAATGTTCGATAGCCGCTATCGCGCAAGATTTCGGCAAGGGTAATTTCGGAACTTGGCAACCCGCGTTCGAAGAAGGTGGGGTTCGCGGCATCAGCGGCGGCGTCGTACTCCCAAACGGGTCGCCCGCGCCGGTCGGCGTTGCCAATCATCGAGACCACCCTAGCCATGTTATCCGGCACCGGCGTCACGTCGAAACCCGTACGGGCCGCGTCTCTCCCAGTCAGGATCGCTGCACGGGACGGCGCACAGTTGGCGTGTCCAGCCATCGCGTTGGTGAATAGTGCCCCCTTCGATGCCAATTGAGCGATATGCGGCGTGTCAATGATGCCTTCTCCAAAACCGCTGAGATCATTGATGCCTGCGTCGTCCAGGAGGATGAAAACGATGTTGGGCTGATCTGTCGGCAGGTCTGAGCCACGCTCAGGACCCTGTTCCCAAGCCACCGGGCGGTTTGGACCGACATCCGGAACGCCGAGGCTTCCGGCGACGCGCAGCAGGATCTCAAGACGGTTCAAATACGCAACAGCCCCGATAACCGCGACCACTGCCACCACGGCCAGAACGATCCACTTCCACATTTGCCCACCCTCCCTGATTGGCATCTGCTTTTTTTGGCATATTGACTGCCAGCTTATCGGAAACACTCGAAAGCGCAAGGTTCGTCTCGGCAGCCTTAAAGGTTTCCGACGCCAAGATAACTAATGATCTGCCTGTTCCCTCTGCGCCAGGTGATCGTTTAGATCCAGAGGAGGTGTGTCGGAGCCAACGACGCCTAGCCGAGGTCCCTGACGATGCGGAAGCCGACATGGGCGGTTGAGAAATCAACCTCAAGGCTTTCCCGGGCAGCAGGTCTGTACCGCCGACAATAATTCGCCCCGCAGAGAAATGATCCGCCCTTAATCGTAAATTGGGGCTGGCCGGGGCCAAAGCGGGTTTCCGTCCACTCCCAGACATTGCCAATCATGTCATAAGCACCGATCAAGCTGGCCGGATAACAACCGACAGGTGCCGTTCCGACGTGACCGTCCTCTGCCGTGTTGAACAAAGGGAACAGCCCGCTCCATGTATTGGCCCGCACTTCACCGTTTGGGCCACGCAGGCCAGACTCTGGATCATTGGGGTCGAACAAGCCGAGGCTCGCCGCGTACTCCCATTCAACCTCATTAGGTAATCGCCCACCCGCCCAATCCGCGTAAGCGCGGGCATCGTTCAGGCTGACGTGCACTACGGGATGCCGCCGAAGACCGTCGAGTGACGAGCCCGACCCCGATGGCGTGCGCCAGCTCACCCCCTCCTTGAACCGCCACCACGACAGGATATCATTCGGGTCCCCCTCCCGCCTTTGCACGA
>WTJD01000275.1 GCA_011524975.1 Lysobacterales bacterium
CGCTACGGGAGGCTGCGGCCATGGTGGCGAGCTCGGCGGGTGACGCCGCTTTTTTCGTCACCGGTACGGGCATTCAGTTGCACGGTGGTGTGGGCATCACCGAAGAATATGACATCCAGCTCTACTTCAAGCGCGCCCGTGCCCTGGAGTCCTACCTGGGGCGTCCCGATGAATCCCGGGAAACCATTGCGCAGCTGTTACTCGATGAGCCCGCGCCGGAGGGTACCCCCCGTGCAGCTTGAGTTCAGTCGGGAGGATGAGCAGTTTCGCGAGCAGGTCGCCGACTGGCTGCGCGACAACCTGTGCGGGTCATTCGAAGCCATCCGCGGCCGCGGCGGTCCAGGTGATGAGCATCACTTTGTCGAGGAGCGAAAGGACTGGGAGCGCTGTCTCGCCGAAGGCGGCTGGACCTGTATCGGCTGGCCTGAGGAGTGGGGCGGTCGGGGCGCGAGCATCGAGCAGCAGGTTATCTTCAACGAAGAATATGCCCGTGCCGGCGGCCCTGGGCGTATGGGTCATATCGGTGAGACGTTAACCGGTCCGACGCTACTGGCGTTTGGTTCCGATGATCAAAAGCAGCGGTTCTTGCCCGACATCAGGTCGGGACAGTCGTTTTGGTGCCAAGGGTATTCCGAGCCCGCCGCGGGGTCGGATTTGTCGAATATCAAAACCCGCGCCGAGTGGGATGAACAGGCCGGCGTCTGGCGCTTCTATGGTCAAAAGGTGTGGACGTCGTTGGCCCATGAATCCGACTTTATTTTTGTGCTGGCGCGCACCGACCCGGCCGAACGGGGGCACCGGGGGCTGGGGTTTTTCCTCGTACCGCTCGCACAGGAAGGCATCGATATCAGGCCCATCAATCAGCTGACAGGAACCGCTGAATTCAACGAGGTCTTTTTTGACGGCGCAGCCTGTGGTGCTGATGATCTGGTCGGGGAGGCCGGCGACGGCTGGCGCGTGGCGATGGGCTTGCTGGGTTTTGAGCGGGGCGTATCAACCCTGGGTCAGCAAATGCTGTTTCAGGTCGAGCTGGATGAAGTCGTGCGGTTGGCGAAGCTCAACGGGGCAGCGCAGCAACCCGCGCTTCGCCAGCGACTCGCGGAGGCGCATATCGGGCTTCGTACGCTGCGTTATAACAGTCTCCGTATGTTGTCGGGCGAACAGGATGGTTCCCTGTCGAGGGAGGCAATGATTTACAAGCTTGCCTGGTCGAGTTGGCACCGCAATCTCGGCAAACTCGCTATGGACGTGCTGGGACCAGACGCAGAGCTGGTGGAGTCAGGGCCTTACGAGCTCAACCGGTTACAGTCGCTATTTCTTTTTACCCGTGCCGATACGATATACGGTGGGACGAACCAAATTCAGCGGAACCTGATCGCCGAGCGAGCACTGGGCATGCCCCGCGAGCCTCGTGGCGATCAGTAAAGGGAGTGTGAATGGAAACGGGTAGTCGAACCGTGCCGGCCTATGTGCCGGGACACCAGCTCTTGTCAGGGCGCGCGGTGCTGTTAACTGCGGCGGCGGGCGCAGGCATTGGTTTTGCGGCGGCAAAGAAGTCTCTCGAAGAGGGCGCATCTTGTGTAGTGATCAGCGATATCCACGAGGGGCGCCTTGCGCAGGCCGCAGAGGCCTTGCAGGCAGTCGCGCCGGATGCACAGATCGCGGGCGTGCTGGCCAATGTGACCGATGAGTCGGCGGTGCAGCAACTCGTGGCCGAAGCGGAACGGATTAGCGGCGGCATTGACGTGCTGATTAATAACGCGGGTCTGGGCGGCACCTGCGCGCTACTGGATATGACGGACGAGGCCTGGACTCAGGTGATGGATGTGACCCTGACGGGAACGATGCGCATGACCCGGGCGATGCTCGGGCCCATGCGTGAGCGCGGTCGGGGTGTGATCGTGAATAACGCTTCGGTGCTGGGTTGGCGGGCACAAAAGGAGCAAAGTCACTACGCCGCGGCTAAGGCAGGTGTGATGGCCCTGACCCGCTGCGCGGCCTTGGAAGCAGCCGAGTTTGGCGTGCGGATTAACGCCGTGGCGCCGAGCATTGCGCTCCATGATT
>WTJD01000227.1 GCA_011524975.1 Lysobacterales bacterium
CAACTGGTGTCGTCCGGGAATCCGGCCATTTCCGTCACGGGGTTGTTGAAATCACCCGAGGTGACATCAGCGCCGCCGCCGGTATCGGTACCTGAGCCGTTGTAGCGCAATTCAGACGGCGAGTGCAGGTCGGCCACGTGGTTAACGCCTGCCTCGGCAACGAACGCGATCTGGTTCGCGCGCAGGAAATTCCCCGGCCCGAACAGCTTGGTCAGCGTCGCCTGGGCCTGCCACGACTTGTGCTCGTGGTATCCCTGGATGCGCTCTCCAGGCGCAAACTCACCCAGCTGACTCTTGTAGCGGTTGATCGGCGCCGGAATCAGCGGGTTGAGCGGTGTCAGCGCACCAAAGAGAATTTCCACGTCATCGATCTGCAACGGGGCGTTGGGCCGGTAGCTGACCTCGCCGCCCAGCGACCAGGTGCCCACCGTGGTATTGAAGCTGATCCCGTACAGGTCCAGATCGTCCGGATACTCGGTGAAGTAACTGGCGCTGGTAAAGGGTGGCGGAACAGCCCGCAGCGCGTAACCGCTGATGATCGGCAAGCGGCTGTGATACCTCAGGTAGTAGAACCCGAATTCAGTGCTGTTCAGACCTTCGGCAAACCAGCGCAGGGCGGCGCCATACTGGCCACTGTCACTGGGCACTTCGCTGGCGGAACGCGGCACGGCCAGCAGGCAGCCCGTGCCCACCAACTGGGCCGGTAAGGCCTGATCGGAAGCGCCGATATTGCCCTGCAGACAGACATCATCGTACAGGTCAGGATTGATCACCGGTTGCGGATACGTACCGAAACCCAGCATGGCGTATTGCGCACCCGGCGTGCCGATGTCGCTGGAGGAGAAATACGTGCCCGCGGGATCGGGAATGATTTCCCGCCACTCAAACATGTACAGCGCCTCGAGCGACAGGGATTGGGTCAGATCCATCGTGGCCCACAGCATGTTGACGCCTTCGAAGGCTTCTTTCAGCTCCGAACCTGCCAACCGCAATTTTGAGACGTCCACGGGATTGATGGCATTCAGGCCGCCCTGGATGAAGGTGGACTCACCCCAGCTGACCACCTGGCGACCCAGTCGCCAGCTGAAAAACCGCTCTCCCAGCTCGTGGTCGCCCCAGATGTAAGCGTCCAGGAGCCTCACATCGGAACCGACCCGTTCCTCTGCCACGTCGGACAGAAATTTCGCGCCCGAGTTTTCGAAATCATAAAAGCCCGACGCGCGGAAGAAGCCGCCGAAATTCCGCCAGCTGATATCCATCTCGGCCGTGATCTTGGCCGTGTGCGTGATCAGGTCGCCCGCGTTCGGGTAATTGATGTTCGGATCGTCATCGTTGTTCGACCAACGCCCCACCTGGGCCACTTGCTGCTCATAAGGCAGCGTGAAGGTCAAAGGGTTGTTCGTCGATTTGCCAACATCCTCTGCTTTGCTGTCCGTCGCGCGCCAGGATGCACCGTAGCTGATGGTGGTATCCAGGCTGCCGCGCCATTCGCCGTCACCAAATTCAACGGCCTGTACGCCGCCGGAAACCAGGCCGGTCACGGCCACCGTCAGCGCCGCTGCGAGGACATTATGTTTCAGCGTCATGTTCTTGATACTCATTTTCATGTTCAATCCCCCTTACTCGTCGCCGTTCTTGGTTCGGCGGGTTTCGAGCTGGTTCCGAGGATCCGTTCCTTTGCCCGGCTTCTTGCTCTTGTCGCCTTCCGATGGTTCACCGATCACCAGTTGATCGACCGTCACCACCGGCACCATGGTGGCGGCGTTGGTTACGTTGATCAGCTTGCCGCCGGATGCCAGGAAAGACCCCATCTGGCCCTGCATTTCGACCGTCGCCTCTGGCGAACTGGCAGGGCTCAGCAATGAGCCATGAGTGGCCGGCGGAGGAAAGCGTCCAGCGACTCTGAGACCAGCCGGATCAGCCTGGGTGCTGCTGTAGGGCGTCAACCCGCCGACCCGGATCATCGGCTCGGTGCCGGACAGCGGGGCGGTTGCGACATAGTTGGGTATAACCGTGTCCCCAATCACTTCGTGCAACGCCACCGGCTTGGCGGTCGTGGCCTCGCGGATCCAGTTGATGGGATCAGCGGCGTCGGCCGCTGTCTGGCCCACCGTCAGGTACAGCTCGAACAACGGGTCACCGGGGAAGATGCCCGCAGATGCCAGGCCGGCGCGAATGCGCGGCCCGAAAGCTTGCGAAGCCTCTCCGCCGCGCACCAGGCCACCGCCTGGAACGCTGAGGAAGCTACGGGTGACAAATGGCTCTAAGGCTGAGAAGCCGGTGCCATTGATAGCGCCCCACGAAATGCCGGTATAACCGAGATCATAGGGCTGCAGGTCGGCCAGGCCGTCGGAGTCCAGGTCGAAATTCTGAATCGAATTGGCCAGCACCATCAGGTCCGCGATGCCCTGGCGCACGTTGTCGCGCGATACCAGGAAATTCTGGAAATTCAGGGCATGGCTGCCTGAGAAATCGGGCACGCCGCCCGGGCCGGGCAGCCCCGTTTCATTGCTCTGGTAGTCAACCCGGAAGGTGCGCTCGTCGGCGATCGCGCCGAAGGGCGTGTTTTCGATATCAAACGCGCCGAACAGGGGATCGACCTCCGCCATGACGCCATGGAGCGGGAAGTCCATGGCCACAGCCACGTGACCGGCCTGCGCCAGGCCATCGGCCGCGGCCAGCACCGACGCCCGGTTGGAGCCCAGCCCGTGGCCGTATATGACGGTCGGCCAGCCCGTGGCCGGCTTGCTCCAGCCGCTGTTGGCGTTGGGCACGGTCACCATGATCGGCACCGTCTGCACGCTCTGGACCACGGGAAAAGGATTGAACAGCGTGAGGTTGGTGGAGGTCGGGTCCAGGCCAAAGGCATCGAACGGCGGAATGTACGCGCCCGGCTCAGCCTGCCAGTAATCGGTCAGGGGCGCGATCGGGTTCTCGGCCGACGGGACGCCCAGGTAATAGGGCACCGTAATGACCCCAATGTAGATATCAGCCAGCCCGAAACCGCCCGCGACGGCCGTGGTCAAGCCGGTCGGCGCCAGCGCCACCGGCGACCCCTGGGTCACGCTGCGCAGAAGTTTCAGCACGGGCGTGATGGCCTGGGTCTGCACGGTCCAGGAAATGATGATGTCGTCCCGGTTGATACCCGCGGCGGCAGCCGTGAATTCCTGCGACAGGGTGATCTGCCTCAGACCTTCCAGCGAGGCGGCCGTGCCGTCGTCGAGCAGCGGGTAGGTGCTGTTACCGTTTTCATCGACCCAGGGGTCCAGGCTCTTGGCCAGGAAATACTGCTGATCCGGCGTGGCATTGTTGCCCGCGGCGTCGGTGATGTCATTCGTCATGACCGCCATGAAACTGGAGTACTCGGGCAGCGGCTGCAGCGGCACGATGGCCACCGCGTTACCGCTTACCGCGGTGACGTAATCCACGCCCGGCGTCAGTTCGCGAACGATGCCGGTGACCGCGACGATCTGATCCACGGATACCTGGAACACCCTGACGGTCTGGCCGGGCACCACGGTGGACGCGTCGATCGAACCGGGGTTGCCATCGTCGTCAACGAAGGTCATGGTCCAGCGTTCGATGGTACTGAAGCCATCCAGCGCATTGATCTGTGACACCAAGGCCGCCGCCGTGCCATCGAGGCCATCCAAAGGCGCGCTGACGGTCAGGTCGGTGGTGCCCTGAAAATACAGGTTGTTGGGCACCGGCAGCCCCTCGAGGCCCAGCGTGGTGTCGAAGCGGGCGGTCAGCACGCCAGTGACCACACTGCCATCTTTGTTGGTGGCAGGCGGCACGGGCGTGCCGCTGAATGGGTCGTGAGCGAGTGCCGAGGTAGCGATCAAAGAGATCGAAAACAGCATCAGACGCAATTTCATTGCTAATCCCCAGTTGGTTTTGTTCCGCGGGTTCACCGCGTCCGGGCAGACAACAAACTCGGCCCGTTCGCGCAAACGTGCCGACCATTCTATCCAAAACCACACCGAAACCGGAACATAATTCTTCGAGCCGGCGATTCAGGTCATTCGCCACGGCCCGCGGCAGGCTGCGGCAGCGCTTCAGAAAGCGGTTTGGTGCGGCCTGGCTGGGTGAGACTTTTGAGGTGACGGATGCGGGCGGCGTGCAGCCAGAAAAACCGGTGGAACTGAATTCGTCCGCTTCCGGCGCAAGGCCCTGGCGCCGCGCGGACAGTGCGCCCAAATCTGCGCTGTGCACGCTGAGCGGGAAACCCGAGGGGCGACGCTCTAGCGCTTTTTCCTGGGGATATACAAATCCGTGATGGTGCCTTCGAACACCTCGGCCGCCATGGCGACGCTCTCAGACAAGGTGGGGTGAGGGTGGATGGTCAAACCGATGTCACCGGCCTCGGCGCCCATCTCGATGGCCAGCGCGCATTCCGCGATCAGGTCCCCGGCATGCGGCCCCACGATACCCGCGCCCATGATCCGATGGGTGGATGGATCGAACAACAGCTTGGTGAACCCTTCCGGCCGGCCAATACCCAGTGCCCGGCCGCTGGCCGCCCAGGGAAACTTGCCCACCTGGTAATCCACCCCGGACGCCTTTGCCTGCCCCTCGGTGAGGCCTACCCAGGCGACTTCAGGGTCGGTGTAGGCCACCGATGGAATGACCCGCGCGTCGAAGGCGCTTTTCATGCCGGCGCAAACCTCGGCCGCCACCTTGCCCTCATGCGTGGCTTTGTGGGCCAGCATGGGCTGCCCGACGATATCGCCGATGGCGAAGATATGCGGCACGTTGCTGCGCATCTGCCGGTCGACCGGGATGAATCCGCGATCGGTGACTTCCAGACCGGCGGCCTCGGCGCCAATCCGGTCGCCATTGGGCACCCGCCCGACGGAAACCAGCACCCGGTCGAACACCGTGTGCTCAGGCACCTTCTTGCCTTCGAACTCGGCCATCAGCCCGTCTTCGCGGGGCGTGAGTGAAGTCACTTTGGTATCAAGATAGATCCCCTCGCACCGCGCGGACATCCGCTTCTGCAGAGGTCGAACCAGGTCCTTGTCCGCACCGGGCATTAACTGGCTGGTCAATTCAACCACCGTGACCCGGCTGCCCAGCGCCGCATAGACGCTGGCCATCTCAAGGCCAATGATGCCACCGCCAATCACCAGCAGGCGGTCAGGGATATCAGCCAGCTCGAGGGCGCCCGTGGAATCCATCAGGCGCGGGTCGTCCCAGGGCAGGCCCGGCAGCTTGAACGACTGCGAGCCGGCCGCGATGATGGCCCTGCTGAAGCTGACCGCGCGGCGGCCATCGGCCGTTTCCACCGCGATTTCGTTGGGGCCGGTGAATTCACCCGTGCCCTCGATAATGGTGACGCCTCTCTGCTTGGACATGCCGGCCAGCCCGCCGGTCAACTGCCCGACGACCTTGTTCTTCCACCCACGCAGTGCATCGAGCTGGATGTCCGGTGGTCCGAAGACCACGCCGTGCGCTGAAATCTGCTCGGCTTCGTCGATGATCGCGGCCGCGTGCAGCAGCGCCTTGGACGGAATGCAGCCCACATTCAGGCAAACGCCGCCCAGCGTCGGATAACGCTCGATCAGTGCTACCTTGAGGCCCAGGTCTGCGGCCCGAAACGCTGCGGTATAGCCACCCGGGCCGGCGCCCAGCACGACCAGGTCAAAGTCAAAATCACCCTGGGGGAACGCCGCCGGCGCTGCCGCGGCAGGCGCTGACTGTGGTGGCGCCGAATGCTTGGGCGGGGACGGCTCCGGTTGGGATGGCTCTGGCCTGGTCTCCGGAGCGGCCTCCTGGGGCTTTGCGACCACCTCATCCGCCAAAAGCGTGGCGATCAGATCACCCTCGGAGACGGTGTCACCCAGGGCCACTGCCAGTGACTGGACGGTCCCTGCCGTTGGCGCCGGCACCTCCATCGTGGCCTTGTCGCTCTCCAGGGTCACCAGCGACTGCTCAGGCTCCACCGCTTCTCCCTCGGCGACGAGAATCTCAATAACGGGCACATCGTCGAAATCACCGATGTCCGGCACCCTGACCTGGATTTCATGACTCATGTGCCACCCTCGATCACCAACTCGTCACCCTGTTGCGACAGGCTGAAATGACGCAGAAAACTCATGCCCAGCAATACCTCGTTCATCGGCGCGCGCGTGATGGTGCCGCGAACGTTGTTCAGGTAAAGCTGCCCCAGGCGCACCTCATCCAGGCGCGTCATCCAGGCGCTGTCGGGGCCTGCCGCGGTCATGACCGTCACGGGCGGGCCGAACTCCAGTCCAAGCTCGCGCGCCAGCGAGCCCGGAATGGCCACGTCCGTGGCCCCGGTATCAATCAGAAACTCCACCTCGACACCGTTGATTTGCCCAACGGCCAGGTAGTGTCCGCTGCGATCCCGCTGCAACACGACCCCGGAGCCGTTGCTCTGAACCATCTGCGCGCCCCGGCTGCGGTCATCGACCGCGCTGAACAGGGCCGTCAGCCCGGCCAGCAAGGCGATGGCGCCCAGCCAGAAAAAACCTCTTCCGCGAGGCGGGCCGTGCTGCTCCGAGTCTTGCGGGTAACCGGTCATCAATCCAGCGAAAAGTGATCGACGGACTCAAGATAGTCCGCCAGGTAACGGGTAAAGCGCGCCGCCGCCGCGCCGTCGATGACACGGTGATCGTAAGACACCGACAAGGGCAGCATCAGGCGCGGCTGGAAAGCCTCGCCATCCCAGACCGGCTCCATGCGAGACCGGGACACACCCAGAATCGCCACTTCCGGCGCATTGATGATGGGCGTGAACGACGTGCCGCCAATACCACCCAGGCTGGATATGGTGAAACTGGCGCCTTGCCAGTCCTGGGGCGTCAATTTTTTATCGCGCGCCCGCTGGCTGACTTCGGACAACTCCCTGCCCAGTTCAGGGATGCTCTTCTGGTCGCAATCCCGGATGGCCGGCACCACCAGCCCGTCCGGCGTGTCCACCGCGATACCGATGTGGTAGTACTTCTTCAGGACGAGGTGCTCGCCATCTGTGTCCATGGACGCATTGAACTGCGGGAATTCCTGCAGCGCAGCCACGCAGGCCTTGATCAGAAACACCAGGGGTGTGAGCTTGTAGCCCTTGTCCGCGGCCTGGCCCTTGTTGGCCTGGCGCAGCGCTTCCATCTCGGTGATGTCCGCCAGGTCGTGCTGGGTGACATGCGGGATGCTCAGCCAGTTTCGATGCAGGTTTTTGCCCGAGATCTTCTTGATCCGTGACAGGGGTTGTTGTTCGACTTCGCCAAATTTTGTGAAATCGATATCCGGCGGATCGGGCAGGTCGAAACCCAGGCCGCCGCTGGGCGCCGCAACCGCGCCGGCCATCACCGCCTTGACAAAAGCAGTGACGTCCTCACGGACAATACGGCCGTTTCGGCCTGACCCGCTCACCCTCATCAGGTCAACGCCCAGCTCCCTGGCAAATGCCCGGATAACCGGGCTGGCGTAGGGCACCTTGCCCGGGAGCGTGTTGTTCGCATCGAGCGGCACCGGCGGAGACTGGCGCGGGCCGGAGTCAGGCCCTGGCGGGGCAGCGGTGGGCGCGCTTGCGGGCGCAGGCGCCCTGGCTGCCTCAGCAGCCGGCCGGTCCGGG
>WTJD01000202.1:0-3680 GCA_011524975.1 Lysobacterales bacterium
GCCCGGACCCAGCCCGGCCGAGGTCGCTGCCGCCCAGGAAAGATCACAGGCCATGCAGCAACAGCGTGCCGCCGCTCGCGAGT
This sequence comes from Lysobacterales bacterium, assembly GCA_011524975.1. Lineage (GTDB taxonomy): Bacteria > Pseudomonadota > Gammaproteobacteria > Xanthomonadales > SZUA-36 > WTJD01. The sequence continues at coordinate 84 of WTJD01000202.1, forward strand.
CCGATCAGGCCGCGCAACAGGCACGGGCCGATCAGGCGCAATCGCGGCAAGGCCGCGAGGAACTGGCCGCGGTTTGCGAGCATTCATTCAGGGAAGTTGACCTGTTGAAATTCGATATGCCGGTTTACCGGGATTCCGGCGGCCGGCTCCATCACCAGGAGTCGCTTCATCATCATTTCTACGACGGTCCCAGATCCTATATCGATGATGAGGACAGGGCCGCGGAGCTGGCTGCGCTGGAGGCGCAAATCGCTCGTGAATGCGGAAACGTTCGTCCGGCCAGGTCCTCCTATGTGTACCGATTCATAGACAAACCCAATGTGGTTGAAACGCTTCGACTCCTGGAGGACATGAATCTGCCCGGCGGCCCCCCAATGGAGGAGGCCTGTACCTATGCCCGGTTGACTGCTCGGGATTTGAGGGAGGAAAAGCCCGGAATTCCCTCAGATGATCAGCGTGAGCTCGACCGCCTGCTGAATGAGCACTGTCATTGAGTCAGCGCTGCTGGGCGTTGGCCCCGTAAGTCAGAAAAATCTGGGTCATACGCTCCATTTCCTGGTCATCCAGCAGGGCGGGCTCGGCCACCTGAAGACATTGCCAGTACATGCGGGCAAGTAACTCGACTTCGAGCGCCAGATGCAAGGCCCGCTTCATCCCATCGTCCAGGCACACCATGCCATGGTTGGCCATGAGACAGGCTTTCCGGCCCACGAGCGCCTCCACCACCCGGTCGGACAACGCCTGCGAGCCGGGTGTTTCATAGGCTGAACAGCGAATATCCTTCCCGCCCGCAATGGCGACCATGTAGTGAAAAGCCGGTATGGATCGGCGCAGACAGGCCAGCGAGGTGGCAAAAGGCGGGTGCGCGTGTACGATCGCCCGCGCGTCTTCGCGCTGACGATAGATGTCCAGGTGAAAGCGCCATTCGCTGCTGGGCTTGCGGCGGCCATGGGCCCGCCCATCCTGGTCAATCCAGACCACATCCTCGGGCACAAGCTCCGTGTAGGCCATACCGGAAGGCGTCACCAGCATGCCGCCCTCGCAGCGAATGCTGACATTGCCCGCAGTGCCCTGGTTAAGGCCGGACTCGTTCATCGCCACGGCCCCCTCGATCAGCCGCCGGCGCAGACCCTCATTCACTCCGCCTGCTCCGGGTAGAGGCCCAGCAGCCCGGCCTCGCTGGCTTCGCAGACACCCCGTTCGGTGATCAGGCCGGTGACCAGCCTGGCAGGCGTCACGTCGAACGCGAAATTACGCGCGGTCACGCCATCCGGCGTGAGCTGCACGCGCTCGACTTCACCGTTCGCTCGTTTGCCGTCGATATGGGTGACCTCGGCGGCATCGCGTTCCTCGATCGGGATATCGTTTACGCCGTCACGGATATTCCAGTCGATGGTGGGCCCGGGCAGCGTGACATAGAAAGGCACGTTGTTGTCGCGCGCGGCCAAGGCCTTGAGATAGGTGCCGATCTTGTTGCACACATCCCCGCTGCGCACCGTGCGGTCCGTCCCCACGATGACCATGTCGACCTGCCCATGCTGCATCAGGTAGCCGCCAGCGTTGTCGACAATCACATCATGCGGAACACCGTGAGAGGCCAGTTCCCAGGCGGTCAGCGCCGCCCCCTGATTTCTGGGCCGCGTCTCGTCGGCCCACACGTGCACGGGAATACCCTCGTCGTGCGCCTTGTAAATGGGCGAAATGGCGGTTCCCCAGTCCACCGTGGCCAGCCAGCCCGCGTTACAGTGGGTCAGAATATGAAACGCTTCCTGTCCGGGGCGCCGCTGCGCCCATCGTTCACGGATGATTTCCAGGCCATGGTTGCCGATGGACTCGTTCATGCGCACGTCTTCGTCACAAATATCGGCCGCCAGGCGGTAGGCCATGGTGGCGCGCTCCTGTTCCGGCAGGGCCAGCAATGCCGGCCGCATGCGTTCCAAGGCCCAGCGCAGGTTCGATGCCGTTGGACGCGTGGCCAGCAAGTCTGCGCAGGCGGACTGCAGAGCCGAATCCGAAGGATCATTACGCATGGCCAGCGCCAGTCCGTAAGCGGCTGTTGCCCCGATCAGCGGCGCACCACGAACGCGCATGACAAATATGGCCTCGGCCGCGTCTTCCAGGCTGTTCAGCGTTCGAATGACAAACTCGTGGGGCAATCGCGTCTGATCGATGATATCGACCGCGCTGCCGTTTTCGTTCAGCCAGATGGTTCGATGGGGTGTGCCGTTGATTTTCATGCCCAACACGATAAACCGGTTGCGGAGCCTTGGAAAGCCCGGACACGCCTTTGCCGCTGGTATGATGCGAACATCTTGCACCCGGTAACGATGGCCATGGGTTTCGTTTCACACCTGCGTTGCACCGCCTGCGGTCAGGAATACCCGGCCGACCAGGTCATGAACCTCTGCCCGGCAGACCATAAACCCGTTGAAATCCTGCTCGATCTCGAGCGCCTGCAGCATGAGCGACCAGGCGATGGCTGGTACCAGCCACAGCGTGGGGATATGTGGCGCTTCGGCGGCCTGCTGGCCCTGGACGTTGACCATCCCGCCGACGCCGGCAACATCGTCAGCCTGGGAGAGGGCCATACGCCGCTGCTGCCCTATCCCCGGCACACCGTGGCGGATAAAGCCGGGCTGGATCTCTGGATCAAGGACGAGGGCAAGGCCCATCGCGGATTCGGCGCCAATCCGACACAAAGCTTCAAGGATCGCGGCATGTCCATGACGGTATCCATGGCGCGCAAGCATGGGCTGAACAGGCTGGCGGTACCCACTCAGGGCAACGCGGGGGATTCGCTGTGCGCTTATGTCGAAGCTGCAGGGCTGGAGGCGGTGGTGGCCATGCCGGAAGACACGCCGCTGCCGATTCTTGGCCGCGTGGCCGCGCTGGCTCATGGGTCCCCGCGCTTTCGCCTCGAGTTGGTGCAGGGAACCATCCGGGAGGCAGGCGCGCTGCTACAGCGGGAGTACATCAACGACGGATGGTTCAGCGTCGCCACCTTCCAGGAACCGGGCTGGCGCATCGAAGGCAAGAAAACCCTGGGCCTGGAAATCGCGGAGCCCGATGACCACGGGCGGCATTGGTCACTCCCCGATGTGGTGGTGTACCCCACCGGCGGCGGCACGGGGGTGCTGGGCATGTGGAAAGCCTGGGATGAGCTGGAATGCCTGGGCCTGATTGGAACGCACCGACCGCGAATGATCTGCGTACAGGCTGAGGCCACCCGGCCGCTGGTGGATGCCTGGGCATCCGGTGCTAGCGACACCGACGCGGTCGCAGGGGGGCAGACCCTGGCATACGGCCTCAACGTCCCCGGTGGGGTGGGTCATTTCCGGGTGCTGGAGATCATCCGGGCATCGGGCGGGGCGGCATTGGCCGTGCCCGAGGACCAAATCCACTCTGAACTGTCTGCCACCTGGCGTGAAACCGGCTGGTGGATATGCCCGGAGGGCGCCGCCTGCCTCGCCGCCCTGCCCCAGGCGCTCGATCAGGGCCTGGTCCGGCGCGGAGACCGCGTGGTCGTGGTCAATACGGGCTCACTCGAGAAATACCTGCCCGACCTCCGACACCTGCTGTAGAACCAGCGTCGATGCA
>WTJD01000202.1:3780-23058 GCA_011524975.1 Lysobacterales bacterium
CTCGAGAAATACCTGCCCGACCTCCGACACCTGCTGTAGAACCAGCGTCGATGCAGGGCCAAAAAAAAGGGCCGGTGTTACCGGCCCTGAATAAGTACTACGGAGAGTCAAAACACAATCGTAATCCATCAGTGGAAGGTTCCATCTGATGAGCACAGTCTAGTGGCCGGACCGCCCACGAGCGTTGACCTGGATCAAGTGCCTAAATGATGATTTTTAAAGCATGTTTTGAGGCTGGAATTCATGCTCGACCAAGGCCGCAATTCATGCTTGAATGACTCCACAATTGATCAGAATCAAGTGATGAATAACGCCACTGAGCTATCTTGCCATCATCCCGCAGAATAACAGCCAGATACTTCCAATGACGCAACAGGTTCGCTTTGACCAGGATCTGATCAAACGCTACGACGTTTCAGGTCCGCGCTACACGTCGTACCCCACTGCCGTGCAATTCCATGAGGGTTTCGACACGGTGGCCTATGAAATGATCGCGGCGGCCAGCAATGCCGAGCTGATACCCCGGCCGCTGTCCCTGTACGTGCATCTGCCGTTTTGCCATTCGCTCTGCTACTACTGCGGCTGCACCAAGAAAATCACCCGCCACCCCGAGCATGGGGCGGTGTATCTCGAGCACCTCCTGCGCGAGGTGCAGATGCAAGGCCGCCTGTTTGACCGTGACCGCATGGTGGACCAGCTCCACTTCGGCGGCGGAACGCCCACCTTCTTCGACGACGCCCAGCTGACACAGCTGATGGAGCATTTGCGCGACGCGTTTACCCTGCAGCCGTCTGCTGAGCGTGAGTTTTCCATCGAACTGGATCCACGCACGGTTGATCCCCAGCGACTGGAAACCCTCTCAAGCCTCGGGTTCAACCGCATCAGCCTGGGGGTGCAGGATTTCGACCCGGCCGTCCAGCAAGCCGTCAACCGGATCCAGAGCAAGCAGGAAACCCTGGCGCTGATCGACTACTCGCGCGATCTGGGCTTTGAGTCTATCTCGCTGGACCTCATTTATGGTCTGCCGCTGCAGACGGTGGAAAGCTTCGACAAAACCCTGGACACCGTCCTGGACGCACGGCCGGACAGGCTGGCTGTCTACAACTACGCGCACATGCCCCAGTTGTTCCGGGCGCAGCGTATGATCAACGAGGAAGACGTACCCACCCCTGCCACCAAGCTGCAGTTGATGGAACTCACCATCAAGCGGCTGATCGATGCCGGATACGTTTTCATCGGCATGGATCATTTTGCCCTGCCGGATGATGAACTGACCCTGGCACAAAGAGAGGGCAAGCTGCAACGAAACTTCCAGGGCTACTCCACGCACAAAGAGTGCGACCTGGTTGGCCTCGGCGTCAGTTCGATCGGAAAAATCGGCGACTGCTATGCCCAAAACCTGAAAACCATCCCCACCTGGCAAGGCGCTGTCCATGCCGGCGAGCTGCCCATCTGGCGGGGCGTCACACTGGGCACGGAAGACCGCCTGCGCCGCAGCATCATCGAGTCCATCATGTGCCATGGTGAATTGCGCTACGGCGATTTTGAGCAGCGTTACGGGATCGAATTTGAAGAGCACTTCACGCCTGAAGTCCAGAGGCTCGACCCGTTGGAGCAGGACGGACTGATCGAGCTTGAAGCGGGCGGGTTCACCGTAACGCCGGCGGGTCGGCTATTGCTGCGCAACATCGCCATGCTTTTTGATGAATATCTGAGCCGTTCAGAGCAACCGCAGAGGTTCTCGCGGGTGATCTGATCCGGCACAGACCGGCTCAACACCGATGCCGGGGCACGCCCGGGTTCAGAAAACCGCCCTCCACAGGGCGGTTTTTTTATCTACGTAGTTTCCCGAATACTGATCTATATCAACTACACCTAAAATCAGTATCAACAAGGAGGCCAACACAATGAACAACGTACTACGAATGAACACACTCCGAGATTCCCGCCGCGAACCGAACCGCGCACAGGTTGCCTGCAGCCAGTGCTCCCTCGGTGAACTGTGCCTTCCCAAAGACCTGACCGATGAAGAGAAAAGCCGCTTCGAGCAGATCGTTCATCGCTCTCGCCCTATTCAGGCCGGCGAACACATTTTCCGCTCCGGCGACGAATTCAAGTCAGTCGCTTCAGTGCGCACGGGCTGCTTCAAGAGCTACGCCATCGATCACGAGGGCCAGGAACAGGTACTGGGCTTCCACCTGCCAGGCGAAATCATCGGCCTCGACGCCATCCACCAGGGCCGGCATATGGCCAACGTGGTGGCGCTGGACACCAGCGCGATATGCTCTCTGCCCTTCAACGCGATGACCAACCTGGCGCGCAGCATGCCCGATCTGCAGAACGAATTGTTCCGGGTCATGAGCCAACGCATTTCAGAGCTCGAGACCATCGCCGGCGACCTCAGCGCGGATGAGCGGATCGCACTGTTCCTCGTATCACTGTCCGGGCGCTTCGCCAAGCGCGGGTACTCTGACAAGGAGTTCATCCTGGCCATGTCCCGCCGCGATATCGCGAGCTATCTGAGGCTGGCCACGGAGACGGTCAGCCGCGTACTCGCGCGCTTCCAGCAGCGCGGGCTGATCAAGGTAGACCGAAAACAGGTGCGCATCCTGGATCCGGACAAGCTGGAAGAAGCTTCACGCAAGACGGTGCAGTAGCCGGCCGAACACGTATTACGCGATACATCTCCTGTTTGAAGGCGCTGCCCGGCAGCGCCTTTTTTTCTGCCTGTAAACTATGCGCGTGTCACGCGATCAGCTTACAAGCGAATCCTCCTTCCAGGCGCTCCTCAGCCTGCTGCGTTACGCGCGCGGCTATCGGACCCGGATCATCCTGGCCAGCCTGTATTCCATACTCAACAAGCTGTTCGATGTTCTGCCGGAAATCCTGATCGGCATCGCCATTGACGTTGTGGTTCGCCGCGAGGCCTCGTTCATTGCCAGCCTCGGTGTCGTCGAGCCCTTCCACCAGGTGCTTTTGATCGGGGTGCTGACCATCTTGATCTGGGCGCTGGAATCGCTGTTCGAATTCCTGCACCTGGTGGCCTGGCGAAACCTGGCCCAGGCATTGCAGCACGATCTGCGGCTGGACGCCTACGGGCACCTGCAACAGCTGGACATGGCCTGGTTCGAAGATGCATCCACCGGGAACCTCGTGGCCATCCTGAACGATGACATCAACCAGTTGGAGCGTTTTCTCGACGGTGGCGCCAATGCCCTGATCCAGGTGGTTGCGGCGGTGATGGCTGTCGGCGCTGTCTTTTTCTATCTCTCACCGCCGATTGCCTTGATGGCGTTTACGCCCATTCCCGTTATCGTCATCGGCGCGTTCTGGTTCCTGCGCCGGGCTCAGCCGCTCTATGCCGATGTCCGCGAGCGCGTGGGCAGGCTCGCCGCCATGCTGGCCAACAACATATCAGGCATCGCGACCATCAAGAGCTTTACCCGGGAAGACTACGAGCTGGGGCAGCTGCAGTCGGTCAGCCGCGACTACATGGAGGCCAATGCCCGGGCCATTCGGGTGAGCTCCGCATTCATACCGGTCATCCGCATGGCCATCCTGGCCGGCTTTGTCGCCACCCTGGTGTACGGCGGCAAGCTCACACTGGCCGGTGAGATGCAGGCCGGTGCCTATGGGGTACTGATATTCCTCACGCAGCGCCTGCTGTGGCCATTGACGCGCGTGGCCGAGAACGTCGACCTGTACGAGCGCGCCATGGCATCAACCCGGAGGATCCTGGGCCTGATCGAGACGCCGGTACGGATACGTGGCGGTCTGGATGCCCTGGCGCACGAGCATGTCCGTGGCGACATCGAGTTTCGCAGCGTGCGGTTCGCATACCACCCCGACGCGCCGGTCCTGGAGGATGTCAACATCAGGATCCCGGCCGGGCACAACGTGGCGCTGGTGGGTCAAACCGGTTCCGGAAAGTCCACCCTGGTCAAGCTCCTGCTCCGCTTTCACGAGCCGGTCGAGGGGCGGGTGCTGGTCGATGACCGGGATATTCATGACATCGTGCTGTCCGATCTGCGCCGGTCCATCGGACTGGTCAGCCAGGATGTGTTCCTGTTTCACGGCACGGTCAGGGAAAACATCGCTTACGGAAGGCCCGGCGCCACAAGAGACGACATCATCGCGGCTGCCCGCCTGGCGGAAGCGCATGAATTCATCACCCGACTGCCGCAGGGCTATGAGACCGTTGTGGGCGAACGCGGCCAGAAACTGTCCGGCGGACAGCGCCAGCGATTGTCCATCGCCCGAGCCGTGCTCAAAGACCCCCATATCCTGGTCCTTGACGAGGCCACCTCATCCGTGGACAACGAAACCGAGGCCGCCATCCAGCGCTCGATGAAGGAAATTTCCAGGGGGCGGACCACCCTGGTCATCGCGCACAGGCTCTCCACGGTGGTTCAGTCAGACCAGATCTATGTGCTCGAGAAAGGCCGGGTCGCCGAGCAGGGCGACCACGAATCACTGATGGCGCAAGGCGGTATTTACGCTGCCCTCTGGTCCGTCCAGACCGGCAACGGCTGAGCGGTCGATACTCAAAAGCCGGGACAGGCCCTCGGGAGCGACGGGGTAACGAGCGGACTCAGTCGTGCTGATGGCCGCCCGGGCCGTGCGCGTGGCCGTGGCTGATTTCTTCCTCGGTGGCATCGCGCACACCCACGATCTCGACATCGAAAGTCAGTGCCTGGCCGGCCAGCGGATGGTTGGCATCCACATCGACATTGAACCGACCCACCTTGATCACGGTAACCTGCACCGGCCCCTTTTGGGTCTGAAGCCCCAGAATCTGTCCGGGGCGGGGGCGGGGAATCTTACCCAGCCGCTTGAGTGGAATGCGCTGCACGTTCGCTTCCTGCCGCTCGCCGTAGGCGTCGGCAGGCTGAACGGTCACTTCGAATGTGTCCCCGGCCGCGCGGCCATTCATGGCCTGCTCCAGGCCCGGGATGATGTTGTTCGCCCCGTGCAGGTAAGACATGGGGTCGCGCTCGCGCGATGATTCCACCGTCTCGCCCTGCTCGTTGGTCAGGGTGTAATGAAAATCCACAACTTTCTGATCTTCGATGTTCATTCTGGCCTTCGCCCGGTTTCTGGGAACGCGAATTATACCGGTAAGCCACGAGCGAGCACCCGGAAAGCACCATGAGAGATAATGCACGCACCCCCGGCTTGGGCTATCTTTCCAGTCTGAATAGAGCGGAGCACTCCAGATGATCAAATGGGCAACCATGGTTTGGGCCATTCTCGCCAGCAGCAACCTGCTCGCCCAGGCACCCGAAGCAGAGCCGGCCATGGGCGCCCTTGCTGAGGCCTTCGAGCCCATCACGGTTGAGATCAACGAATGGACGGTTCCCTGGCCGGATACGCGCCCGCGCGACCCTGACGTCGCGCCCAATGGCAGCGTCTGGCTGGTCGGCCAGGGCGGCGACTACGTGGCGCACTTCGACCCTGAATCCCAGGAGTTCTCGCGCAAAAGCCTGCCGCCCGGCACGGGCCCTCACAACCTGATCGTGGACCGGGACGCCCGTCTTTGGATCGCCGGAAACAGGCTGGGATTCATCGGGCGGATGAGCCCAAACAGCGACCAGCTAACCCGGTTCCCCATGCCGGAGGAAACCATCAAAGACCCGCACACCATGGTCTTCAGCGGCCGGGACCACGTCTGGTTCACCGCTCAGTGGAGCAACTACATCGGACGCATGAACAAGCGCAGCGGGCAGATAGAAGGCGTTTTTCTGCCCATTGACCGCGCCCGACCCTATGGCATCAAGCTGGATTCCAGCGGGCGCCCGTGGATCGCGCTGCTCGGCACCAACGGACTGGCCACGGTGAACCCTGAAACCCTGGAGCTCGAGATTATCAGGACGCCTCAAGCCGAAACCCGCCTGCGCCGAATCGCCATCACCAGCGATGACGCCGTCTGGTACACGGATTACAACCAGGGTTACCTGGGACGCTATGAGCCCGCCAGCGGCGCCTTTACCGAGTGGAAGAACCCCAGTGAGCAATCAGGGCCTTACGCCATAGCCTCTGATGACCAGGACCGGATCTGGTTTGTTGAAACCTGGCCTGAGCCGAATATGTTCGTCGGTTTCGATCCCGTCAGTGAAACTTTTTTCAGCTTGACGGCCGTGCCCAGCGGCGCGGGCGCGGTGCGCCACATGGTGTTCGATGCGCGAACGAACAGCGTCTGGTTTGGCACCGATACCAACCATCTGGGCCAGGCATTGTTGCCGCCACCCGGCATGCCGGGCCTGCCGCCGAAAGTTTCCGAAGAGCCGGACGAAGAAGCGTCAGGGGCAGCAGACACGGGCCTGTAAGACCCCGGTTACAGCGGCACAGCCCGCTGGGGTCTCTACCGGCTCGGGCAGCACAGACCGGGCTCGCGGGCTCATGCCCGCTCCGGCATCGCCGAACCCGCAGCCCGACAAAATGCCCGCGCGCGCTCAGCGTTCAGCCGTCCGTTTGGCCTCAGCCCGCTGCATACATCGACGCCGTAAGGCCGGACCCGGGAGATGGCCGTCAGGACATTGTCCACATTCAAGCCACCTGCCAGGATCACGGGGCATGCCACTCGACGAACGATTTCCCGGCTGATTCGCCAGTCGTGCGTATCACCTGTACCGCCCAGCGTTTTTACCGCAGCGAGGGGCTTGCCGGAATCCAGCAGCACCATATCGACCCAGGGAGAAACCGCCTCGGCCCGGTCGATGGATGCCTCATCGGTGACATGGATCACCTGGATCAGCTTGATCTCGGGCAGCTGGCGTCGGATCTTGCGGAGGTGGTCATGCGGCACGTCGTCCACCAGTTGCAGGGCGGATGTGCCACAAACATGATGATGATCGATGATGGCATCCGCGTCCGTCCTGCTGGTGAGCAGAAAGGTCTCAATACCATCGGGAACCCCGGGGATGATTTCAGCAATCGCCTCGTCAGGAATCGGTCCGGGCCCGCTGGGCATCTCGGCCACCAGGCCCAGTGCCCAGGCGCCGGCCCTGACCGCCAGGTCAGCCTCGGCCGGGTTGGCAATGCAGCAAATCTTGACTCGGACCGACACGGGCTGAGGCGGTCGTCCGGGATAGACGTCGCCCTAGACGGAGAGCTGGGCGGTCAGCAAGGCCAGGCGCTTGCGCTGCATCTTCAGCGAGAACTCGAGTTCGCGAAAGCGCGTGTCCAGGCGCATGGCCAGGCTCTTACGGCCCTGCTGCACCTTTTGCAGCTGCAGTTTCTGCCACTTGCGCACGGTCTCCATGAATTCCGCGTACTCCGACTCCAGCACTTCCCGCCAGGGTTTGGCGTCGCTGGCCTGCTCCAGGCGTTGATGCGCGCGCTTGAACTCCATGTTCAGCCGGGCCCTGAGTATCCTGAAAGCGGGCACCCGCTTCAGATCTTGCGCCAGTCCAAGCCCGGCGCAACTGGCGATGAACCACTTGTTGATATCGAACTGCCACCAGCGCACACCGTTCCTGTAATCCTGCTGAAACATGTGATGGTAGTTGTGGTAGCCCTCGCCGTAGGTCACGAGTGAAATCACCCAGTTGTCGCGGGCGCTGTTTTCATCCGTGTAAGGCTGACTGCCCCAGATATGCGCCAGCGAGTTGATGAAAAAGGTCACGTGATGGCTGACCACCAACCGCAATATTCCGGCCAGCAGGAACACACCCCAGAGATCCCCGACCAGCCAGCCGAGCGCCATGGGCAGGGCCACGTTCGTGGCCAGAACGAGCGTCCAGTACCAGCGGTGCTGCCAGGCGACGATGGGGTCTTTCTGCAAGTCCTCTACCAGGCTGAAATCCACCTCGCCGCTCTCGTAATCCTTGAGCATCCATCCGATATGCGCAAACCAGAACCCTCGCCCGATGGAGTAAGGGTCTTTTTCGTTGTCGTCGACATCGCTGTGATGAATTCGATGACGCGCGCTCCAGACCAGGATGCTGTTTTGTAATGCCATGCCCCCGAAAATCGCGAGAAACAGCCTGAGGGCCGGATGCGCCCGATAGGCGCGGTGCGACCAGAGACGGTGGTATCCGCTTCCGATGCCGATGCCGTTCAGAATGAGAAACACGCCAAAGAACAACCAGGCCCAGCCGCTGAAACCTTGCGTGATCCCGTACCAGGGAACCACCGTGATCGCGGCCAGAAAAGACAGTCCGAGCGTGGCCGTCACCGGCCAGTTCCAGGGTGCGCGTTCTTCTTTCATCGAACTCTCGTGTCAAAAAGGTGTGGATAGAAGGTGGAAATCATACACATCAATATGGGCGCGTTCCATGAAGGCCATGACGTTGTCAGGCCAGGGCATCAGCTTCGCAAGCCCGTCCCCCTCCGCAACAGGGTCATGCAGGTGATGAAAAGCAGCACGGCAAAGACCAGCATGATGGCGTAAGCCCGCACGATATTGACGTCCGAAACGCCAAGGATTCCGTACCGGAACCCGTTGACCATGTACAGGATCGGATTGAAAGCGGAGACCTTTTGCCAGAATTCCGGCAACAGGCTGATCGAGTAGAACACCCCCCCCAGATACGTCAGGGGTGTCAGCACGAATGTGGGGATGATCGCGATGTCATCGAACTTCTGCGCAAAAATGGCGTTCACCATACCTGCCATGGCAAATACCACCGAGGTCAGCAGCAAAACCGACACCATGATCAGCGGATGCTGTACCTCCAGGCGGGTGAAAAACAGCGAAACCAGGATAACCACGGCCCCGACCATCAGTCCACGCACCAGCGCGCCGGTGACATAGCCCGCCAGGATAATGGAGCTTGGCAACGGCGAGACCAGCAGTTCCTCGATGTGGTGGCCAAATTTCGCCCCGAAGAATGAAGAAACCATGTTCCCGTAGGAATTGGTGATGACCGACATCATGACCAGTCCAGGTACGATGAACTGCATGTAATCGAACCCACCCATCTCCCCGATGCGCCGGCCGATCAGGTTACCGAAAATAATGAAATACAGCGTCATCGTGATGGCTGGCGGCACCACGGTCTGACCCCAGATGCGAACGATGCGGGTGACTTCCTTGCGGACGATCGTGCGATAACCGACCCAGCTGTTTGGTTGGCTCATGATGAAGCCCCCTTGTCCACCAGGCGCAGGAACAATTCCTCCAGACGATTGGCCTTGTTGCGCATGCTGGTCACATGGAAGCCCTGGTCATCCAGTTCCGCGAACAGGGCGTTGAGTGACTTCGAACGGGGGAGCGATACCTCGATCGTATTCTCATCGCGACAGTGAATGTCCATGCCTTCAAGTCTTGGCGGTTGCAGAATCTCCTCGCGCAGGTCCAACACGAAGGTTTCGATGTCCAGCTTGCCCAACAGCTGCTTCATATTGGTGTCTTCGACAATCTCGCCGTGATCGATGATGGCGATATTCCGGCACAGTTCCTCAGCCTCTTCCAGGTAGTGCGTGGTGAGGATGACGGTGGTGCCCTTTTCGTTGATTTCCCGGATGAACTCCCACATCGACCGGCGAATTTCGATGTCCACGCCCGCCGTCGGCTCATCGAGGATCAAAAGACGAGGTTCGTTGACCATCGCGCGCGCGATCATCAGCCTTCGCTTCATGCCCCCGGACAATGATCGGGATGGCTGGTCGCGCTTGTCCCACAACTGCAACTGGCGAAGGTATTTTTCCGCGCGCTCGGTCGCGATCTTCTTGGGAATCCCGTAGTACCCGGCCTGGTTCACCACGATTTCCAGAGGCCTCTCGAACTGATTGAAATTAACCTCTTGCGGCACGAGCCCCAGGTAGGACATGGCCATGGAGCGCTCGCGCTGGACGCTGGTGCCGAACACGCGCATCTCGCCGCTGGTGGCGTTAACGAGCGAACTGATTATGCCGATCAAGGTGGACTTGCCCGCGCCATTGGGCCCGAGCAAGGCAAAAAAATCACCTTCCTCCACGCGCAGCGAAACGCCTTTAAGCGCCTCGACGCCATTGGCATAGGTTTTTTTCAGCTGGTCGACTTCGAGCGCGAGCATCTGGCCGGTCACCTTCATCGCTTCATGGGGTACGCAACACACCTGCAAGGTGGGGCCTGACCCGGCCCAAGGCAAGCTTGGCGATTGGATCATTCTCCCGGCTCAGACGCGGGAATGTTCCATGCCGCACTATGACAATGCACCTATAGACGCGGGGGTAAACCCTCTATAAGCTGACCCGTTCGCCAGGAAAACCACGGCCTGATGAGAAAGCATTCCATAAAAATCACGCTGCTGTTCGCCTCGCTGGTGGCGGGTGAAGGCTGGGCACTACCGCAGAACAACACCATTGAGTTCAGCAATTGCATGCTGTCCCTGCCCGGGTCGCCCGCAACCGCCAGGGCCGAATGCGGGTTCATCGAGGTGCCCGAAGACCCCGACGACCCGGACGGCAGAAAAATACCCATTCATGTCGCCGTGGCCCAGGCCAGCTCTACAGAGGCGCGCGAAGATCCCGTGTTTTTCTTCGCCGGCGGGCCGGGACAGGCAGCCTCCGAGACCTGGGTCATGATTCGCGGCACGCTGGACAAGATTCGCAAGAATCGCGACATCGTGATGATCGACCAGCGCGGCACGGGACAGTCCAACAAGCTGGAGTGTCTGCCCGAGGAGATCGAGGACCTCAACGCCGAACTGGATCTCGATCAACTGGTTGAGCACACCAAGGGCTGCCTGGAAAAACTGGACGCCGATCCGCGGTTCTACACCACCACCATCGCCATGGGCGATTTCAACCGGGTTCGCGAGGCCATGGGCTACGACCAGATCAACCTGATCGGAGTGTCCTACGGCACACGCGCCGCACAGGTGTACCTGCGCGAATTCCCGGAAACGGTCCGCAGCGTCACCCTGGACAGTGTCATACCCATGCAGCTGGCGCTCGGGCAGGAGCACGCACCCATGCTCGACCTCGCGGTGGGGCGCGTGTTTGCCGATTGCCGGGCGGAGCCATCCTGCGCCGAGCGTTACACCGGAAACCTGGAAAGGCTGAACGACCTCGTGGCGGAACTGCGCGCGGAGCCCCACTGGATCACGCTCACCGATCCGATCACCGGGAAGGCTCAGGACCTGCGGATGACTGCCGAAACCCTGGCCGTTGCCATTCGGTTTTTGAGCTACAGCAGTGAAACCCAGGCCACCCTGCCCCTGCTGGTGCACGAGGCCCTGGAAACCGGAAGCCTGGAAAGACTGGCCGCGCAGGCGGTGCTCGTGATGGGCGGGATGACAGAGATGATCGCGCGCGGCATGGAGCTTTCGGTCATGTGCTCGGAAGACTATCCCGTGCTGGATACGGATGCGGATAACAGCCATACGCTGCTCGGGGACATCTTTCTTTCGGCCGTGAAAGCACAATGTGATGTCTGGCCACGCGGGGCGGTTTCGCCGGCATTTCATGAACCGGTGGTATCGGACGTGCCCGTCCTGCTGATGTCAGGCGAGCGCGACCCGGTGACACCGCCGCATTATGCCGAGACCACCGCCGAGACCTTCAGCAACAGCCTCAACCTGGTCGCCAGGGGGCAATCGCATTCGGTGATGAAGCATGTGTGCCTGAAAAACATCACTACCCAATTTATCGAGGCGGGCGCCGTTGAGAACCTGGACACGGAATGCGTGGACCGGATTCGGCCCGCGCCTTTCTTTACCAGCCTGCTGGGGCCTGAGCCATGATCAAGGTTGAAAACCTGCACAAGTCCTTCGGCAAGGTGAAAGCCGTGCGGGGCGTATCTTTCGAGGCCCGCGACGGGGAAATCACAGGTTTGCTGGGCCCCAATGGCGCCGGTAAGACCACCACGTTGCGCATGCTTTACTCACTGTTGCCTCCGGACGAGGGTGAAATCAGGATTGACGGTCTCGACCCCACCAAAGACGCCATGGCCATCAAGCGAACCCTGGGCGTGGTGCCGGACAGCCGAGGGCTGTACACGCGCATGACCGCGAGGGAGAACATTCAATACTACGGTCAACTGCACGGCATGGCGGATAAAGACATCAAGCAGCGCATCGATGAGCTGGTCGAGACCCTGGACATGTCCGGCTTTATCGACCGGCGCACCGAGGGCTTTTCCCAGGGGCAACGGGTCAAAGTGGCCATTGCCCGCGCGGTCGTTCACCAGCCGCAAACCGTACTCATGGACGAACCCAGCAACGGGCTGGACGTGATGAGCACCCGCGCCCTGCGCGCTTACATTCGCGGACTCAAGGAAAATGGCCAGTCGGTGGTGCTCTCCACGCACATCATGCAAGAGGTTGCGGCGCTGTGTGACCGCATCGTCATCATCGCCGAGGGCAAGGTTGCCGCCGACGGCACGGCTGAGGAACTGATGGCCCGCAGCGGGCGAGACTCTATCGAAGACGCCTTCGTGGCACTGATCGGCACCGAGGAGGGCCTGTTGGCATGAGGGGCATCAAAGTCGTTTTATTCAAAGAAGTCAAAGAAAACCTTCGCGACCGTAAGGCGGTATTCAACTCTTTGCTGCTGGCCCCGATCCTGTTGCCGATCATGTTTGTCGGCCTCGCCTGGTTCGGGACTTCCAAGCAAATGGAGCGGGCAGAGAAGGTACTGGAGGTGCCAGTCGTAGGCGCCGAACATGCGCCCAACCTGGTGGGCTTTCTGGAACAACAGGGCATGGTGGTTCAGGCTGCGCCGGAGGACCCTGAGGGCATGGTCAGGCGGCAGGAAACGCCCGTTATCATCCGCATCCCCGACACGTTCCCCCAGCAGTGGCGGGACGGCAAACCGGCGGAAGTCGAAGTCATTGCCGATCCCTCGCGAAGAGAGTCCGAAATCCCAATGCGCCGGGTCCAGGGCCTGCTCCACGCCTATGGTCAGCAGATCGGGGTGCTCAGGCTGCAAATGCGGGGGATTTCCCCTCACCTCGCTTCGCCGATCCTCATCCGCGACGTTGACCTCTCCACGCCCAAGAGCCGCGGTCTTCTGGTGATGATTTTTCTGCCTTATGCCCTGATGATTACGACGTTCAGCGGCGGCATGCACCTGGCCATCGATTCAACGGCGGGCGAGAAAGAGCGCCGCTCACTGGAGCCGCTGCTGATCAACCCCGTGCCCCGATGGCAGATTATGGTCGGCAAACTGCTGGCCACGACCCTGTTCGGCCTGGCCTCGTTGAGCCTGACCCTGCTCGCCTTTCGTTTCGCCTTGCCCTACATGCCCACGGGCTCGCTGGGCATCGATCTGAACATGGGCGCAAAAGAAGCCGGCGGGGTATTGTTGGTGGTGGCGCCCGTGGCGGTCCTGGCTTCAGCCATGCTGACCATGCTGGCCACCTACGCCAAAAGTTTTCGCGAGGCGCAGTCCTATATGGGGCTGGTGATCCTGATCCCCGTGATCCCGAGCATCCTGTTCATGGCCAACCCGGTGAAGCCGGAGTCCTGGATGATGCCGATTCCCTTGTTTTCCCAGAACCTGTTAATCGGGGAATTCGTGCGCGGCGAGTCGGTGCCGATGGACTGGCTGCTGTATTCAATCGGTGGGACCCTGTCGATCGGGCTGATCCTAGCCTGTTTCGCAGCCACCCTGTTCAACCGGCCCCGGGTGGTGTTTGCAGGCTCCTGACCCCGGGGCAACGCGCTCTAGTCGCCGCCTTTGTCGCCGACACCCTCGGCGCGCGCCTCGGTGACCATGGCGCGAACGTCCTGCAGCAATTCCCGGGCGTCGTAGACCACGCCGTCTTTGATGGTGTAGCGAACGCCACCCACTCGGGCAGGCTGATCATTGGCATCCAAGCGAAAGTGGCCAGTGCCGTAAAGCACCTTGAAGTTGCGCAACGGGTTGTACTCGGTGACCACCAGGTCCGCCAGTTTACCGGGGCGGATCGAACCGATGCGGTCATCCATCCCCAGCACTTCAGCGCCCTGGAATGTGGCTGAACGCAGCACTTCGAGTGGATGGAAGCCCGCTTCCTGAAGCAGTTCCATTTCCCGGATATAACCAAATCCGTAAATCTTCCAGATGTAGCCCGAGTCCGAGCCCAGGGTGACGCGGCCCCCATGGTTCTTGTAGTCGTTGAGGAACGCCATCCATTGGCGGAAATTGTTTTTCCAGGCGATCTCATCAGCCGTGGTCCAGTCGAACCAGTAGGAACCGTGAGCAGCACGGGAAGGCTGGAAGAACGCCCACAGGTTGGGGTGGGTATAGTCCTTATGCCAGTCCGCGTTCATCTCACGCATCAGGTCCCGGCTGGCCTCGTAAATGGTCAGGGTGGGGTTGAGCGTAAAATCCAGCGCGATGAGTTCGTCGCGCACCGCGTTCCAGGTCTCAGACCCCGGCGCGGCCGATTGCTTCCAGAGCCGGCCCGCTTCTCCAAACCGATGCTGCTCATTGGCATAGTTGTAATCCAGCGGATAGCCCTGGATAACGCGGTTATCGAACATGGCCTCTGGAAGACCGTACCAGTGTTCCATGGTGGTCATACCCGCGCGGGCGGAATCCAGAACATTCCAGTTAACAACCTCCAGTTGCGCGTGGTGCATAGCGGCGCCCATGCCCTGGTTCTTGACCTCCTCCAGCGCGGCGCGCATCACCGCGGGCGGCGCGCCGAAAAACTTGACGCCAGCTGCCCCCGCGCGCGCCATTTTGCGCACCCACTTTCGCGCCTGCTCAGGCTCCATGATCGGCTGGTCTTCGCCCATCCCAAAGAACACGTAAGGCACAATTCGGGGCGCGGTCGCCGCATTGCGCTCACTCCGATCCTTTTGCCTCAAAACCCACTCCAGACCGTTGCCGCTGCCCGGCTCGCGTATGGTCGTGATACCGTGCGCCAGCCACAGCTTGGCGGCATACTCTGCCGGCACACCTTGCTCGTCGCCCCCAAAATGCGCATGCAAATCGACAAAGCCCGGCAGCAGGTAGTGACCATGGAGGTCCAGTACGCGGTCACCTTCCCGCACCGGGATACGAGCGGATTCCGGTACGGGCTCAACAATGCCCAGACTGCGAATGGAAGCAATGCGATTTCCTTCGATCAGCACGTCCATCGGGCCATTGGCTGGAGCACCCTCGCCATTGACGACCATAACGCCGCGCAGGATCAGCCGGTCGAAGGGGCCGTCCCCCCGCACCCGTTCGGGGAGTTCAGCGGGAGCCGCCGACAGCGCGGATGAAACAAAAACCAGAAAAAAAGTGAGTATTTTCATGTGAAATTCATGTGAAGGGGATAGGCATAGACCGCAACTGATTCTACAATAGCTTTGAGGAAAGGATTCCTGGAGATAAGAAGTCATGGCAGACCCAACCAAGGCGACGGCGCTAAAAATTGCGCCAGAGTCGCAGCCCGAAACGGAAGAACGGGCACCCATCCGCGAGGGCTTAAGTGCCCCACAATCACTCGAACCTCAAATACCCACAGGCGAACGGGCCCACGATCGCTGGTTTCTCGAGCAACGCGGCAATCGAAAACTGCCCAAAAAGCTGGATATTCCCAACGAGGTGCAGGTCGGTCCCGGCGGCCCTCTGCGCATTACGGGTAACCTGACCCTGGTGGAGGAGGATGGTACGAGCACCCATGCCAACCACCTGACCCTCTGCCGTTGCGGATCTTCGAACATGAAGCCAATCTGCGATGGGCGGCATCTCGATGTTGAATTTTTCGACCCTGGGTCTTTTCAGAAGGCCTCCGATTGTGTACAGATCAATCGGCCGCAGACCCTGACCATCACCTGCGTTCAAAATGGACCGCTGAAATTGCGCGGCTTCGTGCGGATTCACAATCGCAAAGGCCAGGAGTTCCTGACCATGCAGACCAGCCTCTGCCGTTGCGGCAAGTCCACGGACAAGCCTTTCTGCGACTGCCAGTAATTCCGCGCCACCCGTCTTGACGCCCGGCCGCCCGGCGATGTACCGGGCGGTCTCCTTGCCTGCTCTCTGGCGGACATGCACAATTCCATCATGGATATCTTCCGCGTTTTCCAGGTTGAGGCCGCGCACTTTCTGCCCCATGTGCCACCGGGTCACAAGTGCGCTCGAATGCATGGGCATTCATTTCGTATCGAGGTTCATGTCTCGGGCGAACCTGGCCCCGAAAGCGGCTGGGTCATGGACTTCGCCGATCTGAAAGCCGCGTTCCAGCCCTTGTTCGACCAACTCGACCACCACTGCCTGAATGATATCGAGGGGCTGGAAAACCCCACCTCCGAAAATCTCGCAAAGTGGATCTGGTCAAAACTGCACGGCAGACTCAATGGCCTGTCAAAGATCGTGGTGCAGGAAACATGCAATGCCGGTTGCATCTATACAGGCCCAGCCTGAAAGAGCCATGGCGATGACACCCGGCGCGTCCCACTAAAACGCCGCTTGTTCGCCTCCGGCGCTGGGGACCTGCCTGTATGAGCCGGCTCTGACGGCTCGCAGACGAGTCGCAAATGAGTCGTAGATGAGTCGTAAACGGCCGCGTCCGATGTTGAGTGGCCCGAAATCTCTGACACGCGCTCTGTTGCCAAAAAACCACAGCCGATCATCAAGCGGTGCTTTTCAGGGCATCACGACTCGCGCATTTGGCCGCCGGCGGCCAAATTTATCAAGGGATCAATGCTTTGCGACCACTGAGACCGGCCAGTTTCCATCAAACCCGGACAAGCGCATGTTGCACACAAGCAACACCCGCCAAAGCATTAGCTAACTATATGATAATACGTTGTATTTCTCTCAAATTTTGGTAGGATATTGATCCCGTCGCTCCACATGCGACTTTGCGGGTCGTCCGATGAAATCTGCGCTGAACACCTTGATGACGGTATTGCTGCTGGCCATGCCGGCCGCCGCGGCCGCCGCGCCTGTCGGATATTCCGTTAATTCCGACGCGCCGGACGGCGACGCGCTGCATCGAATTGAGCTCGCCACGGGCGTGGCCACACCGGTGAGTGATCTCCAGGTGCTCAGTTCAACGACTGGCGTTCGAAAAGATATTGAAGGGCTGGCTTTCGACAGCGACGGTGTGCTCTGGGCTGTTGACGAGGACTCATTCCGCCTGTTCCAGGTCAACACCCTGTCAGGTATCGTGCAATCGCAAGGCGACGTGCCCATCAGCGGCCTGAGCGACGCCTACGGCAACGATTTTGGTATGACGTTTACCTGCGAGGATTCCCTGTATATCAGCTCTGTCAGCACGCAAACCCTGTATCGCCTGGATCTGGACGGATCAGCCAGCCCCGTGGGCGCGGTGGGCGCGCTGGGGCACAACATCTCGGCCCTGGCCTCGTGGGGCAAGCCAGCGCAGTTGTACGGTCTGGGCAATGGGCTTGACGGTGATGGTGAGTACCAGGCCGACTCCCGCAGCCTGTTCAGCATTGATCTTGAAACCGGGCAGGCAACCAGGGTGGGCAGCGTGGGCGCGCAAGTACCTGACTATTTCGAGGCCGGCCTGTCATTCAGCAGTGACGGCACGCTTTGGGCGCTGGTCGACCGGGGCGATGAGCCCAGCCAGCTGCTGCAGATCGATAAAGACAGCGGCGAGGCCATCAGCGTCATTGACATGTCCGCGGGGGGCTTCGAGAGCCTGGCAGTGGCCTCACCCGGCGGCTGTTCGGCTCCTCCTCCTTCCCGAGATAGTGAAAACCCCACCGTCCGTGCTGTCCCTGTGTTTGGCAACCCGGGGCGCCTGCTGACGCTTGTTCTGATGCTTGGCACGGGGCTGCTGGCGGTCAACCGTTTCAAGGCCTGATCGGCCAACCATCTCCTCCGGTCCCGGCAGGCAACTCGCCCAGCCGATTGCGATACACTTGTAGATCACTTCAAGCGGAGACAGCTCATGGTGGGCGGAATCAGCGGATGGCAACTCCTCATCCTCTTGTTAATCGTGGTCCTGGTGTTCGGGACCAAGCGACTGCGCAATATAGGCAGCGACCTGGGCAGCGCGGTTAAGGGCTTTCGAAAAGGCATGGACAACGAGCCAGAGCAACAGGAACCCGAGCAGATAGAGGCAGATGCCCCGTCGGCCCAAGCCCAGTCGCACGAGGAAGCTTCCGAGGCGGCCTCAGAGAGCACGGACAGCAAGGCGCCGTAAACCCCGGCATGTTTGATATCGGATTTGCAGAGCTGTTTCTGCTGGCCCTGGTGGGGCTGCTGGTGCTGGGTCCGGAACGGCTTCCCGCAGCGGCAAGAACGCTGGGGGCATTGGTACGCAAGGCGCGTACCAGCTGGTTTTCGCTGCAACGCACCATTCAGTCCGAACTGGCAGCTTCTGAAATGACCGAGTCGGTCAAATCTGTCGGCAAGGACCTCGAGGAGATCGGAAAGAGCCTGGATGCGCGTCAGTCCCCCGTCGATCGGGCGGCGAGCGATGGCGAAGCTGGAAACAAGGAAGCCGATCAGACCGCAACCGATCAGGTCGGGAAGCGCCAATGAGCGACATTCCAGAAGGCGACCGCGAGCAAAGCTTCCTCGAACACCTGGTCGAACTCCGAAGCCGGCTGATCAAGGCGTGTCTCGCCATATTGGTCGTGCTGATATGCCTGCTGCCCTTTTCGCGAAAACTCTATAACCTGCTGGCCAGCCCCATGCTGGCCAGTCTGCCTGACGGCAGCAGCATGATCGCCATCGATGTGGCATCGCCCTTCCTCGCCCCCTTCAAGCTGGCTCTGCTGCTGTCGGTGATCATTGCCATACCCGTGGTGCTGTACCAGTTGTGGGCTTTCGTGGCGCCGGCACTGTTCCGCCACGAGAAACGGCTTGCCCGTCCCCTGCTGTTTTCATCCGTGCTGCTTTTCTACCTGGGCTGCGCGTTTGCGTACTTCGTGGTTTTTCCGCTGGTGTTCGGATTCATGACACGGGTCGCGCCGGAAGGCGTATCCGTCATGACCGACATCAGCCGCTACCTCGACTTCGTCATCACGCTGTTCCTGGCCTTTGGAATCACGTTTGAAGTGCCGATCGCCACCATCATCCTGGTGGCAACCGGCCTGGTGACTGCCGAGAAACTGGCGCAGGCGCGCCCTTACGTGATTGTGGGCGCCTTCGCCCTCGGGATGCTGCTGACGCCTCCTGATGTGATCTCTCAGACGCTCCTGGCGCTACCCATGTGGGTGCTCTATGAACTGGGCATCATTTTTTCCAGGATTTTGATCGCTGAAAAGCCTGCTGAAAACGAAACGGATCAAGCCACCAGCTGATCGGAGTCCTCAGAAGACCCGGGGCGTGGATGACCCAGCCTGAATATATCCCGAAAGGCCACGTACTGGCTGGCAAAAAGCAACAGTTGATAAGCGACCGCGACAAACAGCATGACAATGGTCAGCAGCGGGGAGCCGCCCTGCCCTGTCGCAT
>WTJD01000273.1 GCA_011524975.1 Lysobacterales bacterium
CTGTATTCCACATCGGTGTAGTTGTGTGGCACTGCCTCGCTGAATCCACCAATTTCTTCGTACATCTCTCGGCGCAGGATGAACAGGCCGCCCTGTACATGAAAAAAGGGCCGATCCGGGTTTTCCAGCGCGAAGTTCTGATTGCGGAAACCGTCGAACAGCGCGATGCTGGGATAGTCCTTTCCGGTGCTGTAAGAGGGGCTGTAGCAAAGCGTTCCGCCGAGGCCGACTCGGGGGTGAGCGTCCATAAACTCAACCAGCGCTCGCTCCCAGTTGGGTTGCAGCGCAAAGCCTTCCTTGCCGCAAATATAAATGGCGAACTCTGAGTCTCCGGCGTCCAGGGCCAGATTGGTTCCGGGGCCAACCAGCAGGTTTTCGTCCTGGAACAGGACCTGAATGTGGCTATGGTTACGGCTCAGTTCGCGCAAATAGCGGATGGTTTCCGGATCGCTGGCGTTGTCGTTGATGATCAGCCGGAAAGGCATGCCGGTATAGTTCTGAATTCTTCGGATGACTTCCTTGAGTTGCTTTGGATTGTTCCAGGACACGATCACAATATCGACGGTTCGCATCCGGTATTGGTCGAGCAGCCTGCCCAGCAGTTTTCGGGTTTCGTAATGTGCTTCGACATGCTGTCGCGCCGCCAGGCGCATCGACCACTGACGCGCGCGCGGCATCCTGAAGTATCTGCCCACCGTGTCGGCGATAGACTGCGGGTCGTTCGACTCGCACACCAGCCCGTTGACACCGTCTTTGATCAGGTCGGGAATGCTGGAGATGGCCGTTGTCACCACCGGGGTGCCCACGGCCATGGACTCCATGAAGACGGTGGGGATGCCATCCATGTCGCCGTTTTGTGCGCGGATACAGGGGGTCACGAACAGATCGCTCTCTGACAGGATTCGGATGAGTTCCTCGCGGCTGTTGACCGGGCCGTGAAGCTCGACATTGTCTGAAGCCAGGTCCGCGATCTGATCGCGATAACGCTCACCAAGCGGGCCATAACCATATATCCGGATGCTGATACCCATTTTTGCCAGGGCCGGCCCGGCCGCGATCAGATCCTTGATGGCTTTTTTCTCGACAAAGCGCTGAACGCAGGAAACGACGCCGCGCAGGGGTTTGTCTTCGACGCCGGTGAATGGATACAAGCGCGTGTCGAGGCCCTGAGGATTGATCATGATCATGTCCTCTGCCACACCGCGCTCAATGAGGAATTCACGATGGAAGTTGCCCGGCACCAGGATTCGCCGGCAAAGATCCGACTGGCTGATCTCTACGATGTGGTTTCGGACCTCGTGGTCGTACTCGAAGATATCACGCGCGTGTGCGATGCATGTGAACGGGATCTGGGCTATTTCGCAGGCCGGCCAAAGCATGTCTGTGACCGTCGGGTACACGAAGTGGGCATGCGCCAGTTGACGGTCCGTTGCGATGAGCCTCTGTGCCAGTTCTTCCGGTGATTTGACACGCTCCCAGGCAATATCGAAATCCGGCCTGAACGAAGTGGGCGGTGAGTCGAAACAGAAAACCAACACGTCATGGCCGGCGGCCACCAGGTGTCGCAGTTCGTTCAGTACAAATGTCTCGGATTGCACGGGGAAGAACCACTGAAAATAAGCGATGCGCAGTGGTATGTCGGTGCCCGATAACCGCTCCCGGGTCTGGGGTGCGGCCTGCTCGAGCACCTGCTCAAACACGTTGCGCATCCCACGCTCGAGCACCGTCAGGTCAAACATTTGCGCACTGCGTTCGCGACCTGCCTCGCCCATGGAGTGGATCAGCCCCTCCTCCCGAAGCAAAGTTTCAAGGTGGGGAAGGGCAGCCAGCGGTTGCCCGTAAGGTAGCAGGTAGCCGGTCTCCCCGTGCTCGATGATTTCGCTCATCGCGCCGTGCGCATAAGCGATGGTCGGGCGCCCAGACGCCATGGCCTCCACGACGGTGCGGCCGAAAGATTCGGCCACACTGGAGAAATTGACCAGGATGTGCGTTTGCGAAATGGCGTCTGCGGGATGTTCCTGGTAGCCGATCACTTCGATATTGGCCATTGAG
>WTJD01000268.1:0-4127 GCA_011524975.1 Lysobacterales bacterium
ACCCAGCTGCGTACCTGGTCGATGTCGACCAGCTCATCCCGGTCACCTTGCACGACCAGCCACGGGCAACCGGGGTGAGGCAACTCCGAAAACTCGTAGCGTCCAACGGGCGGCGCGATTGAGATCAACTGGCCCAGTTGAAGGCGCTGGGCGGCCTTTAAAGAGACATAGGCGCCGAAAGAAAACCCACCGAGCCATAATTCATCCGATGGGCGGGTTCGTTGCACCCATTCCACCACGGCGAGCAGGTCATTGGTCTCACCATCGCCATCATCGAATTCACCTTCACTGGCGCCAACGCCCCGAAAATTGAACCGCACGGTGCGCAGGCCGAGCTCCCGCATCGATCGCTCGAGAATCGTCACGACCTTGTTTTGCATGCTGCCGCCATGCTGTGGGTGCGGGTGGCAAATGACGATGGTGGCGGGCCGGGTATCGTGGTCATCCGGAACATCGCAGACGCATTCCAGGGCCCCGGCCGGCCCCGCCAGCATCAGTGCGCTGCGCTCGGTGGGAAAGCGCTCGGTGGGAAAGTGTTCCGGGGGGTGCGGGCTCTGCGTCATCGTTTGTGGCGCTGATTCAATGGAAAAAGCATGTCACTGCAGTCAGGCTATTTCCGGGCGCCCGGCGGGACCAGCTGAAGGTCGACGATGACCGGGTCATGGTCTGATGAGCGCAGCCAGGGCAGATCAAGGTTCACGCCGGCGGGGTACCCCGCGTTGATATTCATGATTCTGCCGCTGCGGACCAGTGGAGCCATCGCTGGCGATGCAAAAGCGTGATCCAGGGTGCCTGCCTGGCCGCCGTACACGTAGCTGTATTCCTGTCTCAGGCCGGTGGATGCCGTGAGGTCCTTGTAACCAGACTCCAGCATGAATTCAATCGGGTCTTCCATGCGGTAGGCATTGAGGTCCCCGAGTATCAGGGCGCGGCCCTCGGTGAGGTCCTGGGCGAGTTGATCAGCCCACCGCGTCATGCTTCTTGCGGCATCCTCTCTCGCGAGATTCCAGCAGCCCTGCCCGTCCCGCTTGTCGGCATTGGGGCCGTCCTCCGGACAGCTGCCCTTGGATTTGAAGTGGTTCACCGCAACGAGGAAGGAACGGCTCTGGTCGAGATCCAGGAAGGCCTGTGCCACGGGTTGCCGACTATGATATTGAAACGGCGGGCTGGCCAGGACCCTGCCCGGCCCAATGGCCTGCAACCGCTCAGGACGGAAAAACAAGCCCACAGTGATCTCATCGTCGCCCACGGGCCCGCCCAGCGGATTGACCACAGCCCATTCCACGCCGGTTGCCCGCTCCAGGTCCCGAATCAGATCCTGCGCGGCGCTGTTCGGGCCGAAGCCGTCATTTTCGAGTTCCTGCACGGCCAGGACATGTGGGTCCAGAAAGCGAAACGCCGCCCTCAAGCGGCCCCGCTGCCGTTCAAACTGATCCGCTGTCTTTGCGCCGCGAGCGGTCGGAAAGCCGCCGCCGCGGCCATTACCATTAAAGTAGTTTCTCAGGTTGAACGACACCACTCGGGTTTCGTCCGCCTCGGGTGCCGGGTTTCGATACTGCACGACCGGCGTGAACGGTAAGGCGTCACGGGCCCATAATTGCTGGTAACGACCATCGTTTCCCATCAGGCCTTCGGCCGCCATGACCATGGCCCCGATGGTGTATTGCTGCTCGTCCGAATCATCCAGCCACACGTGCAGCGAGTTGTCGCGGTTGACTCCGGCCTGCCGCCTGGCGTCATCACCCGGCCGCGCCACTTCAGTGGGCGCCGGTAATATCCGGTTCGCGCTGATGCGGATGCGGCCATCGGCGCGCCGATAAATATCAGTCACCGCAAGCGCCTGCCGAAAGCTCACGTGCATCGCTTCCAGTGATTCACGCTCAGCCATGCGGATGGGCAGCCTCGTGTCGGTGGAGGGTAGCGGAACGCCGTCTTCACACACCCGCATCCCGGTAACTTCGGTGAGTGACGTGAGCGTGTCCGGTCCCTGTCCGATTTCGGAGGCCTGTCCCGATACCACGGTCCGGTCACCTTGACTGAGCTGCAGGCTGAGCTCGCTGCTCTCAACAAAGAGCGCGTTGGAGGTGGCCGGGTCGGCATCGGACGCGACTTCTTCGAGAAAGACACCCGCGTCAGGGCTTACCCACGTCACGACACCGCGCACCGTTACGGGCTGTCCCTGCATCGGCGAGCGATTGTCCCGGCCCTGGACTTCAGCAATGGGGATGGTCGCCTGCTGGCAAACCGACTCCGGGAGCTCAGACACGCCCGAGGTGGACCGACAGCCTTGCGACAAGGCAGCGAAACAAAAAAACGCCGCAAACAGCGGCGTTTTTCGGCTGAAAGCATGCACCGGCATTACTGGGCCAGCATGTGGTCTACCGCGGCCCTGACCGCTTCATCGCTGAGATCCATGCGTCCGCCCTTGGCCGGCATCGCGTTGATGCCGTTGATGGCGTTGGCGTAAAGCGCATCTGCGCCCTTGGCGACGCGCTCTGCCCAGGCGTCTGAGCCCGGGACGGGGGCGCCGGCAGCACCCACCATGTGACAGGCCTGGCAGGCCGATGCGTAGGTGGCGGCGCCATCGGGTGCCGATGCCACCTGTTCGGGCGCCGCGGCGGCCTGAACCAACGCTTCCGCGGCCGGCATTTCAGTGCGCACTGCGCCCACGGGCGCGACCCGGTCGGCGGCGAGCGCCAGCTTGCTGGGGTTCTCGGAGGGGTCCGGTTCTTTCTGGTAGGTAGAAGCGAGGATCATGATCACGACGGTGATGGCCACCAGGATGCCGATCACAAGGCTGAACCGCTTCATAAATAACTTGTCTTCGTGCTTACCCATGCTTTACCTCTGGGGTCTATTTCAGCTGCCGGGAACGCACGCTATGCGATCCCGAAAAAGGGGCAGCAATTATAGCCAGTCCTGTGTCTCACAGAAAGGCATCCGAGACCTTCTCAGTCAGGGGATTCACCACTCGCGTCACAAGCGGAATCAGCAGCATGCCGAGCGCGATGCCGAAGACCCCGTCCAGAAACGCGACGACCAGCCACTGGACAAAGACTGTCGCCTGGCCTGCTGCCTCGGCAACGGCGACCGCCAGGTGATGAATCTGATCGTAAATCCAGGGCATCCCGAGCACGTCCATGCCGTGCAGGATGATAGAGCCGCCCACCCAGAGCATGGCCGCTGTGCCGACGATCGACAGCGTGGTCAGCAGGATGGGCATGCCTTTCACCAGGCCGCGACCCAATCCACGGCCGATCGGCGTGGGCGCGTTGGATACCAGCCACACCCCGATGTCATCCATTTTCACGATCAGCGCCACGGTGCCGTAAACCAGGACGGTTACGGCAAAGCCGGCCAGCGCCAGCGTCGAGGCCTCGAACCAGAACGAGCCGTCTTCGATGTTGGCCAGGATGATGGTCATGATCTCGGCTGAAAGAATGAAATCGGTTTTGATGGCGCCCTTGACCCGGGTTTCTTCCAGCTGGGCCGGGTTGCCGATGTCCATGTCCTCCTCGATGTGCTCGTCCCGATGTGGAAACAGCCAGTGAAACACTTTCTCTGCGCCTTCAAAGCACAGGTAGGCTCCACCCAGCATCAATAAGGGTGTGATGGCCCATGGCGCAAACGCGTTGAGCAGCAACAGCACCGGCAACAGGATGACCATCTTGTTGAACAGCGAACCCTTGGTGATTTTCCAGATGATCGGCAGCTCGCGGCTGGCCTTGAAGCCGATCAGGTACTTGGGTGTGACCGCGGTATCGTCGATGACCACACCGGCGACCTTGGTGCCTGCCTTCGCGGCTTGCGTGGCGACGTCGTCCACCGAGGCGGCGGCGATCTTTGCGATGCCGGCGACGTCATCCAGTAATGCCAGAAGTCCACTCATGTTCCTGCTCCAGTCCTGTGGGATCTGCCGGAGTTAACTGGAGTCCCGGGGCGGCGTCAACTGTCGTCGCTAGAGTATAGACTTGCCTCGCACAGGCAGGCACGTGGATTTACTTAACGGTGTTAAAACCGCTAAACTACGCGCCCCTCGGGAAAACAACGCGCCCGTAGCTCAGCTGGATAGAGTACTGCCCTCCGAAGGCAGGGGTCGCAGGTTCAAATCCTGCCGGGCGCGCCAT
>WTJD01000268.1:4227-10036 GCA_011524975.1 Lysobacterales bacterium
AGTACTGCCCTCCGAAGGCAGGGGTCGCAGGTTCAAATCCTGCCGGGCGCGCCATACAAAAAATGCCACCCTTGCGGTGGCTTTTTTGTATGGGGTGTTCTCAAGGGGGGTGGACTATCGAGACATCGTCGAGATTAAGGTTCAACAAAACGGCAGGACTGCCGTTTTGGACGCGCCGTGCTATGCGAGGCGACCCGGGCAGGGCGAGGGTGAGCTACAGGGATGTAGCGAATAAATCCTGCCGGGGCCGTTACCGGCCATCCATGGCCTCCACGGCACTTGTGCTTCCTGTACATCGCGTGCCATGCCCGCGCACGGCCTCACAAACACCGGGTATCGGGACTCTGGTATTTCAGGGTTCCGCCAACAACTCTTGGGTGAGCCAGGCCAGCCTGTCCGCTGCCTGGGCGATGCGCGAGCGAGCCAGTAGCCAGGATGCTGCGGCGAAGCGCTCATTGATCTTGGCTGCGGGTGGATAGGCGAATTGCCTGACCAGTTCGTGAGATTCTGAAGCCCACAAAAGCACCTCCTCATCGAGTGGCGCTCCGGGGGTGGTGGTGCCGGTCAGGTAAGCCAGGTCCTGGGTCAGTTGGCGCCAGTTTTCATAATTTTCCTCCAGCAGCGCGTGATCCCAGAAGTCATGCAGATCCATCGGTTGGCCGCGCCATGAAACCTCGACGTCATTGCCGCCGCGATCCGATCGGTACCCCACATGCAGCGGCTGGTGAATGTCACCCATGAAATGACACAGGCGGGACCAGGCATTTTGCCGGACCTCCTGTTCCAGGTTTTCGTCTGCTAACTCCAGGGCATAGCGGCTGATGGCGCCCGATACACACATGCCCGACGGGCAATCACGAGCGGGTTCAAAATCAGTGCCGCCATCGGGCACGTTGATGTAATGCTGGGGCGCGCTCCAGGCGCCCTGTTCCGTTGCGCGGTACTGGTCAGGCCAATTACAGGTGGCCGCAATGTCCTCATTGCTGTCCGTGGCCATCAATTGATGCAAGGCCCCGGCCACGTTTTCATCCAGTTGCTGCTGCGCCAGCAGGCCAATGACATGGTGTACCTCGGGGCCCCATGCATGACATTGGGCCGACAGGCACAGCATTAGCGGCAGACATTTCGTTACCGCGAAACGGTAGGGCATATTCATAGGCGCGGAAACCTCCCAATAGCTGGCCTGCGACGTGCGTGTGGGCTCCATGGCAGATCGGAACCACCCAGACTGACCAGTAGACTACCTTAACAATACCTGAGGCGCCCGGGTGGCATTTGAGCTTCGCGTCAGGCGTGGCGTATGCCCGGTTTCCAGGCACCGCCATAGGCCCACTGGGCCTGCGAAATATCGATAGCGCCCATGCGGCTAGGATCGGCGGGATAGCCTCCAGTGAATCCACATGATGCATACACCGACCGTGGACATGGACATCAGGGTAGCCATTGCACCTCTGTGTATTCCATAGATCGCAAGGCGTGGAAGGTTTGCCTGGCTGGTGCTAATCGTAGCGAGTCCCGATGCTTTTCCCGAGACTCCGCTGCTTGCTATCGCTACACGATACGTTCCTCGACCACGCTCTGTGTCGAGAAGCAATAGCGCATATTGCGATACACGCAGATATCGGTGATGTCCTCGGGCGTACCCGAAGGCGTCGCCCGGTAATTGGTCGAGAAACGAGCGCCTCCGGTCACGGGCAGCACGCGGTGCCAGGTATGACCGTGCAAGATGACGAGCGACCCTTTCCGCGGCTTAAGCACGACCTGTCCATCCATGTTTGCCCATGGGTCTCCGGGCGGAAGCTCCCCCTGCCGGTGCGAGCCCGGCACAACGACCGTTTGTCCTCCGGTCACTGCATTGATGTCTCGCGTGTAGACCAGGCGGTTCAAATTGAAATGGTCACTCGCCTCAGGCGAGCAGTCCTGATGCCAGGCCTGGCCGGTAGTGCCTGGCTTCGAAAACATCACCATGCAGTAGAGGGCGTTCCAGTCGGCGCCCAGTATCGAACGGGTGAGCTCAGCCAGCCCATCCAGCTCGCTGATCCTGTCGAAAGCGGAATGCCCACCGTGCTGGGGGAACCACGGTATGACTTCAGTCTTTGACCTGTCGAGGAACTCTTCGGTATGGGCAAAGTCCGGCTGTTCTCCAAAGTGCTCAACGACAAGCTGGTCGAGCTCGTCCATTAAGCCGCTGGCGAAAAAGTCATCGACGGTCAGGTAGCCCGCCTCCCAGAACTGCACAGCAAGTTGTTCGTAGTCCATCGTGCTCCTCAAGGGGCGTTCCGGCTGCGGGCTGAAGCGGGCTGACAGTGGGGGCAGCGATAGAGCCGCCGGCCGGCGTGGTTTTCCCGCACGATGCATTCACCGCATGCAAAGCAGGGCTCGCCGGCCCGTGAAAACACGTAGTGTCGATAGGCCCGACGCGGCAGCCCGCGCGCTTTTAACCGAGCCGCCGTTTTCAGATCATTGGTTATTCCGCCGGTCTGGTAAGACCTTTGTGTCAGTCGTCGGATGGCTCTCGCCAGCTTCAGGGCTTCGGGGCGGCTCAGGTCCACCCCCTTCAGCTCTGGATGTAAACCGGCGGCAAACAATACCTCCGAGCGAAGATAGTTTCCCAGTCCCGCGACAAACGACTGATCAAGCAGCAGCATAGCAAGCTGCCGCCGCCGGAATGTTGGTGCTGAGAGCCGGTCGGCAATGTCCTTCGCGGACGGGTCATCCGTTAACAGGTCAGGCCCGGCCCGGGCGAGGAACGGGTGTTCAGCCAGTCCATGGTCCGCCAAAACGGTGATATCGGATGCGCTGTACAGCAGCGCCGAATCGGTCGCTGTTTCAAGGGCCAGTCGCAACTGGCGCCGGGTCTGTGGCGGGCGCCCTTTTTTGCACAGATACCAGCGGCCATAGAGCTGATTATGGGCGTAAATCACCTTGCCGCAGCCAAAATGAATCAGCATGGCCTTGCCGCGGGTGCGCACGTCAAGGACCTGCGCGGCGGTCAGTTCGGGCTCATAGTGCTTCAGGTGCGTAAAGGCAAAGGTCACTCGTTCCAGGGGGCGGCCCACCAATATTTTGGCGAGGCGATCGGCGGCGCGGCGAATTTCAGGCCCCTCCGGCATAAATTACAGACCCGCGCTCACTGAACATTCCCTCTCATTAAAGGCTCCCCCGGGCGCATCGATACAAGTACGGGGTGCCGGGCAGCGTCATGGCGGACAGACGCCCGCGCGACCCGGTCTTTTAGCCGGGCACGGGTCATCGGGGCCTCCATTGGCCCGGGCATTCTGTCCCGGGGGCTGTATTCACTGCTCATCTCGGTCTCGCTTCACGGTCATGGCAAAAAGTGGCGCGTGGGTGATGGGCCCACGTATGCCCCTTGCCGGCCCATGAGTGGCTCAGGATGCGATAAATTGCACCCAAAATCCAGAGCGCCCATGGTGGGATTTGGTCTTTTCAGGGCCTGTCGTCGCCCAGTTTGATCGCCTGGCCGCAACACGGCCAGGGGTGGCGGCGGGCGGCGGTTCAGGGGTTTCTCAGCCGTGGACGAGCAGGCAAAATAAAGCGCTCTGGTATTAATGGAAGACATTCAATGAGCAGCGTGTTCTACCGGGCCCCGGGTCAGGCATACCCCAGGGCCGTTCGAGGCGAAGGTGTGTACCTGTGGGATGCCGACGGACAGAAATACCTGGATGGCAGCGGCGGCGCGGCCATCTCCTGCCTGGGCCACGGCCACGCGGGTGTGATCAGTGCCGTCCGTCGCCAGGCGGGGGACATGGCTTTTGCCCACACGCAGTTCTTCACCAATGAACCCCAGGAGCAACTCGCTGTGCGCCTGGCGGAGCTGTGCCCGATCCCCGATGCCCGCGTTTACTTCTTGTCCGGTGGCTCAGAGGCCAACGAGACCGCGCTCAAGCTGGTTCGCCAATATTGGCGTTCGGCTGGAGAGCATGACAGGCACATCGTGATCACCCGGCGCCAGAGCTATCACGGCAATACGCTCGGGGCGCTCTCCGTCACCGGCCACACCAAACGCCGTGCACCCTATGAGCCGATGCTGCACCAGTGGCCGCGTGTCAGCCCATGCAATGCCTATCGCGATCAGTTGCCCAACGAAACCACCGCGCAATACGTCAGGCGCTTGGCTGACGAACTGGATCAGGCCATCGTCGCGGCCGGGCCGGGCAACGTGGCGGCCTTCATGGGCGAGACCGTGGTCGGCGCCTCGCTGGGCGCCGTACCACCGGCGGAGGGATACTGGCGCGCGATGCGCGAGGTCTGTGACCGGCATGGCATCCTGCTGGTGCTTGACGAGGTCATGGCCGGCTGTGGACGCACCGGCACCTGGCACGGGTTTGAGCAGGATGGCATCCAGCCTGACATCGTGACCCTGGCCAAGGGGATCAGCGGTGGATATCAGCCGCTGGGGGCTGCTCTGGCCAGCGGCGCGGTGCATGAGCGGATGGCACAGGACGGATTTGCCCACGGACACACCTTCGTCGGGCATGCCACCGCCTGCGCTGCGGGCTTGGCTGTCCTTGACGCCATAGAGCACGAAGACCTTTTAAAACAGGTGCGTCACAGAGGCCGCCTGCTGCGGTCCGAGCTGCGGCGCCGCTTCAGTTCGCATGCCCATGTCGGCGAGGTGCGTGGTCGCGGCTTGTTTGTCGGTTTGGAGCTGGTTTTGGACAGGGAGACCCGGCAGCCGGTGCCCGCTGAGTGGGGCTTGCCGGCCAAACTGAGGAAAGCGGCCATGGCGCATGGGCTGATCTGCTATCCCGGGGGCGGTACCGCAGACGGCAAGGATGGCGCGCATATACTGCTTGCTCCACCTTTTATTATTTCCGAGCCCCAGGTGCACGAGCTGTGCGAATTGCTTTCCGACACGCTTGGCGGGTTTTCTTTCGATGGAACGGACTGAGCCCGCGCTCGCGGCATTCAACCGGCGTCGCCTGATGGTGATGTGCGCGCCCAATGGCGCCCGTCGCAGCCAGGCAGACCACCCCGCGCTACCGATCAGCCCTGCTGAGCTGGCCGATGAAGCAGAGCAGCTGCTGTGCGCGGGCGTCAGCGTGCTGCATCTTCATGTTCGGGACGAGCGCGGTCAGCATACGTTGTCCGTCGAGGCTTACCGGGCGGCCATCGACGCCATCCGCGAAAGGGTCGGCCGCCAACTGGTGCTACAGGTCACCACCGAAGCCGTGGGCAGGTATACGCCAGATCAGCAAATGGAGATGGTGCGGCGCTTGCGCCCTGAGGCCGTCTCGCTCGCGCTGCGCGAGCTGATGCCTTCGGAATCCCATGAAAAGGATGCCCTGGCGTTTTTTAACCGCCTCTCCGAAGAAGGTATCTGGCAGCAGTTCATTGTCTATTCTCCCCAGGAGTTGGCCCGGCTGGAGCATTTGCGCCAATCGGGCGCGCTCCGTGAAGCCGCGCCGTCGGTTTTGCTGGTGCTCGGCAGCTATCTCGAGGCCAGGCCGGGATCAACGCGGGAGCTGGATGGCTTTCGCCATCGGGCCGACCTGTCGCGATTCAGCTGGGCCGCCTGCTGCTTCGGCCAGTCGGAGCGGGCGTTGATGCTGAAGGTGGCGGAGTTGGGGGGGCATGTCCGGCTGGGCTTCGAGAACAACCTGGCGCTGCCTGACGGGTCTGTTGCCCCGAGCAACAGCGAGTTGGTCTCCGGGTTTCTGTCCGCCTTGGAGCACTCGGAGCGTCAGGCAGCCACCGCGGAAGATGTTCGCCGGGCGTTCAAAATCCAGTGAGCGGGCGGTCGGGTGCGGGTGATTGGACAAACGCATCTCAATGTAGCAAGGTTAGG
>WTJD01000268.1:10136-15178 GCA_011524975.1 Lysobacterales bacterium
GATTCAACCGTGCCCATTGACGTGCTGTCCGGCGAAGAGTTCGACGCCTATGGCGGCACCAACGACCTGACCGACAACCTGAAGGCGCTGGTGCCTTCCTATACCGCCACGCCATTGACGGGTGACGGCAGTGCTTTTGTGCGCCCCACCTCACTGCGCGGCACCGCGCCGGATCAGACCCTGGTGTTGGTGGACGGCAAGCGGCGGCATCGTTCCGCGCTGCTGCATTTCTTCGCGCCCGCAGCCGGCAACGGTGCGCATGCTGCCGACATCGGCATGCTGCCGGGTATCGCCATCAAGCGGGTCGAGGTGCTGCGTGATGGCGCGTCCTCGCAGTACGGTTCTGATGCCATCGCGGGCGTCATTAACTTCATCACGAAGGATGCCGATGAGGGTGGAGAAACCTTCCTGCAATGGGGCCAGTATTACGAAGGCGAAGACAGCATGCGCTTTGGCGCCAATGCGGGCTTCTCGGTCGGTTCCGGCTTCATCAACGCCAGCGTGGAGTATATTGATAATGAGGCCCTGATTCGGGCGATCCAGCGGCAGGCCGATGTCGACAACCTGCTCGCGGCAGGTGTCGACCCGAGCGAAATTGGTGCAGATGCACCGTTTGGCGAGGCGCCATTGCTGCAGACCTGGGGTCGGCCCGAAAGCAGCGGGGCCCGGGTGTGGATCAATTCGGGCTGGGAGCTTGGCAATGACAAGTTTTTCTATGCCAGGTTCGGCTATGCAGATACCACGGGCCGCTACCGGTTCTTCTATCGGAACCCCAACCACCCGTCGCTGTCGCCGTTGCGTGCAATCGGCTTTACGGGCCTGCCGGCGGGCTTCACCCCGTTCCTTGATGGCGACCAGGAAGACCTGGTCGCGGTCGCCGGTCTCGAAGGCGCTTTCAGAGACGGCACAACCTATGACTTCAGCGCCAGTTTCGGCAGGAACGAGCTCGACTATTTCCTGAACAACACCGTCAACACTTCCCTGGGGCTCAACAGCAGCCTGCAGATTCCGCAAATGGATTTTGATGTCGGCGCATTCGAGCAGGAAGAGTTCAACTTGAACGCCGATTTCTCCAAAGCGCTGACCGACCGGGTGAACCTGGCCTACGGTGCTGAGTGGCGCGAGGAAACCTACAGCATCATCGCTGGGGAGCCTAATGCCTACTTTGGAGGCAAGACCAGTGGTTTTGCTTCACCTGAGCCGGCCGATGAAGGTTCCTTTTCACGTGACAACTGGGCCATTTATGCGGACATTGAGCATGACGTCACCGACGCCTTGCTGCTGCAATATGCCCTTCGTTACGAGGATTTCTCCGATTTCGGCGATACCCTGAACTGGAAGCTGGCCGGGCGGTACCGTGTCACAGACCGCTTTACCATTCGTGGTGCGGTTTCAACCGGTTTCCACGCGCCCACCCCGGGACAGAAGAACATCTCCTCGGTCATTACCACGTTTGACGGCACCACCGGGCAGCAGGTTGAGGAAGGCCTGGTGCCTTCGACCGATCCGCGCGCCGAGGCATTGGGTGGTGGTCCGCTGACTGAAGAAACCTCGACCAACTACAGCTTCGGATTTACCACCGACCTCGGCAGCTCGACCGCGCTGACGGTCGATTTCTACAAGATCGAGGTGGATGATCGCATTTACCGGACGGGCAACATACCCTTGCCGCCGCTGCCCAGCGGGCTGGAGACCAGTATTTCGTTCTATACCAATGCGCTGGATGTCGAGCACACCGGTGCCGACATTGTGTTGACCTCGAGTATCGAGTGGGGCGGGCAGGCCAGCACCGACCTGACATTCGCTTACAGCTACAACGAAATTGAAGTCACAGGTCAAAAACAGGTCAATGGCGTCAACCCCGTGGGCGATGGCCTGATCGAGGACATTGAAAACAACTACCCGGAACACCGCTTTGTGCTGACCACGAGCACTTACCTGAGCCAAGCCTTGTCCCTGCTGGTTCGGCTGAACTACTACGGTGATCATTATGATGAGCGTGGCCGGATTGGCGCGGAGACTAACCCCAGCAAGAATATCGGGTCCGTCATCTACGTGGATGCGGAGCTGGGCTGGCAGGCCAATGACAACTGGCGCCTGGCGGTTGGAGCGGTGAACATCTTCGATGAATACATCGACAAGGTGGGCCCCCCGTACGCCAACCGGTTGAGTGTCGGCCTGGAATACCCACGCCGGAGCGCCGCCAACTATGAAGGCGGGCAGTGGTACCTGCGCGGGACTTATTCCTGGTAGTTGTTCACTTAAAAAGGAAGGGGTGGAAACTCTTTCCTCAGGTGTAAAAAAAAGAGGCCACCCCTAGCGGTGGCCTCTTCACGCTTAGCGAAGTGTGTAACTTCTGGTAACTACTAAGCCACGGGCTATTCCGTGACCACAGCGATGGGAAGCAAGACGCGGTCAATAACGTGGGCCACGCCGTTGTCTGCCATGATATCCGTTGCCACAACGATTGGGTTGCGCAACATGGGTTCGTTGTCAACCAATCGAATCTGTCCCTTGCCTTTGCGACCCTTGAATGACACTTCAAGCGGGAGCATCGCTATATTCGGAACCATGTCCCCGCTTTCCAGCGTCAATACATCAGCCGCATAGAGAGTGGCGGGAGCAACGTGGTACTTCAAAACGGTGTCTATCGTTGGGCAACCGAATGCGCTTGCGATGGCGCCGAAAAGTTCTGCTTCGTTTTTAATTGCGACGTCGAAAACGTCTTCAACCAAAATCCGAAAGGCTTTGTCAGTGGGAAGGAACGCGGTCAACATGGCTTCCGCGTTTCCGGCGCCTTCGACCAGGTCAGGAGAGCAGGTCGCGATAGCTTGCGTGACAATGTCGAAATCGTTTTGATTGTCATCAAACATATCGCCGTCTGCTAGCAAGATGTCCAGAAGCGTATCGGCTTGAGCGGCCGCGGTAAAGCCAAGTGAGGCTGCCATGGCCATGGCGGTAATCACCTTTTTCATTGGGGTCTCCTCTGATTCACGGTTGCGATTGGAACGCTTTACTTATACAAACAGGCTTCGTTTTAGGTGTTTACTTAATAAAAACTTATCCGAACCTTATACAAATCAGCGTGAAGCGCGTGTGAAGAGACACTGAGATCAGCCACAGCGGGGCCGGTGGGGAGCTTGTTATCTATGATGTTGCTGCTGAAGCGGTGGTAGTGGGCTTGCCCTAACCGAGCATGTCATGCATGGCCGAAATGTGCCCCGGCCCCATTCGACAGCATCCGCCGATCAAACGCGCCCCGGTCTCCCGCCAGCTGATGGCGGCTTGCGCACATTCCATCGGCGTGACGGTGCCGTGCCAGGAGTTGTCAGACGCATCGTAATGTTCCCCACTGTTGGGATAGACCACGATGGCCTTGTCCGGCACAACGGCCTGCAACACGCCAATGAGCGGCTCAATAAATTGCGGCGCCGTGCAGTTCACGCCCACGGCCTGGACCGTGGGATGGTTGGCAAACAGGCGGGCTGCATTCCTCAATGGTGTGCCGTCACTCAGTTGCTCGCCATTGCGACAGGCAAAGCTGACCCAGGCAGGTGTTTTCATCCGGCGCAGCAATCCCGCCAGCACCCTGGCCTCGGTTGCGTTGGGGATGGTCTCGCAAGCCAGCACGTCCGCGCCGGCGCCGTCGAGCACCGGCAACCGCTCGGCATGGAAAGCGCGCAGCCCTTTGTCGTCGATGGCATAGACACCGGAGTACTCCGAACCATCATGTTGCACCGCGCCCCAGGGCCCGACACTTGCGGCAATCAGTGGCGTGTAGTTGGCGTTGGGGTGGGTATTGAGAAAGCGCTCGCGCGCCTCGGCTGCCAGATCCACCGTGCCGGCGATCAGGCGGTCCGCCTCACCGGGTGAGATGCCCAGGGTCATCAGTCCGGCGCGGCTGGCCTGGTAGCTGGCGCTGATGATGCATTGCGCGCCGGCCTCCAGGTAGGCCATGTGCGCGGCGATGATCGCCTCCGGTTCACGATGCAACAAGGATGCCGACCACAGGGTGTTGTTCAGGTCGTGGCCTTGCGCCTCGAGTTCGGTCGCCAGGCCTCCATCCAACAGCAAAGATTCACCGCTTTCCAGCCAATGCAGGAAACGATGGGTCATCAGAAACCTGAAATTCGCTCAATTGTCCAGAAAGCCGCCATACCGCCAATTCCGTAGACGGGCACCCGCCAGGCCCATTCCGGCCACGGCACTTTGCGCAGCACCGCCCAGGCCAGGAACACGGCGCCGATGAAGATGAGCTGTCCCGCTTCCACGCCCAGGTTGAAGAACAGCAGCGCCAGCGGGATGGCGTGCTCCGGCAGCCCGATCTCGGTCAGTGCGCCGGCAAAACCAAAACCGTGCAGCAGGCCAAAGGTAAAGGCCACCAGCCAGGGTTTGCGGCGGGTGATGCCGGGACGCCCCTGTCGCCAGTGCACAATCTCCGCCGCCACGAACAGGATGCTCAGCGCGATGACCGCCTCAACGGGTGACTGCGGCACGCTCACCCAGCCCAGCGTGGCCGCCGCCAGCGTCATGCTGTGGGCGAGGGTGAATGCGGTTACCGTCGCTACCAGCTTGCCCCAACCAGAGACGATCAGCAGCAGCGCCAGGACAAAGAGCAGGTGGTCTATGCCCAGCAGGATGTGCTCCACGCCGAGTTCGGTATAGGCCTTGGCCACTTGCTGCCAGCTCTCGGCATCGGTCACCGTAAATGCATCTTCCGATGGCGTGAGACGCACCACCTGCTCCGTGCCGTCCATCCGTTCGTAGCGCACCAAAACGTCAGTGAGCGTTGCGGAGAGGCCGTCTATTCTGATGGAGTGTCCTGTGAGCCCGCCTGGGCAGCGGCTCAGCCACCGCTCGATGTGCGCGGCGTTCTGTCGCCAGGCGCGTACTTCGCCCGGGTCAACACAATGGGCGGGCAATCTCGCGTACAGGGTCATGCGCTTTTCGCCGCGTGCCGGCACGCGCCACAGCACGTCAAAGGTTTCTTCCTCGACCTGCTTCAGATGCAGATAGCCCGGCCGAACCTCATGCGCGGACAG
>WTJD01000268.1:15278-22889 GCA_011524975.1 Lysobacterales bacterium
GGCACCGGCCCTGACCATTTGCCCGGTGCGATGTCTGACAGGGCGGCGGTGAACGACTGTCCAAACAGGCCGTCAATCGCGCTGGCCCGCTCGCTGACCACGCGGCCTGGCAGGGATATGGGGTCGCCCAGCTGGCTGAAATCGACCATACCGGCATCGGTATCGAGCAGAACCAGTGCCTGCTCGGCATCTCGCCGGGACTCTTCGCCGCGACGGTCTGTGCTGAAGTAAACCTGCCGCAGTGTGTAGGTGGGCTCCAGGGTGTAATCGGATTCGTTGGCCGCGCGGTAGGCCTCCAGGTCTTCCGATGTGGGGGGCGCGAAGCTGACAATGTCCTCTGCCAGCAATTCCAGCTTTTGTCGAAGCCTGCGGCGTATGATGGTGTCATTGCCATCCAGGCCCATCTCCAGGCCCTCACGGTAGGCAATTTCCTCGCGGATCCAGTCCTGCACGATGCCGGTGAATTCCTGCGGCGTGGGCGGACGGCTCCAGGTGCGGCTGAATGCTGTGACCAGGTGCTTTTGTTGCCCCTGGCTGACGACGATCTCGCTGTCTGAGGGGCCGGGTGGGTTGAGCTTTGCATAGACGCCAAAAATGATGGCGCCGAGCACCAGGAAGTGCAGCAGAGGTTCTTGAAGCCAATTCTTGAATTGCATATTCGTTATAGGGGTTCGAAGTTGCGGAAAGGGTACCTCAAAAAGCAAACACCGGCACCCTTGGGCGCCGGTGCATGACGTCGGCATAACGTTTTTAATAACGGATTACGGCGTGTACCAGATGGGCGAGCTGTAGGCACGCTCCTGGATGGTCGCTGGTTGCCCGGTCTCAGAGACATTGATACCCAGGGCGATAGCATCGAGCAGCGTATGCCTTGGCGTGGGGATCTGGATCACACGGACGTAGTACATCGCCGCCTGATCAGCATCGAAATCAGGATCGATCCAAACGGCTGACAATTCCGGATCGCCGATGGAGTTGGTGTAATTCCCGGTGCTGGGATCAACGGTGTTGCCCACGGGTTCAAGCTTGCCGTCGCCGGCGATGCTGCGCGCGTCGGACCAGGCCACGTCGTAAACTTTCTCCTGCGGCATGCCTTCATCATCCAGCCAGCCTTTAACGATTTGGATTCGGTCCAGGTTGGCATCCACCGGGTCCTTCAGTGCCGAGACCAGGAATGTTGGCGCCTCGTTCTTGCCACGCTCAGCCAAGTCGCCGCCCATGGGCACGCCCTTGTCATAGGCGCGCATGGCGAAATCCTTGTGCTCGAGGTCGGCAGGGGAATAATCCCAGCCACCAAAGAAGCGCAACCGAATGCGCGGGCCGGTCGTGGCGTAAGCTTCCTTTCGCTGCATGGCGTCGAAAAGTTCGGCTCGAGTATTCTCATTGGCCCAGACGGCGACCAGGCCGGCCGCACCCATATCCCATCCATAGGTACCGGGGATCACCTCCTCGCTCTTGGTTTCAGGCGTGGAATCCAACGCCATCTTGCCCCAGAAATTGTCTTCCTCGGCGGAGGCCATGCCAGAGTGGGAGTCGGTCGAACCGATCATGCCGAACTTGTAGGGGTTGGCGCCGATGCGATCCTGGATCACCAGTCCGCGTATCAAGCCGGAACGTGCGTAGTTACTCCGTTTCTCAAGCATATCCTGGTTCATCACCACATACTCGCGGTCACCCTCGTTCAGGCTGGCCAGGAAAGCATCTGAGAACATGGATGTGGTCTCCGCGCCTTCTGCCGCGATCAGGTGTTCGTACGTTTCATAGTCGGCGAATTCATCTTGCGGCGACAGATCCGGATGTGTTTCCGAATCTCCCTTGATCTGCGTGACTTCCAACAGAGGCTCCCACTTCATCCTGGCTTCCGCATAGTCGGGCGTGATCAGCGCGCCGTAACTGTCGGTGAGGCTGAACATGAGCCCGCCGGATATGTTGGAATTATGAGGAATGGCGATGAAGTTGGCCCCCGTGGCCGTGCTGGTTGATTCCAGCCATTTCCACAGGTCCTCGGGTTTGTCACTGTCCAGGGAGTTATAGGGAATGAATTGTGAGCCTTTCTCCTTGCCCTCTTTCATGAAGACAACGCGATGCAGGTTGTTGCCATTGGGGGTGGAAGACCATTCCCAGCCCATGAACGCGGTAAACACGCCGGGTTCGTTATGCCGGTCCGCGGCATCCATGATGGAATTCCAGACTTCGGAGTTGATCTCGTCGTTATAGAGGTCGGGGTCAGGCGGTACGATCTTGTTGACCTGCGCGATCAGCTCGGTAAAGACCTCCACCTGCCGCCCTTCGTCAAACATCTTCCGGTAACGCTTGCCGGTTTCGGTGTCGGCTACCAGAGGATTGCCCTGCAACAAGGCAGGGATCACGCCCATGAATTCTGCATGGTCGGAAACCACCAGGAAGTCCAGCGGTGTTCCAATTTGGATACGTGCCCGATTGTATGGGTGCACGACCGGCAACCCCCTGGCCCAACGATAAGACGTATCCGGGTCGGCAGTGGCATTCCGCAACAGGAAAGCGTCCGGCGAATAGGACGTATGCAGGTGCGTATCGCCCCAGAACAATTTGCTGGCGCCTCCCTCGGCCTGAACCCCGGAAGCACCCAAGGCAAGTAGTCCGGCCAGTAAGCCGGTCCATAGCCTGGTTCGTTTGTTTGACATGAATCCCTCCCGTAGACGCAGCCTGGTGAGTCTCGAACGAAGGCGCGTAAAAGATCGGTGTCGTAACGTAAGGGCGGATGAAAAAGTGATCAATGCGAGGCGGCTTTGGCGCATTTGAATCTTCCCTCCATATGCGTGTTTCTAGCCGTCCATGCTAACACGTTGATGTGTTCTCCAGGCGGTCTGAAGCACCCGGATGGAAAAGTCGACTGAGTGAGGGTTTGTTAATATGCGCACACCCATCAGGTGAATCATTTTTGATAAGGAGTTTGCATGGCCTACTGGCTGATGAAGTCCGAACCCGGCGAATACAGCATCGATGATCTGGAGCGGGACGGCGTGGAGCCCTGGGATGGCATCCGAAATTACCAGGTGCGCAATATGATCCGCGATACCATGCAGGTGGGTGACCAGGCCATTTTCTACCACTCCAGCTGCAAGGTGCCTGGCGCGGTTGGCACGATGGAAATCGTCAGCGAGGCCTATCCGGACCCGACCCAATTCGATGCTAACGACAAGCACTTTGACGCCAAGAGCGACCCCGAAAATCCGCGTTGGCTGCTGCGCGATGTAAAATTCCTGAGCAAGTTTGAGCGCACCGTGACGCTGAAGGAACTGAAGGCACATCCGGGGCTGGAGGACTTTCAGCTCAACAAGCGTGGTAACCGGCTTTCAATATTCCCGGTATCCGACAAGCAATGGAAAATCATTCTCGGGCTGGCGTAGTCGAGCCCTGCTGACAAGGACGCCACCAAAACACATTCTGAGCATTGGGCAAAAAAAAGCCCCGGTCAGCGACCGGGGCTTTTTAGTGCTTACCAAGCCTGCGACTAGTGGGCGCCTTGTCCGGAATCCTTAACTGCGAGGTTCCAGATGATCAGCCCGAACAGGATCTTGTTCACGAAGTCGGCCAGGTTGTAGAGCATGTTGAGCGCGTTATCGTCAACGTTGCCCATCATGTAGCCGAACACGTATCCCAATGGGTAGATGGCCCAACCGATGAGCACAATCCATCTCATGGCTGAGAAAGCAGAGGCCACCGCGCCACCGGCAGCAGAGGCTGCCTTGCCGGCCTGCCCGCCGTAGATTTCCCAGATGATGATGGCCCATCCCGCCATACCGATGACGAATGCGAGGGTTGCGCCCATCATGCCAGCTTCGCCGAGGTAGCCGAAGATCAGCATCACCAGCGTACCCACCAGCAGCCTCAAGAACGAGCCGCTGCCAACAGCGGCGCCAACCGCCCGAAGGATGATGTAAAACTCAATCATCAGCAGCGGTACGGTGATCAGCCAGTCGATGTAGCGATAGACGATAGGCGTTTCCTGGTTAACCACCCAGAAATCACGCATGTAGTCGTAATGCACACCGGCAACGAGGGTCACCAGGCCTGCAACGAGCAGCGACAGACGCCACTTGGCGTCGACCTTGCTGCCTTCGTACAGGAAGAAGACGGTGGAAGCGATCATTGCGATAGAAACGAGCCAGAAAGTGACACCGACCATGTCACCACTTTGTAAAAACATCTTGTCCATTTTGTATACCCCTTGTAAAGGTTTGCCCCAGAATTGTAGCAAAATATATCATCAATTTGTAAAGGGTCTGATTTATTTTTTTAGCCTCTCCTTCTTTTGGCCGGTCGCCGCGTCCTGATTGCGGGCTCGGCAGCGACGGATTGGGCCGGCGTCATGGAGCGAACCCGTCTTGCTTTGATGATTGTCTATACTCGGATCTTTCGAGGAGAGGTGATATGGCCTGGACTTACCTGTTTATCGCTGGACTATTCGAGTGCGGTTGGGCTGTGGGGCTGAAGTATACCGAGGGGTTTACCCGCC
Organism: Lysobacterales bacterium; assembly: GCA_011524975.1. Taxonomy (GTDB): domain Bacteria; phylum Pseudomonadota; class Gammaproteobacteria; order Xanthomonadales; family SZUA-36; genus WTJD01. The sequence goes on from WTJD01000268.1 coordinate 19,777, forward strand.
CGTTGCCGCTGGCGCTGACCTTGCTCGCCATGGGGGTCAGCATATGGCTGCTGGCCCTGGCGATGAAAAGCATTCCCATCGGGACAGCCTATGCGGTATGGACAGGCATCGGCGCCGTGGGCGTGGCGCTGTTTGGGATGATGTTCCTGGGGGAGTCTCGTGAGATCTTGCGGCTCCTGTGTTTGTTCCTCATCATCGCGGGCATCGTGGGCTTGCGTCTCACATCAAGACCATGAACGCGCCTGCAATGGTTCCCGGCCAGGCAGGACATCGGGTTTTGAATGCGGCACACACGTTCCGTGCTTTCTTGGGTGGACTCATGCTGCTGTCGTTGCCGGCCTGCTCCCTGATCAGTGACAAAACCGATGACTGCTGCACGCTCAGCATCAGGGCCAAGGTCGCGGAGGAAACAGGGACGGTCTACATGAGCGGCAACATTGACGCGCTGGGGCCCTGGCGGCCGGATGGGTTGGCATTGCGCGGCGAGGGCTCGTGGCGTTCGGTCTCCATCGATGTGCCCCGGGGAACCGAACTGGAATATAAGTTCACCCTCGGCACCTGGGACCGTGAGGCCCTGGGGCCCTCGGGCACGGTGATGCCCAATTTCAAGCTGTTTCTGGATCAGGACAAGGCCGTCGATCACGTTCTGGACCGTTGGCGCGCCGACCCCAGGGAATACATGGCGGACTGGCGGGGTTCCGGTGTCCAGGGCACCCTGGTCTACTGGCAGGACATGGCATCGGATTTCCTCGATCTTTCCCGTCACGTGGTCATCTGGCTGCCACCCGGCTACGACCCGGGGCGGGAGGAAGGCTACCCGGTGCTTTACATGCACGACGGCCAGAACCTGTTTGACCCGCGGTTGGGCGGAAGCAACGGCAACATCTGGGATGTTGATGACGCGGTCATCCGATTAGCCGGGCAGGGCGTCATTCCCGAGATCGTCGTGGTGGGCGCTTTCAATACGGCCGACCGCATGTGGGAGTATTCGCCCTGGCACCGGGCATCTGACTATGCCCGTTTTCTCATCGAGGAGCTGATGCCCCGCGTCAACATTGAATTCAACACACGCCCCGGGCCGCAGCATACCGGCGTGATGGGTTCGTCCATGGGCGGGCTGGCGTCTTACTATATGGTCACCCAGCATCCGGAAGTTTTTGGATCCTGCGGCTGCGTCTCCTCACACTTCCCGTTGAACGAAGCGGTGCTGGCGGCCTTTACCGGCATCGAGCCCGCTGGCGATGCTTCGGAAACACCCTTTATCGTGCGCGACATCGAAGCCGGCCTGACCTTTCCAAAGGGGGTGCGGTATTGGTTCGACTACGGCACGGAGGGCCTCGATGGCAGCTATGGCCCTCCCCATGATGCCTTGCGCCAGGCCTTTCTGGATCAGGGCTGGGAAGAGGGCGTGAACTTCGTCATTCGAGAGTACAAGGGCGCCGACCACAACGAGGCGTCCTGGCGCGACCGCCTGGAAGATCCGCTGATCTTCATGTTTGGAGACCGCTGAAACCGGTTCATCGCGGGGGCGGTCGCCGCGATGCCAGGAGCCCGCCCGAGCCGGGCAGGCTTCTTTAAAGGTCCGTTACCCGCCGATCGGTGATCCGGGCGGGGCTTTGGGCGGCTCGGCCGGTTTGTACTCCGCGGGGTTGGCCAGCAGGGCGCTGATCTGCAACCTGGCCAAATCGTAATGGTCTTGCCAGTCGCCCCCCGCCCGCTTCTGAGCGCGCTCTGCGAGCCAGCCGTTGAGGCCCCTGACCGCGGCCAATAGCTGTGCGCGAACATCGGCGCTGAGACCGGTGTTTTGCATGCTTTTCGCCAGGCGATCCAGCACCTGCTGGTTGGTGGCCCTTTGGATGGCTCCTCGCTGGCCATCGCGTCGACTCCCACGCCAGGTGGTATCGATCAAGGCGTCGAGCAGCGCCGCGGTGTCAGGAAGGCTGCGGTCGGCCAAATGCTGCCGGTGCATGCGCTCCAGCCGCTGGGGGTGCATCAGGACATCCAGCGTCAGGCGTGTGGATGCTGTCGCCGGCGCCAGTGGATCGAAGGTTGCGCCGGTCGGCCGGCTGAAGGTTTCGCGGTCCAGCGGATGCCCCGGCGGGCGTGGCGTGATGACATCCATCACCGATCCCGGTAATTGCAGGAATTCGGGCGACAGTGTTTCCATCAAAGCGCTGAGCGCGCGCTGCTGCTCCGGCGCTGACACGGCTTTGGGAAAGGGCTGACCATCACCGCGAAGGTTGTAATTGAAATACTGCCCGCCGAGGAATTTCCCCGCTGCCTGGATCTGGAAACGGTGCAGCAGATACAGCGGCACCAGCACCTCCTCCAGTGTCGCGGTGGGCCGGCCGGCGCGAATGTTGTTCAGAGAAAAGCGATCGAGTGCATAGGCACGTACCTGCTTCAGATGCTCCAGTTCGTCGATGGCATTGGCGCCGTTATCCCATACGTTGCCCTGTGGATGGGCGGTGCCGGCGCTGCGTCCGTCGGAGTCCGCCACGAACAGCAGCCCGGATTCCAGGGTTTCCTGCATGATCCGGGCTCGGGCCTCGTCAGCGTCAACGCCCTCGGGAAAGTCCTGGTAGCCCCAGAGAATCGCGCGCTTGTCCCAGTCACCCATGCCGACGTCGTAGGCGTCGGACAGGTCGATATCGCCGCCCTCGTCGAAACGAATGAGCGGGAAGGGGTAGTCCATGACGGAAGCGCGATCGTTCGCGCTGGCGGCAAAATTATGCGCGAGCCCAATGGTATGGCCAATCTCGTGTGCCGATAGCTGACGAATGCGGGCCAATGACATGTCCAGCATGGCATCGGAATATTCGTCAGCGGAATACGGTGACAATAAACCTTCGGCAATCAGGTAGTCCTGCCTGACTCGCAGAGAACCCAGGGTGACGTGGCCTTTGAGAATCTCCCCGGTGCGCGGGTCGACGATCGATGAGCCATATGACCAGCCGCGGGTGGAGCGATGGACCCACTGGATCACGTTATAACGGACATCCATGGGATCAACATCATCGGGCAGCATGCGGACCTGGAAGGCATCCCGGTACCCGGCCGCCTCAAACGCCTGATTCCACCAGCGGGCGCCGTCCAGCAGCGCGCTTCGCACG
>WTJD01000243.1 GCA_011524975.1 Lysobacterales bacterium
CCCTGGACAAGGCCGTCTTATGCTGAAAGTCGCTTCGTGGAATGTCAACTCCCTGAACGTGAGGCTGCCCCACGTACAGGCCTGGTGCGCGTCGGCCGAGCCCGACATTCTTGCCCTGCAGGAAACCAAGATGACGGATGAGAAGTTTCCTGTCGAGGCCTTGCGCGAGAGCGGCTACCACAGCGTTTTTTCAGGACAACCGACCTATAACGGGGTGGCCATTCTCAGTCGCCGCCCGGGCAAGGATGTGGTGACGGACCTGGAAGGTCTGGACGATCCGCAGCGTCGAATTCTTGCAGCCACCTACGGTGATGTTCGTGTGATCGACCTGTATGTCGTCAACGGCAAGGAAGTAGGCTCTGACAAGTACGCCTACAAATTGGACTGGCTACGGCATGTGACGGATTGGATTGAGCAGGAAGTCGCGCGGTTCGAAAATGTCATCGTCATGGGCGATTTCAATATCGCGCCGGATGATCGGGATGTTTATGACCCCGAGGCATGGCACGAACGCATTCTTTGCAGCACGGCGGAAAGGACGGCGCTGCAAAAGGTGCTCAGCCTGGGGTTTCAGGATACCTTCCGGCTTTTCGAGCAGCCCGACAAGAGCTTCAGTTGGTGGGACTATCGCCAGGCCGCGTTTCGGCGCGGCATGGGTCTTCGCATCGATCTGGTTCTCGCATCACAAGCGATGGCCGAGCGGTGTACATCGGCCTACATCGACGTGGAGCCGCGGCGCCAGGAGCGGCCCTCCGATCACACTCCTGTTGTAGCGGAATTCGACTAAACTATAAGCAGCAGCCGTCTTCGGGCGGCGCTCGTCGCGAATAGAACAAACTCGGATATACTGAAGCATGTACAAGCTCCGGGCCGGCACAGTGCGATGGCCAAAATACTCATAGTTGACGATTCATCATTCGCTCGTCACCGCATCCAGAAACTCCTGGAGGCCGGTGGCCATGAGGTTGTGGGCACTGCCGCTGACGGCAGGAGTGCGCTCACTCAATACAAGGCGTTACGGCCCGATATCGTGACCTTGGACTACTTCATGGACGAGACCCCCGGCGAGGTGGCTCTGCGCTCCATTCTCGAATTCGATCCAGAGGCGAAGGTCATCATGGTGTCTGGGTCCAATGACGATTCGCTCAAGCATCGCGTGATGCGGGAGGGCGCGCTCGGTTTCGTGGAAAAATTCAGCCCGGAAACCAATTTGCTCGAAATCGTCGATCGTGTCGGATTGCACCGGGACTGACGTGAGAAGCCCAGGGAACCTACTCAAGTAAGGATCCGATATGACCCGGGCCAGCAGGAAAACACCACTGCACAGCTTCATGGAGCGGGAGTCAGCGCTTGAACTGGCGCGCCGCTCCATGTTGGGCGCGCCCGTCTATTCGCTGATTTCTCTGATCATGCTGGTCGGCACGCCGGCGTACAGCAATTACGGCGTGTGGAGCCTGTTGGAAGCCTTCACCCTGTTGTTGATGGGCGTGGTCCGGGTCGTGTTTGCATGGGGATTTGAACGCCGCTACGACAGAATTGGAGAGCGCGCCGTACTCCAATTTAACATTCTGACGGCTCTGCAGAGCCTGGCCTTGGGTGTTTTGGCCGCCATTGTGCTTTACCTGCACTGGCAAACCCGGGAAATCGTTCTGACCATCGTGCTCTCCGCGGGTGTCATTGCCGCTTCAACCAGCGCGATGTCGGTTCGCAGCAGCGCTCACCTGATCTTCATGGTCTGTGTGCTGGGCCCTTTGGCCGCTGGAGTGTACCTGGCGGGTGGCGCCTTCAAGGCGGTTTTGATCACCGGATACCTGTCACTCATGGCGTTCCTGGTGCAGGATGGCGGGCAGGCACGGCGGAACTATACCGACAAGCTCAAAGGTTATTTCAAGCATGAGCAGCGGCGCACCCAGGCCATCGCGGAGGTGCAAAAACTGGGGATGGCCCTGGAGCAAAGCCAGGACAGTATCATCATCACTGATGTTGATGGCCGCATCGAGTACGTCAACGAGGCGTTCCTGGCCACTACCGGTTTCAGCAGGGATGAGGTCATAGGCCAAAATCCGCGCATTAAGCGGTCTGAGAAGACCTCGCCAGAGGTCTTCAACGAAATGTGGGCCACCATCAGCAAGGGTGACACGTGGAAGGGTGAGTTTCACAGTCGCAGAAAAGACGGCAGTGATTTCGTCGAGTTGGCCCGCATCGCGCCCGTCAAAGATGACGGGGGCCAGATCACCCATTATGTGGCCTTGCTCGAGGATATCACCGAGCAGCGAAAGGTGACCGAAGAGCTGAAGATGCATCGGCATCACCTGGAGGAACTGGTCGAGCAGCGAACCGAGGAACTGATGCGCCAGAACAAGGAGGCCGAGGCGGCGCGCAACGAACTGCAGGTGGCAGAGGCCAGCAATCGGGCGAAAACGGCGTTCCTTGCCAACATGAGTCACGAAATCCGAACGCCGATGAATGCCATTCTGGGATTCACGCATCTTCTCCTGCAGGAGGACCTGAGCCCTGACCACAGGGACAGTCTTCAGAAAATCGATTCTTCAGCAGCGCACCTGTTGTCCACGATCAACGACATCCTGGACCTGACCAAGATCGAGTCTGGCAAGATGGAAATGTCCAGCGCTGATTTCTTGCTCAGCGACCTTGTCGCCCAGGTGATGGCCATCATGCGGGAGGAGATTCAGCGTAAGGGGCTCGAGGTCACTTTCGAGCAGGGCGACGTGCCGGATCCGCTGCGTGGGGATGCCACGCGACTCCGACAGGCCCTGCTGAACTACGTCGGTAACGCGGTGAAATTTACTTCAGACGGGGCCATTACGATACGCACCCAGCAACTGGGCGAGCGGGAAAATCGCCGACTGATCCAATTTGAAGTGCAGGATTCCGGACCGGGCGTAGAGGCAGAGCGATTGCCGCATTTGTTCAATGCTTTCGAACAGGGTGACACCTCAACCACCCGCAGGTATGGAGGAACGGGGCTGGGCCTGGCCATCACCCGTAACATCGCCGACATGATGGGCGGTAATGTGGGTGCTGAGAGCAAGCTGGGCAAAGGCAGCACCTTTTGGTTCACGGCCTGGCTGGAGGAGGCGGAAGGTGATGCCGAGCCGACGTTGCCGTTCCGGCCGGAGACGCCCGCTGACGCCGAGACCCAGATCCGCGCGATTCATTCCGGGCGCATCATCCTGCTCGTGGAGGACAACCGGATCAACCAGGAGGTTGCCAAAGCGCTGCTGAACCGGGCGGGGTTCGAGGTGGATACCGCCAACAATGGCCTGGAGGCACTGGAAGCCGTTAAACAGAAGCGCTACGACATGATCATTATGGATGTTCAGATGCCCGAGATGGACGGCCTGGAAGCCACGCGTGCCATTCGCGAAATGGGTAAGGGTGAATACGCTGAACAACTCGGCGGGATACCCATACTGGCCATGACCGCGGCCACTTTTGAAGAGGATCGTCGTCAGGCCATGATGGCGGGGATGAACGACTTCGTTTCGAAGCCGGTCAACCCGAAAAGCCTGTTCTCCGCCATGTACAAGTGGCTGAAGCCCTAGCGCGGCGGGCCTGACCTCCCTGGCTGCGGATTCAACGCGACGGAACCACCCCTAGTAAAGCGGCACCGAGGAATCAATCTCCTTGGACCAGGCGTCGATGCCTCCGGCCACGTTGCTGACTTCGGTAAATCCCTGGCGGCGGAAATGTTCCGCGACGGCATTGGAGCGGCCGCCCGTGTGGCAAATAAAGGCCATGGCGGTTTCCTTGGGCATGGCTTCCAGCTTTTGCATGTTCTCGCTGTTCAGCGCAGTGGCGCCCTCAATCGCGGCGCGAGCCCTCTCATCGTCAGGGCGAACATCTACCAGCAGCACGGACTCGGCATCGAGTCTCTGCCGGAGTTCTGATACCGACATCTGATGCACCGGCGCCGGTGCTTTAGGCAACTGAATGGTCAGGCCCTCGCCCTGCACGGTCGATACCCAGTCGATGACGGCGCCGCGCGCCCTTTGCGCCGAAGCCAGATCGAACAGCAGCGTGATGCCGTTCACCGTTACGCTGATCTCATTACCCTGGGCCGGGGCAAGGTTGAATTGCGACTGCCAGTTGTTGTCCACGCTGAAGTGCAGGCCGATGTTCTCATGGCCCTGCATGGCCTCAAGAATTTTCTCAGCCGCCGCGTCGGTGATCGTGACCTCGGGTGGCGAGGTGTCGGGCTTTTCCATGCCCAGGTGGTCATGCAGTTCGCCAGAGTTGAACATCTGGGTGACGATGTCGCAGCCACCGACGAGTTCGCCGTCGATGTAGAGCTGGGGTATGGTCGGCCAGTTGCCGAACACCTTGATGCCCTCGCGGATATCCGGATCCTGCAGCACATCGATACTGGTATAGGACGGCAGCAAGGTGTCGAGCATGCCGGCCGTCTTGGCTGAGAAACCACACATGGGCTGTTGCGGCGTGCCCTTCATGAAGAGGACCACGCGGTCCTGTTTCAGAAAGTTTTCAATTTTCTCTCGTGTCGTGTCGCTGATGGTCATGGGAATGGTCCGTGAAAACGCTAACTGCCCTCAAAGATGGGGCAGCCTCCTGTCACAATCAAGTGACGCGCTGACAGGGCGCCGCCCGCTGCGGCAGGGCGAGATGGGGTTATTCATCCGCCTGGAACCATGGCCCATAATCGATGGTGACTTCCTCGTCGGTCTGGATCGGACGCAGCGCATACAGATCAAGGCCGTCGAATTCAGCGTTTGGCGTGCTCGAGTGATTGAGATAACGAAGTACGTTGAGGCCGTCAACGCCACGCCACTGGCCGCCTTCGTCGTCCTGAACCCACAGTACATAGGTGCCGTCCTCATCGGTCGGGGTGCCCTTGTAAGTTCCTATAAAACAACCCGCCGGTATGGGTGACCGGGCAAAAACCCCCTGGCCATGGATGGGCGACGCCGCTGCATCAACCAGCGGCCTGCGGCTTTGTCCTGTCACTGGGTTTTCGGCGCGGCGTCCGCAATCAGCCGGCCGGAGGCGTCATAGATGAGTGTGCCCGGGTAGGAAAACCCCGCGGGTCCTGCGCCCAGTCGCCTGATGGCGCGGTGCAGGCTGTTGAGCCCGGATGAACTCAGCGGGTAGTAGTTCAGTTGGCGCCTGCCATCAAGCACCGTCACGGCAATGACGCCCACATCATGCGAAGCATGCTCGGTGACTTCAGCCCCCTTTGGCCGCGCCGGGTGCTGGACGACTTCCAGCAGGTGGTCTCCCGCGACCGTGCAACGCGCTTCATTCGTGGCATGGTGGACGAGGGGCACGCCATGGGCTTCGAGCGTGGTCACGTATTGACGGTATTCGCGGGTCCATTCCGCATAGGCGGCGGCCAGATCGGCATCTTCGCCGAGCCGCGCGCCATGTCCCTCCCGCGCCCAGTCGTCAAAAGTTTCGAACCGGCAGTGGACTTTTCCCGCCCGGTAGCGGAACGACTGGCCGCCGCGCGCCTCGACGGACAGCGTGTCCTCGGTTCCTTCGATGGCGGCGTCGAGCAGAACCCACAGGCCGGAGAACTCAAAATGCTCCAACTGCAGCTTGAGCATGGCCCGCAGATCGGTCACGGTCATGAACCGCGCATGATTGACCGCGATACCGAAATGGGACTCCAGGGCCTTGGCTGCATGAGCGGAAAGCTGCCCCTCCTCCAGAAAACGATGCTCCATCGATTCGCTGAGCGACTCGATCGGTTCGGCCTCTCCGCTGAGAATGACGGGTAAATTCAGCATCAGTCCGGGTAGCACATCCGGGTCCGGGCTCAGTGGATGATCGGCCGGTGCAGCAGGGTCGAGCGCGTGTGCCCAACGCACCGCGTCACCGGCACGCAAAGCCTGTCCGCTGAGTTTTTCCTCCAATGCCCGGAAAACAGGCAGTCGTGGCCGCAGAATTTGTGTCTGATCGTAGAGTGCGCCCGGCATTGCGATGGAAAATTTTCCGATGTCCGGGAAGATTTTCTCCAGGTCGATCAGCACATGCGACAACAGTTGCTCGCAGGCGGCCGGGCCGGGTAAGGAGGGTCTGATGGGGCGGACGCCGTGGAACCGGGTCGGGTCCGTTTCGATGGTCACCAGTAGCGGCAGGGACCCCGATGTCATCTTTGTTAGCCTTGCAGCCGGCCGTTCAGACCGCTCGGGATGGGAGGCAGAGACGCGGCAGGCCGCTCACAGCAGCGAGAACGGGGACTTGGTGCCATCCCCTCTGCCGCCGGCTCTGCGCCGCCGCCGCCGCATGCGGGAATGCAGCTGCTTGCGCCGCTCTTCCAGCCAGCTGGCCTTGTTGAGTGAGGATGCGTCTTCACCCAGCCGGCAGGCTTCCGCGGAGCGAAACACCACGAAGTCGCGGTATGCCTGGATTTCGTGTTCCAGCTCTTGTGCCACCATCTCAATGACGATGGCATCGTCCAGAAAACCCAGCCCGGGAATATGGTCCGGAATGAGGTCGTCCGTCTCAGAGAAATACGCCATCGCGTCAATGATTCGGCGTCGGTCTTCGTCTTCCAGCCCCCAACCTTCATCCAGGGCCATCCCGATCAGCGTTTCCAGCTTGTTCATCTGCTCACGGATGAAATCCGAAGTGTCCGAGCCATTGACCTTGGACAATACTCTGCTGGCATTTTCGATAATCTGCTCGGGAGTCAATTGCTGTGCGGCCTCTCGTGCGCGATGAAGCACTTGTTTGAAATGTTCCAGATCAGAGCGGGTCAATTCGAAGGTGATTTTCATGCGAGTGCGAAATCCTGAGCGCTGGAGAGGACTGTAGACTAACCTCCGCCCGATGGGGCGTCAAACGTTGACCGTGGCGGTCTCTCTGCGTCAGCGAAACTGGCCAGGGCGGCCTGGTACGGGATAGATTCGGCCGTTGCCTGAGAATGTCAGGGTGGGGTCATCCACGGTGCCGAGTTCACCGCTTAAACGGTATTCGAGATTGGGCACCTCACGATTTTGCAGAGACAGGAGCAGCGCCTTGCCCGCCTCACTGGGCGCGAGCTCAAAACTCAGTGTCTCCGCGCCGCTGGCGATCACATTGGCGCGCTGGGGCTGGTTGTATGCCACCAGGGCTTCACCCTCCAGATCGAGGTCGAATTGAATATTCGTGGTCTCGATCGCGACATCATTGATGTTGCGAATGCGCAGCCTCAGGGTCATGTTCTCCTCGCCCAGTTCGATGCCCTGAATGCTCACGAATGGCGACTCGCCGCGGACCAGTTTTGGTCCACAGGCGCTCAGGAATACGCTGGCAAGGCAGGCTGTCAGCAGCGCCGTGAACGAGGCTTTGCGGGTGACCATGGTTGTGCTCCTTATCGCTTTCACACGCGTTATTCCGGGGGCTCCAGATGACATTCTACGACATGGGCGGCTGAACCGGGCCGGCTGCGTAAAGCGGGTCTGATCCGGTGACATTCCCTCATCGCTTCTGGGCAGCGGTCCGCGAACCGGCAGCCCGCGGATTCATCCCGGTGAGCGGTAATGGTGGCCAGGCCGGGCGCTGTCTCGTTATT
>WTJD01000154.1 GCA_011524975.1 Lysobacterales bacterium
TACCAGTAGTCTCTCTGCATTGACTCGCCCTCGCCGGCCACGAGCACGCAGGATTGATCATATCGAGTACCGCTGGTCGTGCCCACGAAACCGTGGGAATTTGCATAGACCGAGACACCGGCATGCGAACTGACGGCCGCGCCCTCTGAGTTGGTGATGCGGCTATCCTCGCGGCCCGCGGCCTCACAGGCCAGCGCCCGTTCAATGGCCGCAGCCACCTCGAGCGGGTATGGATGCCATAGATCCAGATCCGGGAAATGCGTTGCCAGCCGATCCGGATCAGCCAGGCCGTTACACGTGTCCTTCTCGGTGAACCGGGCAATGTCCAGCGCTCGGTGAACACAGTCTCGGACGGAATCCGGCCGCAAATCAGCACAGCTGGCATGGCCCTTGCTCTGCCCCAAAAATACCGTCACGCCCAGCCCCTTGTCGCGATGGTGTTCCAGGGTCTCGATTTCGCCCAAGCGGACATTCACGCTCAGCCCATGCTGGGCGCTCGCATTGACCTCGGCCGCATCCGCACCCTGGCGGCGGGCAAACTCCAGTGCCGCCTCAACGCTGTCGGACAGTTCCGCTGCCGCTGCGTCGCGACTCGGCTCCTCCTGAGTTACCATGCTGTCGTCTACCATATCAACCATGTACCGTTCTCGACTCAATCATGTCCGATAGCCCCACCCGTGAAGTTGAACCCAAACCCAGCAAAAGCCAGCTGAAGCGCGATGCCCGCGCCATGTTCGACCTCGGCCGGGAGCTGGTTGCGCTGGACCAGGCCACGCTGAACCGGTTGCCCATGGACAGCCGATTACGCGAAGCCGTGGAAACCGCTCGCAACATCAAATCCCGCATTGCCCACAAGAGGCAGCTGCAGCGCATCGCGGGCGTGCTTCGCGGCATGGACGCAACGCCGCTGCAAGACGCGCTCGAAGCCAAAAAAAACGAGGCTCGCCAACTCACCGTGCGTCATCACCGCGTTGAAGCCTGGCGCGACCGCCTGCTGGCAGAGGGTGACGCCGCCCTGCGAGTGCTGCTCAATGAAAACCATGCCGCTGACGCCCAGGCGTTGCGCACATTGGTTCGAAACGCCCAGCGCGAAGCAGAGCAAGGCAAGCCGCCCGCGTCGGCGCGAAAATTGTTCAAAGTGCTGCGCGACATGGACGAATCACACCCGCTTCCTTTGGGCTGAACCCCGCAACACCGCCAGGGGGAACACCTTTCATTCCCGGCCCCGGCCGAGGGATTTTTCTTCCTGGCAAGGCGCGGGCTGAATGTGCGCCGGGAGTGACCTTCAAGGTCATGACCGGCAAGCAGAACCCCGCAACACCGCCAGGGAGAAAAAGACCCGGCCGGAGACTCATGTTGCGGTCCCACCAACGGTTAACCCATCAATCCTCAACGTCGGCTGCCCTACGCCCACCGGAACACTCTGGCCCTCTTTCCCGCAGACCCCGACGCCGGCGTCCAGTTGCAAATCATCGCCGACCATGCTGACTTTCGTCATGGCGTCCGGGCCATTGCCGATCAGTGTCGCGCCGCGCACCGGTCGGGTCACCTTGCCTTTCTCGATCAGGTAGGCTTCGCTGGCGGAAAAAACAAAACGGCCAGAGGTGATATCGACCTGGCCACCGGCAAAATTGACTGCGTAGAGGCCGCGATCCACCGACGATATGATCTCTTCTGGCGCGTGATCGCCGGGCAGCATGTAGGTGTTGGTCATGCGCGGCATTGGAAGGTGCGCGAAGGACTGACGCCTGCCGTTGCCGGTGGGCCGCATACCCATGAGGCGCGCATTCATCTTGTCCTGCATGTAGGTCCGCAGAATCCCGTCTTCGATCAACACGGTTTGGCCGGTGGGCGTGCCTTCGTCGTCGACGGTCAGCGATCCGCGCCGCTCGGCCAGCGTGCCGTCATCGACGATGGTGACGCCTTTGGCGCATACCTGCTCACCGATCCGCCCACTGAAGGCCGAGACGCCTTTGCGATTAAAATCACCCTCGAGGCCGTGGCCGACGGCCTCATGCAACAGCACGCCCGGCCAACCCGGCCCTAACACGACGGTCATGGTGCCCGCGGGGGCATCCTCGGCCTCGAGATTAACCAGCGCCTGCCGAACGGCCTCATCCGCATACTGACGCCAGTTGTCCGGCTCGATGATCCGATCGTAGGCGAATCGTCCCCCGCCCCCATGACTTCCCTGCTCACGCCGCCCGTTCTGCTCCGCGATCACCGTGACAGACAGGCGCACCAGGGGCCTGACATCAGCGGCGAGATCACCGTCCGCGGCAGCGATCAGGATGGTTTCATGGCTGGCGGCCAGATTGACGATGACCTGGCTGACGCGCGGGTCGAGGGAACGCGCGTAGGCATCGATCTGGCGCAATACGTCGACTTTAGCGTCAGCCGCCAGCGAGGAGACCGGATCAACCGGGCGATAGAGCCCCTCGGGCGACTGTCGGCGCCAGGCCTGGACGGCGCCTTCAGATCCGCCGGCTGATATGGCTCGCGCCGCGGTGGACGCCTGCATGAGGGAAGGCAAAACAATCTCATCCGCGTAGGCAAATCCGGTCTTGTCCTGACTCACAGCGCGGATCCCGACACCCTGCTCGGAACCATGCGACGCATTGCGAACACGGCCGTCTTCCAGGGACCACACCTCGTGTGCGACCTTTTGGAAATAGAGGTCTCCCGCATCCACACGAGCCCCCATGAGGTGGCTCAACACACGGTTGAGATCCCCCTGATCCAGCCCCCCGGGAGCCAGCAACTGGTGCTCAGCGATCTTTAGCAGGTCTGTCATTTTCTGTCTCTCCAGCGGATTGCGGCTCCATGGGAATCCGTACCACCCTAGGTTCCTTCCAGGGTCCCGTGATCGAATATCTGGCCTCGGCTGCCTCACCCAGGCTTTTCTGGAACAGGCCCTGCAAGGCAAGCCCGGCTGCGGCACCGCCTGGGCCCGCGGCGAGCGCGCCAAGCACGGGCAAAGCCTGTCCCACGCCGGGTTTGATGCTCAGGATATAGTCAAACGTCTGCTCGTCGAGGCTTGAGCTTCCCTTGATCTCCATGGTAGCCGCGGTGGACTTGAGTACCAGATCGTTGGTGTGCGCGATACCGTTTTCAAGGGTGATCGCGCCGGCCGCCTCATCAAAGCTGAAGCCGGTTCCGAAAACATCCCGAAAGTCAAAAGCCAGGCGCCTGGGCAGTGCGGTGATACTCATCAGCCCCACCATGCGCCCGGCGCCCGCGTCCGCATTGATGATGGTGCCCTGGATGACATTGAAATTCATCTCACCGTTAAGGCGAGCCAGGGCAAACTCGGCCGGAGGACCAGGCCACCAGGCATCGTAGCGAACCACGGTTTGTCCTCCCTCGAGCACGGATGATATGTCCAGGGCGTCGATCAGGGACCCCAGGCTTTCCGAGGTCATCACGATATCGAAATCGGAACGCTCGCCGGTGTCATCCTTGACCCAGTCACCGCGCGCGTTAAGCGTAAAATCAGGCGAATGTGCTTCGATGGAAGCGATCCTGAAGCCGTCGCCTCTTGGATAGGCTTCGATCCTCGTTTCTCCCAATTCAAGCCCTAGATAGCTGAATCGGTCGATATAGATGTGCATCTCGGGAAGCGTGGCAGGGTCTGTCTCTGAGACCGTGTCGCCCGTTCCGGGCGGCGGGAGAAACAGCCGATCCAACTGTGCAATAACGCTGTGAGAGCCGTCATCGGAGCGGCTGTAGCGCATCCCCCCGGCCAGCTGCTGGCTGTCGAAGGACCCCCTCAGGATTTCCTCCTCATAGCCAATCTCCAGGTCCACGTCGGGAAACTCCCGACCCAGCATGAGCAACGAGTCGGCGTGCAGCAATACGGGCTTCAACACCAGGTCTCCGTCCGAGGATCGCTCGGCGAACCGATCTGTCAGGCTTTGCACCCACGCATCGAGATCCAGTCGAGAAACATCGCCAGCCAGGCTGAATTCGCCTGCCGAGGGCAAACTGGCTGCGCCCGGGCCTAGCTGGAAATGGGCCCGCCGAAGCCCGTCGAAACCATCCGGGACATCAAACAGCATCTTGATCCGGTCCTTGAGATCCACGGAGCAAAGCGGATTTTCGGCCCGGATGGGATAACGCAGCGACAACGGCCACGCTTCCGGCGCCGCCTTGCTCAACGGCTCCGGCAAGTCGATACTGACGCCTTGGAGATTCGAGCTTACTTCCAGCCAGATGTCTCCCGGAACCTCACCAACGCGATCTTCCACCGTCAGGACTGCCTGCATGGCGGCAGTGCCATCCAGTGCCCGCAACAGGGGTTCACTGGCGACGAGCGGCTCGGGCAGAACTTCCATGATGGGCCAGTCTCCCCACATCTCGCTGCGGAAAGTCGAACGTTCACCCCACGTGGCGTCCAGGTTCAGCTGTCCCGGAAGCCCGCGATAGGCCACGCTCAGCTCGCTCGCGTTCAGCGAGTCCTGATCGAAGCTGACCCGACCGCTGACGTCGGACAGGCTGAAATCGGAGCGCAACTCTGTAAAGCCATTTCCCGGAAGTTCGATATCTCCGGACACGGCAAGCTGCCCACCGGCGCGCCCAATCGGAATGGTCAGCGCGCCCGCGATGGCCGCCTCGCCACTGAACTCGAACTGATCAAGATCCAACTCTGACCGGGCCAGCAGCGGAGTCTGGCGAATAAACCGAAGCAAACCGGGCAAGGTCGTGTCCGTCTGGTAACGCAGGTCCAGCACCGGGGCCCGGAGGTTCTTGATATCGGCGGTCACCTCGCGAACGCGGTTGCCGGAAAGGTCGGCCAGCTCAGCCGCCACGCTCATCGACACGCCCTCGAAAACCGCCGACCCCGTGGCGCCGGCCGCGCGCGGCCAGGCTTGATAGTAATCCAGGTCGAGATCGCGAAAGCGGATCGCCGCCTCCAGATGCCCCTCGTTGCCGCTGAACGGCCAGTCGTCCATGTCACCGCGCAGACTCAAGTGGGCCGAGTCCACAGAGCCCTTGACCAGGCTTCTGCTCAACCAGTCACTGATCTTCGGTTTGACCAGCGCGTGCGGCCAGTAGGCATCCATCTGAGCCACGTCCGCGCGCTCCACCACCACGTTGATGTCAACGGCTGGCTTACCCTCGGTTTTGGCGAAATGCAATTTCCCCGCGGCGCTGATCATGTCATTGTTCAGCTGGCAGTCACGGGCATGAACCTGCCATTTTCCACCCCAGCCGATGTCAAGGGTACATGCCACATCGGCTTCCAGTGTCCGGCGGAAATTTCTGGGCCAGTCGATATTGACCCGCTGACCGCTGAAAGAGGCTTCGCCGCTGCCCGCCAGGAGATCGGCCTCCCCGCTGATGCCGCTCACATCGGGCCAGCGCCCCCAGTCGGAGGCGCTGACCTGATCAAATTGCCCTGCCGCCCGGTACAGGCGCCATCGACGATCCAGCACCAGCTCGAAATCTGAAACCTGCCCTTCGATCCGTCTGGGTATATGACGCGGCCACTGGGTTTGATAGACCGACATGATGCGCTGGGTCAGCTGGAGCGGAAAGCCGAGCGCCAGCGAGTCGGCGCTGACCCAGAGCCCCAAATTACCGGGCAGATTGCGTTCCACTGACAGGCGATCAGAGCCCCAGCGCAGGCCATTTTCCTCGATATCGAATTCGGAAAAATCGAGCCGCCACGCTTTGCGGCTGTTGAAGCGCCAGTTGAAACGGGCATTGAGGTGGTCGAGCGGGAGCGCATCGTTTTCTCCGGCCACCTCGGCGTCCCTGAGGTCGACGACCCCTTGCATGCTCTGCCCCTGTTCTCGCGCCCATTGACCCCAAAGCTCTGCATTCAGTCGGCCGGCGCGTGGGATCAGCGGGTGCGTCGCCATCTGTCCGGCAAGCTCTCCAGCCAGCGCCCCAACCATCAATTCGCGGGTCTTGGCGTGCCAGCGAGCGCCGCTCAGTTTCTGGTTTCCATCGAGTTCCAGCAAAAGCGTGGCCTTCAGATCACCCAGCACCATCTCACCGGCCTGGTTGGACAGGCCGGCCTCGATTTCCACGGCGATCTCCAGGCCATTCAGCTGCAGCCGTCCACGAACCTCCGTGAACCGGGCCGATATCCCTTTTGCAGGCATGCTGAGGCTCAGCCGGGAGTCCTCCAGGCGAAGCTGCCCCACGATCTCGAGCAGGTTGGTGTCGGTGCCGTCCTGGGTGCCGTCTTGGGTGTCGGCTTCACGTCCACTAACGCCCAGCCCGGAAAGTGCCCAGCGGCCGTCTTCGGTCTGTTCCAGGGCAAGATCAGCACCGATGATATGGAAACTGTAGACGGGCTCACCAGGCAGCAGGCTGTTGATCGGCTTGATATCCAGTGCCGCGCGTTGAATGGCAATCTCGCCTTCTTCCGCGCCTGGCGCAATGAACGTCAGACCCTGCAGGCTGATCCTCGGGCCAAAAGCCTTCCATTCTCCGGTGAAACTCTCGATTTTTACCGGTCGGCCGAACTCATTGGACAACCAGGTCTCCAACTGCGGTTGGTACCTGGTGCTGTAGGGCATGAGCAGTTTGCCGATACCCACCGCGATTGCGGCAACGATCGTAACCAGGGTGAGTGCGGTCCAGAGTATGGAGCGCAGCCGGGCCAGCAGAATCCGCACTCGGGTCATGGGCAAGGACAGGGCCGCGGCCGCGTTGGATTAGAGCAGCACCACATCAAACTGCTCCTGTTCGTATTGCTCCTCGCGCTGAAAGCGAATGGTCTTTCCGATCAATTCTTCCAGCTCGGCGACCGATGTCGACTGCTCATCCAGTATCAGGTCCACCACCGCGGGCGCCGCGAACACCAGCAACTTGTCCGCCTCGAACTGGCGCCCTGAACGCATGATCTCTCTGAACACCTCCGAGCAAACCGTCTCCGCGCTCTTGATGAAACCGCGACCGGAGCAAGCGGCGCATGGCTCGCACAACAGGTGGCCCAGGCTGTCCCGAGTGCGCTTACGGGTCATCTCGACCAGCCCCAACGGCGAAATATCATTGACCTGGGTTCGCGCGTTATCCCGCTGCAAGGCCTGTTCGAGCGCGCGCATGACCTGCCGCTGATGCTCGTCCTCACTCATGTCGATAAAATCGATAATGATGATGCCGCCCAGGTTTCTCAGCCGGAGCTGCCGGGCGATCGCCTGAGAAGCCTCAAGGTTGGTTTTGTAGACGGTTTCTTCCAGCGTCCGGTGGCCCACGTAAGCGCCGGTGTTGACATCGATGGTGGTCATTGCCTCGGTCTGATCGATAATCAGATACCCCCCGGACTTCAGGCGAACCTCGCGTTGAAGCGCCTGGTTGATGTCATCTTCAATGCCGTATACATCAAAAATAGGCCGCGCGGGCTCATACCTTTCGATCCTGGACACCCAATCCGGAAGAAAGCGGGACACGAACGCGCGAACCCGGTTGAACCCTTCCGGTGAGTCAATTCGGACTCTCTCAACCCCGCTGTGCATCAGGTCCCTCAAGGCACGCAACGGCAGGGAGAGATCATCGTAAAGACAGTCCCCCGGGGCAGCAC
>WTJD01000231.1 GCA_011524975.1 Lysobacterales bacterium
GGCTTTCGCCTGAACGCACGGTGTGCTTGAGCAGGTCGGAAGCGATCAGGCCGGACTGCAGGCGCTGAAGCTCGGCGGCTGCCGAAGCATACAGCGGATCCACCAGCAACTGTTCGTCTCGCGGCAGGCGCAGTTTCTGCCCCACGCGGATCATATCGCTGTCGAGTCGGTTGGCTGTTTTAATCACCGAGACGGGGACTTTATGCCGCGTGGCCAGCCTCGAGAGCGAGTCGCCCGACTGGACCGTTACCTGGTCCCACTTCATCAGCGTGCCGGCATCGATCACGCCCAGTCTTTCTTCCAGTTTTTGCGCGCCTTCCAGCGGCAGTACAACCCGATATGGGCCGGAAGGGGAAGTGGCCCAGCGGTTATAGCCTGGGTTCAATGAAAACAATACATCGATATCGACATCGGCAATCTGGGAGACCAATACCAGGTCGGTTTGGACACCCGGGTCCACGGCCGCGATGACGGGTTCATCAGGCGTCCCCGGAAACTGAAACCCATACTGCTCCGCACGGCTGGTCAGGCAGGTCAGCCCCAACATTTTCGGAACGTACCCGCGGGTTTCTCGCGGCAGCCGGATACTCCAGAAGTCGGCCGGTTTTCCGGCTTGCAGGTTCTTCCTGACTTCGCGCGAAACCCGGCCCTCGCCAGAATTATAGGCAGCCAGGGCCAGCAGCCAGTCACCATCGAACATATCGTGAAGATAGGTCAGGTATTCCAGGGCCGCCTGAGTGGACGCCCAGACATCACGCCTGCCGTCATACCACCAGTCTTGCTGCAGCCCGAAGCGGCGGCCGGTGCTGGAAATAAACTGCCACGCGCCCATGGCGGCGCCGTGTGAGTAGGCGAAAGGATCATAGGCTGATTCCACAATCGGAAGCAGTGCCAGCTCGCCGGGCATGCCGCGCTTTTCCAGTTCCTCGGCGATGTAGTACACCCAGGGTTGCGCGCGCCGGAACACCCTGGCCATGTAATCCGGCCGTTCGGCGTACCACTCCGCCCAGCGAAGGCTGATGTCATGCTCAGAGCAATCGGGCAGGGCATAGGAGTGCGTCAATCGCTCCCAAACGCCTGTGTGCACGTGCTCATCGACCGGGGGCTCCTCGGGTTCCTCCGGTTTGCTGACGGGGGGCACGAACAGGTGGTCATCGATCGTTTCAGCGGCACCGCGCGGCAACTCGAGGCCGGCGATCCGCGGTGCTTCCAGTTCGGGTTCGACCACGGTTTCAGTGGCGGTTGTCGCGCAACCGGAAAGGTAAAACAACAGGAAAATACAGAGGCTACGAAGTCGCACGCTGGCTCCGTGTCTGGCAAACGGCCGCTTATTATGCGTCATTGCCGCTCTGGGTCAAGTTTGTGACCGGTTGATTTCATGGCTAAAAACGGTCTTTCCATGCCCGGATAACGCCCATCGTGGTGGCGCCGGCCTGCACGGTTGGGTCGAGTTCGCGGGCGCTGTCAACGACCGGCGCTTCGCGGGTGCGGAGGAAGGGGTTGCAGGCTCTCTCCTTCTCAATGGTGCTTGGCAGTGTGGGTTGATCCGCTGCCCGGCGCTCGTTGACCCATGCCGAATATTCAATCAGTGCAGCATTTTCCGGCTCAACCGCCAGTGCGAATTCACAGTTGGACTGTGTGTACTCGTGCGCGCAGTAAATCCGGGTCGCGGCGGGCAGAGCCGCCAGCTTGTCGAGCGAGCTCTGCATTTGCTCCGCGGTTCCTTCGAACAGGCGGCCGCAGCCCGCGCTGAACAGGGTATCGCCGGGAAACAGGCAGCCGTGACCAAAAAAAGCGATGTGCGTGCGGGTATGTCCCGGGACGTCAATGACATCGAATCGCAGACCCAGGCGGTTCAGGTGTACGGTATCACTCTCGCGCACCGTCGTGTTCCGGTTTGAAATGCGCTGATCTTCAGGGCCAATGACTTCCGGCTGCCACAGGGAAACCAGGTGCGCAACGCCGCCGATGTGGTCAGGGTGGTGATGGGTGATCAGGATGGTGTCCAGCTCGAGTCGGTGCGTTTTCAGGTGGGACGCCACCACTTCTCCGTCACCCGGGTCGACCACGGCACAGCGGTTCCCGCCGGTGCTCAGCAGCCAGATATAGTTGTCATGAAAAGCCCGGATGGGGGTAACGGTCAGTGGTCGTTTTTGCATAGGTTGAGCCTGCGCTGCCGTGCTTGTATCCATGTTCGTGGTAGCCTTATGCTTACCGCAGTGCTGGCACAAGTCAATCGGGTACCCATGCTGGAACCGTTCACTCGGAAAAATAAACCAGATCGAGCCCTTGAGCGACTCGTGCGTCACGCAGTGCTGCCCGAGTTTGCCCGCCGACGCCCGGAGCGAGTGCTGCTTATCACGCCGGACCGCGCTCGGTTTCCCGCGCTCGGAGATTGGGACATTGTCTGCCTGAATCGCGAGCACTCAAGTGGGAGCGGGCCATTGCTCTGCGATACCGGTCTGTTGCCGTTCAGTGATGACAGTTTTGACATCGTTCTGCTGCATCATGTCGCTGTTGACGGCCGCGAACCCGAATTGCACGAGGCCCGTCGCGTGCTGTGCGCCGGCGGAGATTTGTTCGTGTTGGGCACGGGCAGGTTTGGGCTTCGCGCGCTCACAGGGATGCGGCGCGAGCAACGCCCCCGCCTGAGGTTGTTACAGATGTGCCAACAGCTACGCCGCCGCGCCTTTGACGTGGAGCGGTGCGCGGCGTCAGGCCTGGCTGGGGTCCCGGTTTACTGGGAACGCTGGTGGCAACCACCGACGCTGCCGCTGGCGGATGCCGTCCTGGTCCATTGTCGTAACCGGCCTTTGCGTCCCGTCATCACCCCATTGCGCCTCGGCAGGGCCCAGGCAGTGGGTGTGCGGTCCACCGCCGCGGAAAGTCTGTTACGGGGCATGGAGTGAGCCAGGTCGTCGATCTGTACACCGATGGGGCGTGCAGTGGAAATCCCGGCCCCGGAGGCTGGGGCGCCATTCTCATCTGGGGCCCTCACCGGAAGGAATTATCCGGCGGCGCGACCGAGACCACCAACAACCGCATGGAGCTCATGGCGGTGATTTGCGGCATAGAGGCTTTGAATCGCATCACTCGGGTCAAGATTCATACGGATTCCACCTACGTGATGAAAGGCATGACGGAATGGATCGAGAACTGGAAACGCAGAGGCTGGAAAACTGCCGGCAAGAAGCCGGTGAAGAACGCCGACCTGTGGCAGCGGCTGGACAAGGCGCTAACCGATCACCATGTTCAATGGCGATGGGTCAAGGGCCACAGCGGCGTTCCCGAGAATGAAAGGGCGGACGAGTTGGCCCGGATGGCGATTCCCAAAGGCGGGGACTAGGGACAAGGAACTCGTAAGAGCGAGATCATCGCCAGCAGGTTCGGTTTCCCACGAATGCTTGAAAAGCCAGCCCAGGAAAGGCACCATCCGGCTAGTTTTTAGTTCCTAGTTCCTAGTTCCTCGAAATCTGATAAACCACCAAGGAAATACTGACCGACCCATGCGCCAAATCGTACTGGATACCGAAACCACCGGCCTTGAACCGGAACACGGCCATCGCATCATCGAGATCGGCGCTGTCGAAATGGTCGACCGCAGGCTGACGGGGCGCGACTACCATGTCTACATCAACCCTGAACGCGATATCGAGGACGGCGCCCTGGAGGTGCACGGGCTGACCGAGGAATTTCTCTCGGACAAGCCGCGTTTTGCCGAAATCGCGGACGAATTGCGCGCCTTCGTCGAGGGTGCTGAGCTGGTTATCCACAACGCGCCTTTCGATCTCGGTTTTCTCGATTATGAGTTTCGTCTGATGGGTCATGGCTCGCCGGAATTCAGCGCCACGGTGGAGGTGCTGGACACCCTGGAACTGGCCCGTGACCTGCACCCTGGTCAACGCAACAACCTCGATGCCCTGTGCAGGCGTTATGAAATCGACAACAGCAGCAGAACGCTGCATGGGGCCCTGCTCGACGCCGGAATTCTGGCGGAGGTTTACCTGGCGATGACCGGAGGTCAGACCGATCTTGGCCTCACGCTGGAAAATCATGCACAGGATGTTGCGGGGACCGAGCATTTCGCGCGCACCGAACGGGCAGCGCTCAAAGTCCTGCGCGCCAGTGAGGAAGAAATCGCACAGCATCGGCAACGATTGCGCGCCATCGAGGAACAGGCCGGCGAGTGCCTGTGGCTGGAACAAGAAAAGAGTACGGCCTGAAGCGGTGCCGTGCTCAGTTGATGCTGGTGGTGGATGGAGTCTCGGCGCGGTCGGTGCTGGCGACAAGCGTCGGATGTGAGCGCGTATCCATCCATACCAGGATATCGAAATAGTTCCTGATGTTTCTGACGTAGCGTTGTGCTTCCATGCCACGGGCATAGCCGTAGCGGGTTTTTGAATAGTATCGCTCTTGCGTCAGCATCGGCAGCCGTTGGCGTACATCGGCCCAAAGGTCGGGGTCGCCGCCTTGCCGTTGCGTCATGACCCGGGCGTCCTCGAGATGCCCCCAGCCCATGTTGTACGCGGCCAGAGCCATCCATGTGCGGTCCGGTTCGGGTATACGATCCGGCATTCTATTCTTCATGCGCAGGAAATAACGCGCGCCGCCGTCCACGCTTTGCAGTGGGTCTGTTCGGTCATCCAGCCCTAGTTGGCTGGCCGTGTTCAGGGTCAGCATCATCAGCCCGCGAACGCCGGTCGGGGAGGACGCGTCCGGATCCCAGTGGGATTCCTGATAACCGATGGCGGCCAACAGGCGCCAGTCCATGCCGTAGGTCTCGGCGGCCTCTTGAAACATGGGCATGAATTTCGGCAGGCGGGCCCGAACCTGCTTTAAGAAAGTATGCATGCCGACCGGGTCGAGCTGGTGAGAGTGATTTTCGAAACGCTCTTGGATAGCGGCTAATTGCCCATTATCACGCGCCAGCGCCAGGAATAACTCGGCCTGCTGCGCCAGGCTGTCATCGTCATCACGCTGAAACGCCCAGGCGTGCGGCTGTGGCTGATCCAGGGTAAAAGCCGATGCCAGTCGCGGGTAGAAGGTCCGGTTGATCTCGAAGATGCTCGAATCAACCAGCGTTACATCGAAATCCTCCTGGGCAACCGCCAGCAGCAGGTCCTCCATGCCGGCCTGTTGCACGGCGTCCCATGTCAGGCCGTCGATGGTTTGGCTGGCCTCTTCCAGCAGTTCTTCGTAACTCGAACCGGCAATCACGCCAATGCGAAGTCCGGCCAGGTCCTGCATGGATCTTGGCTTTGCCTGACCGCGTCGATAAACCACTTTTACGAGCGTTTCGTTGTAAGAGGGCCCGAACCGGAACACGAGTTCGCGCGCGGGTGTGCGGGTGAGATTGGCTGCGATGAGTTCGCCCTGACTCGCCTGGAGCTGACCGGATAGTTTGGAAAAGGCGTCTGCCACCTGCACCTTGAGATCTACGCCCATGAAGTCGGTAAACGCGCGCACGAGTTCGTACTCGGGACCGGTTTCACCGTCGGCACCAAGAAAGTAGCTACTGGCGCCATTGCGCGTCAGCAGCGTCATATAACCGCGCTCCATGACCTGCTCCAACCTGTTGGGTCGGTCATCTCCAGAAGTCAGAAAGGGGAGGCACAATACCGCGGGGAGCAGTATTTTCAGGCGGCTATTTTTTCGATGTGCATATGCATTTCTCAAAAGGCGTCACTGGGTGGTGCCTTCAAGGCGGTGTGCGCATTATACCGGATTTTGCCGCGAATCAAGCATTCGCAGGCAAATAAATGACCCTAGTGTCAAATATTAAGATGCGGGTTTTGACAGCCAGTAATCAGGAATTTCGGCCCCAACACTCGCCATAGCTGCCCTTGGCGCCCGATTGGTTGAGCGACAGGACGGCACAGCTCTTACCCATCTGCTGATCTTCGTCTTGCCCGCCGGCCGATGTCGCGCATGCGAGCAGCGTATAGGCGGTCGCACTGGGGGTTGCATAGTCGTCAGCGCAGGTCGCGCCCGAACTCCTGATGAAGAAGTTGAAATTATCATGGCTGGGCTTGGTGAGACCGCTCGTGCCTGCGTAAGTGGTGTGGTTCGCGCGCCAAATTTCCTGGTTGTTGGCCCATTGCATCAGTAATTGCTGGGCCTCGGCCCGGTTGGCCTTGCGGACGTAATTGGTGAATGCGGGAACGGCCAGCGCCACCAGGAAAGCGATGATGGCTAGGACAAGCACGACTTCGATCAGTGTCATTCCTTTGATGCCGCGCCGCGTGCGTGTGTTATATCGCGAGACTTTCATGGCCTCCTCCTCCTGGTCATCCTGACTTCTGGATGAACGGTAGCGCTTGCCCGATGGGCGGGTAATCGATACTCGACCGATTAACTATACTAACGTCGTGCGTCTGTTTTAGCCACCAAGGATAGTGTGATGGATGAACAGACAAAAAGGTTTTACCCTGATAGAACTGATGTTCACTCTGCTCGTTGTTGCGATCAGTGTGAGCCTAGCTCTACCAGCATTCCAGGCATTTCGTGAGAAGCGCAATCTAACTGCGGCCGCGGAGGATATTTCTTCCTACGTACGGTCGGCTCAGGCCCTCGCCATAAAAAAAGGGCAGCCTGTCAGTGTCTCTTGGTTGGGAAGCAGCTCGCATTCAGCAGATTTCTGTATTGGGCTGTCCGCTCCGCCCAAAGAGCCAAACTGCGATTGCCGCTTAACGGACCCCTCCTCGCCAAAGTTCTGTTCTATCGACGGCATCCCTTTTCAATTGGAAAAGCGTGATTTTGTCAAACTAGATCGCGAATTTATGCATTTCAGACCCGCAGTCGGCCACTTCACCTTTGGGCCCGTCAGAGGGATTGTCGAATCATGGAGCGACGCTGAAATCGTTGATAACGACTGGGTGATGTACATGCACTCGCATGAGGGCTCAGGTTCGACCCGACTATTCGGGTTGGAGATAAGCATCGCGCTGACCGGTCGTCTTGATGTTTGTCAACAGCAGAATCGGAAAACCCGTGTCGGTGGCTATCCGGAGTGTCCCTGAGTGAACAAGACCCGGACATTGCGTAACAAGCACGCACCAATAAGAGGTGAAAAAGGCATGACCTTGATTGAGGCCATGGTGGGCGTTGTTGTGGGTCTGATTGTAAGCGGTGCCATGCTGGCGATGATGGGTAACACCCTGGGCACCAGTACCAGAACTATCGAGATGGCACGGCTCTCTCAAGAACTCCGAAGCGTGCTGCAACTTGTGACCCGCGACGTTCGGAGGTCTTCTTACAACGCTGAGGCCATTCGCTGTTTCAGCAATATCGATTGCGGTTCGGACGGTACGTTTGCCAATGGATTGCCCGGCGACATCACGATCAATGAAACGAACGACTGCTTGATGTTTGAGATGGACCGCAACCATGACGGTGATCCTACAAACGATCCGCCCGGAGGGTTCAGGCTGGCGTCTATTGGCAGAATTGGGCGTGTGCAGATGTGGACGGGGACCGGCGAAACCACTTGCAATTCGACCCACAGCTCATGGG
>WTJD01000014.1 GCA_011524975.1 Lysobacterales bacterium
TATATCAAGAGTTCCATCCTGAAAGACCCGTGGGGCAAGGATTATCAATTCCGCAATCCGGGCCAGCACGGCGATTTCGACATCTATTCCTACGGCGCTGACGGCCAGCAGGGCGGCGAGGGCAAGAACGCCGATATCACCAGCTGGGAATAATCTGACCGACGAGTGGATGGCATGATTCGCGGAACCGGGCATCGGGGCAGAGCGGGCGGCTTTACCCTGGTCGAACTGGTGGTGGTGCTCGTGA
Source organism: Lysobacterales bacterium (assembly GCA_011524975.1). Taxonomy (GTDB): domain Bacteria; phylum Pseudomonadota; class Gammaproteobacteria; order Xanthomonadales; family SZUA-36; genus WTJD01. Next base: position 248 of record WTJD01000014.1, read on the forward strand.
TCGTCGCGTTGGCCATGGGGTTTGTCGCCACCTCCATCACGCGCAGCGTCTCCGGCGCCGAGGCCCGCGAAGCCGCGCGTAACGTGGTCGCGGCGCTCAGGTATACCCGAACCCGTGCCATTCTCGACAAGGCTGAGACCGTGTTTTACGTGGATACGGAGCGGCGCAGCTATCGCGCGCCCGGCAAGTCCGAGATCATTTTGCCCGACGGCGTGGAGGTGTCCATCACGACTGCCCGCTCGGAGCTGACTTCCGAGGCCGCCGGCGGTATCCGGTTTTTTCCCGATGGCGGCTCGACCGGCGGGCACGTGGACCTGATGGTCAATGAGCGCGAATACCGCGTGGATGTCGCCTGGCTGACCGGTGAGGCCCGCCTGGCGCGGCCGGAGGAAGGCTGATGGTCCAGCTTTCGCAGCCCCTGGCGAATCGAGCTCAGCGCGGCTTTACCTTGCTTGAGGTGCTGCTGGCCTTCGTGATCTTCGCGCTCAGTTTTGCCGTGGTGCTGGAAATCCTGGGGGGCTCCATGCGAAGCTCCATCCGGGCCAAGGAGTACACCGAGGCGGCCTTGCTGGGTCAGTCTCTGATGGATCTCGTGGGTAGCGAAATCCCCGTGGAGTCGGGCAGCCTGGCTGGAGAAGCACCGGGTGGATATCGCTGGGAGTTGGTCATCACGCCTTTTGAGCCGCAGTTCGAGGAGGACCGCACGCTGGAACTTGCCGAGATCTCGGGCACGGTCCTTTACTTCGTTGATCTCGACATCGCCTGGGGCGATGACCGCAGGCTGCAGCAAGTGCAGTTTTCAACCGTTCGCGGCACGCTGGAGGGCAGGTTGTGAACGGCACGCTCACCCGGCCCCCGCGGGCTTCCGGGTTCACCCTGGTCGAGCTTTTGCTGGCTGTGACCCTGATGAGCATTTTGCTGGGGCTGGCTTATGGCGGCTTGCGCGCGGCCACGCGTGCGACGCAGAGCGGCCAGGCCCTGTTGGAAGCATCCGGGAGTGTCCGCAGCGCCCATCAGTTCGTTCGTCGCCAGCTGAACCAGATGCAGCCGTTACCGTTTGAAATGCTGGGTGACGGGGAAGACACGCGCGTGGTGTTCCAGGGCGACGATCGCCGGATCCAGTTTGTCGGACCCATGCCCGGGTACCTGGGGCAGGGCGGGCCGCAGGTTCAGGTGATCGAGTTCGTGCCGGGCGCGCAGGGTGTCGACCTGGTGTTTAGCCACGCGCTGTTGCAGGGATACGCACCGGAATACCTGCTGGAGCGCGAGCCGGTGGTGCTGCTGGAGAATATCCGTCAGGGCAGTTTCGAGTTCCTGGCCCGCGATGATCAGGGCATTCCCGTGGGCTGGACCTCTTCCTGGGACACGCTGGAACGGTTGCCGGCGGCCGTCAGCCTGGACATCGCGTTCAATGAGGATTACCCGCTGAGTTGGCCGTTGTTGACCACCGGTGTCAAGGTTGATGAAACCGCGGTGCAGATAGGCAGCGGCAGGGCCGGCTACCAGGACGCCATCCGGGACCTGATGGAAAGTCGGGGTGACAAGTAGCCATGACCCCCCGGACTCAAAAAGGCGTGGCTTTGGTGCTGGTGCTGTGGATTCTCATCCTGGTCACCGTGGCCTCAGGCGCGTACGCCCTGATGGCGCGCATGGACCAGCTGGAGGCCAACACCCTGTTGTCGACCACCCAGGCCAGGTTGAGCGCGGAAGCAGCGATTAACCTGATGGCCGTTCAGCTGAGGGATGCCGATGATTTTACCCGGCCGATCGCCGATGGGCGCCCGTACTACATGAACCTCGATGGCTCTGAGATCGAGGTTCGGGTGACGGACGAGCGGGGCAAACTGGACATCAACACCGCGCAGGAGGACACCCTGTTCAACCTGCTGGTCAATAACGGCCTGAGTCCATCGGATGCGGAACTGCTGGCCGCAGCGATTCTCGACTGGCGCGACCCTGACGACCTGGAGCGCGTCAATGGCGCTGAGCTGGACGCCTATGAGGGGGCCGGGCTCGCGGTCGGCCCGGCCAACCGGGCTTTTATGATGAAGGCGGAATTGCTGCAAGTGCTCGGCATGCCCTATGAGCTTTATCGCAGAATCGAGCCGGGCATTACGGTGTACTCAAAGGCGTCCATTCCGGATCTTGGCTTCGCGCCGGCCGAGGCCCTGTTGGCCATCGAGGGAATCACGCGGGAGGAGGCCGAAGAGTTCGTGGCGCAGAGAAACGAGCTGGATCATGAGAGCCTGACCGGCCTGGCGCTGCCTAACGGGGAAGCGCTCGTGGCGCGCGGCAGAGGTCTCACGTATAGTATCGCCGCCAAGGCAACCATGCCCAACGGTATTTGGGAGCAGCTCGAAGTTACGATTCGACTGGGCGGAACAACAGACGGCCGCCCGTTCCGCGTGCTTAGCTGGCGCGAAGGATTTCATCACTAAAGGTTGCCGGAATTTCTACTATGGCCTCAACGTTGACCAACCAGATAGAGCAATACCGGCTGCGGATTCAGAGCAGTCAGGTAGGGCAGTTCCTGCGCTGGTGGGGAGGTGAGTTGCGCGAGCTTCTGCCCGAGCGTTGGCGTGAGCGCCTGTTGCCACCCAAACGGGCGCTGCTGTTGAAGCTCAGCGCTGAGGAGCTGTCGATCGACCTGGTTGAATCTGAGCAGCGACAGCAGTTGTTGGTGCTGCCGCTCGGGGATGATCCCAGGCTGCATGAGCAGAAGCTCGGCGAGCTCCTGGCCGAGCGTGAGTTGCTGCAGTCGCCGCGGGAGTTGCTGATCGAAGAGGATGTGGTACTGCGCAAGGAAGTCACCTTGCCGCTGGCCGCGGAGAGCAGCCTGTCGCGCGCGCTCAGTTTTGAAATGGATCGCCAGACGCCTTTCCGGGCGGATGATGTGTATTTCGCCTTCCGCGTGATCGAGCGCGATCGCGACGCGGGCCAGATTCGAGTCGAACTGTTGCTGACGCCGCGGCCCGGGCTGGACAGTCAGCTTGAATTGCTGCAGCACAGAAACCTGGCCCCTTCCGTCGTCGACGTGGAGTACCAGGGCCAGCCGGCCGGCGTCAACCTGCTGCCCCAGGATCAACGCTGCAAGGTGATCAATTGGCGCACGCGGTTCAACTGGGCGCTGGCCGGAGTCATGATTGTCCTGCTGGCCGGGGTCATGCTGCAGTCGCTCTGGGTGCGTCAACAGCAGATCGCGTCCGTCGAGCAGGCGATAGAGGATGTGCGCTCGGAGGCGATGCGCGTGCAGCAGGTTCGCCAGCAGATCAACGATGCATATGAAGCCGCCGGGTTCCTGACCGACCGCAGAGCCTCCGCCGTCCCAACCGTCAAAGTGCTGGCGGAAGTGACGCGCCTGTTGCCTGACGACACGTTTCTCGACCGCCTGATCATCGGGGCGGATTCAGTCCAGATGCAGGGCAAGTCGAATAACGCGCAGCGGCTGATCGAATTGGTGAATCAGTCGGAGTTCTTCGACAATGCCGCATTCCGGGGGCCGACCCGACTGGATACACGGACGCAGCGGGAGATTTTCGATCTGACCGCCAATACCGCTGTCGGGGAGGGGGGCTGATGCAGGCCTTGGCGCAGGAACAGGGTTCCAGGACCACGGCGGTGCTGTTGCTGGTCATCGCACTGATCCTGGTCTACCTGGCTTTTTTTCACTGGTTCTTTATCCGTCACGTATCCTACGCGAATGATTTGGATGAGCTTCGCGAACAGTTGGGGCGTTTCGAGGCTGTGGCCGCGCAGCGTGAACCGATGGAGGAGAAGCTGAAGGAAATTCGGGAGGGGCGCGAGGACAGCAGCCTGTTTTTGACAGGCGCTGATTTTAATGAGGCAGCGGCCGCCATGTCGGACCGGCTGAGCGGTATGGTCCAGACGCAGGCGGACGACGATTGCCAGATCGTCAGCCGTCAGCCGGTGCGTCCGCGTGTGCAGGAACGATATGTCCGGGTCACGGTCAATGTACGCATGCGATGCCGCGCGGAGGACATGCTGAAGATTTTGCACCGGCTGGAGTCTGCCACGCCCATGGTCATGGTGGATGATCTGAACGTGGTCAGGCCCCGGGCCAGGAGCCGCGCTAATCGAAATCAGCCGGCGGTCGCAGACACGCTGGACATTCGTTTCAATATGTCGGGATACCTCAGGTGAAGTGGCTGCAGAACAACGTGGTGGGTGTCATCCTGGCTGCGGCCTGCGGCCTGCTGCTGTTGGTCGCTGTCTCGCTCGCGTGGGTGGGCAGTTGGCCGGCGTCTTCGGGTGAAGTGGATGCGGCGGAGCTCGACCTGGCGATGGAACAGCGCGCCGAGCCGGATGAGCTCGAACCCCTGCGCAGCTACCGCGTGGTGACTGACCGGCCATTGTTCAACCAGTCGCGTCGTCCGGTGATTGAGATCGAGGAGAGTGTGCAGCCTGAGCAGGAGGCCGCTCAAGCCACGGTGGCCGAGGCCCCGCAAGTGAGCCTGACCGGTGTGGTTATCACACCCGAGGTGAAGCTGGTCTCCCTGACGCCGGCGGATGGCGGTGAGGCGGTGGTGTTTGGCGAGGGCAAGCCGATGCGGGGCGAATACAATGGCTGGGTCGTCAGCGAGGTGATGCCCCGGGCGGCGGTGCTTGAATCTTCGAGCGGACAAAAAGTCGAATTGTCCCTCGTGGTGCACGACCAGAAGATCAAGGAGCCGCCAAAGCCGGTCAGGCCGGAGCCGGAAGCGCCGGATGAAGATCAAATGGGTGAAGACGGCGAGGAGCCGTTGTCCCGGGCCGAGGAGATTCGTCAGCGAATCGCAGAACGGCGCGAACAGCTGCGGCGCGATGCCGCCGAAAACCAGGTAGGTGGTGATGATGCCGCGGCGGGCGAAGGACCTTCGCCGTATGCGCAGGCCATCCGCAACATGATGGGCCAGGGCAAGAAAGACCAGGATGACGACGATGATGAAGAATAGCGCACGAATATTCTCGTGGGGATACAGGAGTATGTGTTTATGAGGCGCCTCGTATTGGTGCTGTCCTCGCTGCTCGTGCTGAGCAGTTGTGCGACCACCGAGACTTACCAGCCTGCCGGCGAGAGACTGGCGGAGAGGGAGTCGGTCAACAGCCAGGACTTGGGTCAGAATTTCACCTCGGGCGGCCGTGGCGGTGAGGGTATCACCGGTGTTGAGAAGCGCGCGGGTGACGGGTCATTCATCAACGAAGAAGCAGCCCAGCGCCGGAGCAGCATTGTTTCGGACCAGGGCGAAATCGTCCTGAATTTCGAGGGCGAGTCCATACAGTCGGTGGTGCACACCATCCTGGGCGAGGTGCTGCAGGAAACCTTCGTCATCGGCCCCGGTGTTAGCGGGCAGGTGACTTTCGCCACTTCCAAGCCCGTGTCACGCGAGCAGCTGATGCCGATCCTGGAGCTCCTGCTGCGCTGGAACGGCGCGACGTTGGTGTTTTCCGAGGGCCGCTATCACGTTTTACCGGTGGCGGACGCCATCCGGGGACATCTGACCCCGCAAATGGGCGCTGCAGATGATGTCTGGGGCTACGAGGTTCGCGTGGCGCCCCTGCAGTATGTGGGCGCGGCCGAAATGGCGAAGATCCTGGAGCCGTATGTGCGCGATAACGCCATCGTCAATGTCGACCCGTTGCGCAACATGATTTTCCTGGCTGGGACCCGGGAGGAGTTGTCCAATTACCTGCAGACCATCGAGATCTTCGATGTTGACTGGCTGAAAGGAATGTCTGTAGGCATTTATCCACTGACCACGGTGGACGTGGAATCCATTTCCTCCGAGCTGACAACGATTTTCGGCAGTGATTCGGACTCTCCGCTGGCGGGCATGTTTCGTTTTGTCCCCCTCGAGCGCCTCGGCTCGCTGATGGTGATTACACCGCAGGCGGAATACCTCGAGAAGGCTGAAGAGTGGATCCAGACGCTGGATCGTGGCGCGGCAGGGGCCGGCACGCAGCTCTACGTGTACCGGGTCCAGAACCTGGAGGCCAACGTGTTGGCCGGCTACCTGGCTCAGCTGTTTGGCGGTGGCGGCGCGAACGCGCGGCAGAATTCCCGGGGGACACTGGCGCCTGGGCTGGAAGAAGTCACCGCCGGCCGCCTCAGCGATTTCAACCAGAATCGCCAGACGGCCAATAATCGGGGTATTCAGCAGGGCCGGAATACGGCCGCTGCGGGGGGCAGCAGTGTGATTCAGGCTGAGGATGGCAGCGAGATTCGCATCACCTCGGTCATCGAGACCAATTCCCTGCTGATCCAGGCCACGCAATCGCAGTATGACGGTATCCGCTCCGCCATCGAACGCATCGATGAAGAGCCGTTGCAAGTGCTCATCGAAGCTCAGATCATTGATGTGGCGCTCAATGACACCTTGCAGTTCGGTGTTAACTGGTACCTCAGCAATAATCCAGACCTGACAGGCTTACCAGAGGGCGTGCCGACCGTCGGGCCGGAGAATTTTGGTGAGACCTTTGGAACAGCTCGGAACGTTGGAGGGCTGTTTTTCTCCACTCTGAATCGATTTAGCAGCAGTGGCGGAAGTTTTGTGCAAGCTACCATCACGGCTCTGGACCAGGTATCTGACGTCCGCACGCTGGCTGCACCCTCGCTTTTGGTCAGGAACAATGCTTCCGCAACCATCAATGTGGGGACCCAGGTGCCGGTGCAGTCGTCCAGCATCTCGACCGGTACCAATAACGTTGTCTCAAGCGCGCAATATGTTTCCACGGGTGTGACGCTCAACGTGACACCTCGGATTAACCCGGGCGGACTCGTATATCTAGACATTCAGCAGGATGTTAGTTTTCCCGGTGAGCGGGACGAGGACATCTCAACCAGCGGTAATCCACCGATCAGCACCAAGTCCGTCAATTCGCAGGTGGCCGTCCAATCTGGTCAGACGGTTTTTCTGGGTGGCCTCATACAAGAGTCATCCAGCGTGTCACAGAGCGGTTTGCCCTGGATCAGCCGGGTTCCGGTGATCGGGCGATTGTTCGGCAGTAAGATTTCCGCCAATGACCGCAGCGAAACGCTGGTGATGATCACGCCCACCGTGATTCAGAATTCCTCCGATCTCGAGGCCATCAGTGAGGACCTCGAGGATGAGTTCAAGAAGGTACCGCCGATTCGGTTGATGAAGCTGCAGGGTGAAGAGGGGGGTATGTGGCCATGAAGTTGAATGTCGCTGTAATCAGGCGCTCACCGATGATGCTGTTGCTCCTGCTGGGGGCGTGCGCGACCGGCGGCCACCGCGGGCAGGATCCGGAGCAGCTCGTACAGCAGCGGGCTCAGGAAAGATGGGATTTTCTGCTGGCGGACCAATTCGAGGAGGCCTATGCCTATCTCTCGCCCGCACAGCGATCAAGAATGAGTTTGACGGACTATCTGCGCGCGCAGCTGAACCGCAAGGTGCGATGGGAGTCGGCGACCAGTGAATCTGCCGACTGCGAGGAAGATATCTGCACGGTGACGGTCAACTTGCAAATCGTTGTGCGCGGAGCGGTGCCCGGTGTTTCCCGGTTTGAGTTGGACCAGGAGGCCCAGGAGCGCTGGGTCAGGGATGGAGATACCTGGTATTTCGTACCAGAATAAAACCGTGTTTCGCGTTGCCTTGGGCACGGAATTGTCGTAATATGGCCGCGCAATTGTAAGTTTGGACGAGCTATACGCCACTGGAGTGGGCGCTATAGCAATAAAGTTCGTCTTAAAATATGCCCTGTGTACACAATAGGAGTGTTGTAATGAATAGAAAGAATTTGACGGCAGCTGTACTGGCTGGTCTGGCGGGCGCCGCCGGCATTGCCAGCACTGCTCAAGCAGTCAACATGAACCCGGATGGTTTGGGCCAGGTGCTCATCTATCCCTACTACACGGTAAACGGCGGTAACGTTACCATTCTGTCTGTGGTCAACACCACGGGTCAGGGTAAAGCCGTCAAGGTCCGTTTCCTGGAAGGTATGAACAGTGTCGAAGTTCTTGACTTCAACCTGTACATGTCTGAATACGACGTTTGGGCCGGTGCGATCATCCCTGATGGTAACGACGGCGCCGCTCTGACGGTCACCGATACCAGCTGCACCGTGCCGACCATCGAAGGTCAGGACGATCAGACTCAGGAATTCCTGACGCTGGCTTACGCCGGTGGTACGGTTACTGAAGGCGATGGTGGCCCGGACGGCCGTGACCGCCTGACCGAAGGTTATTTCGAGATGATCGAAATGGGTACCATCGAGGAAGGTTCTCCGGTTGAAGCGGCTACCACGCACGTCACCGATCCGACGGCGGAAGGCTACGGCTATCCCGGCGATTGCGACGCGCACGTGGGCCTGTGGTCCATCCGCGATGACATCGTAGGTGCCTGGCTCGAAGATGCCGATCTGTATCTCGATCCGCCTTCTGGCGGCCTGTTCGGTGGCGCTGCTGTCGTCAACGCTATGAAGGGCTCGATGTACTCTTACGATGCGCGCGCGTTGCAGGGTTACAGCATGTCTATCCAGCACTCTGTGCCGGGCGAGACGGAGCCGAACCTGGGTACGGGCGATGTGTTCACCGCCACCGTATTCCTGGACGACGGCGCTACGTATGAGTTCGACGGCCTCCTGGCGCTGGACGCTGTGTCCGCTGTCTTTATGCACGACGCCGTGATGAACGAGTACAACACGGAAGATCTGGGTAATGACACCCGGGCGGCTTCCGAGTGGGTTGTTACTTTCCCGACCAAGCGCGATTACGTGGAAGGCGCAGCACGCGAACCGTTCACCAGTGTCTGGTCCGATAACGATGAAGACAGCATCAACGACGGTGCCTGCGAAATCGTCAAATTCGGCCCGGGTGAATACGGACTGTGGAACCGTGAGGAAGAGACCATTCCTCTGACACCGCCCGATCCCAACAATGACGACCCGGTGTTCTCACCGTCTGAAATCGTTCCGCCTGACGAGCCGCAGATCCCCACGTCTAACTTGTGCTACGAAGTTAACGTGATTCGCTTCGGTGCGCTTCCGGAAGGTGCCGATCCGGATACCTATGCCGGTCCTTCGGAGATTCTTGGTTCCAGCCGTCTGTTGAACATCAACAACACCGGGCTTGGTTTCGAGAACGGTTGGGCCAGCATCAACCTGCTGGATGCTGACGATCCGAACGACGATGAAGATGACGGTCTCGAGCGTTATCTGGTCGACGCTAGGTTGCAGCCCGCGCTGGGCGGTCTGCCGGTCACCGGTTTCTGGTTGTCTGAATTCCAGAACCAGTTCGCTCCGGTCAACCTGCCTTCGGGTGAAGCCGGTAGCGGCACTGCCACGCAGCACTATGGCGGTATCTTTAACCACAAGGGTACCCGCATGGTCAGCACTGGCTCAGTGTCAGACTAAGGCTTATATATAAGCCATTAAAACCGGGGTCGCTCTCGCGATCCCGGTTTTTTTTGTAGTACTCTATTCATAAAATAAAAATAGTTTTTTGGTCGGGGGTGAGAGGACTTATTACATGCAAGCATTGAATTGGCGCTCATCAAAGCCATTATCGCGAATCCGACTCGCGATGCTCATGATCATCCTGGGTTTTTTTTCCAGTCTCTCCTACGCGGAACTTTTCAGTATCTCAACTCGGGCTCTGGTCCAGAATGGTGAAAAACAGGCCATTGCGGGCTTCATTATCGACAGCGAAAACCTGACGCCGGGTACAAATCCGGGTGGCTCGCCAACGCAACAGTGCGTCGTCGTCAGGGGGCGCGGCCCTTCCGTGGGCGTCTCGGGTGAGGTGTTGCCTGATCCTTCTTTGCGTGTTGTTTCTGATGGCGCTGAGTTGGATGCCAATGACGACTGGGGTGACCATCCTTTTGCGCCGGCCGTAGAATCCTCGGGCACGGCTCCGGATGACCCAAAGGATGCAGCCATTTACATGTGCCTTGACCCTGGAGCATATTCGGCTGTGCTATCTCCAAATGGCAATGGTACGGGGATCGGTATCATTGAAGTGGTCTCCGTGCCTTACTTCGATGTCAGTGAAATTCTATCAGTACAGCTAACCACGGATGTGTCGTCCGTGCTGGTGGGTGATTACCTGGATGTGACTGCGGCGCCCACGCTGGGTGGCAGTTCCAGCTATGATTCGGAGACGCGAACGCTGACGGTTGACAGGTCTAGCGTGGGCACTGCGGCATTGTGGGCGGATGCGCTGAAGTCCGGCAGCAAGTTTGATATACAAGCCAGTGTGACCAATTTCAGCGGATCGACCATCAAGGTCAAGTCCGGCGGTATTGAGTTGATGTCCATCAACGGAAATGGCAGCTATGATTTCCGGGGTGTTGTGGTGGGTAACGACCTGAGAATCGATACCAATGGTGCATCAGACGCCACCATTGCGCTGAGCGTGCGTGACATCGTGACGGTGTCATGGAACGTGACGAACGCGGAATCGTGCGACACCTTCGACAGCGATCCATTTACCACTGAATGGGATCAGTTCGTGATTACCCCGGGGGCGGACGGCACGGCCCAGGGCTCGATTGAACTGACCGCGAATTTCAACACCCAGACTAATTACAGCTATGGCTTGCGCTGCACGGACAGTGGTGCCAAGACGGTCACTGATGAAGCCCCCATTGTGGCGACTTTTTGCTTCAATTCGGGGCCGGTCAGCATCATCGACTGGGACGACCTGCAGTTTGGCGTGAACAAGGTGGATGGATTCAATTTCCCTGACCCCAGCGGAAACACCGCTGTGATCAGCATGCCGCCCGGAACGACCACGGCCGTGCGTTTCAATACATCAACGGTACTGCCTGAAGACTACTACGGTGCTTTGAAAAACCCAGAGGTTGCAGGTTCTGGTGAATTGCGCAAGATCTCCATCTCGCGTTGTCCCGGACAGTTTGAAGACCTGCCCCTTCGGTGCTCATCAATCGCCGTGAGCTCCGGTCAGGTTCTTTTTGATATTGATAACTCCCGTCCGGAATTGACCTCTGTCTGCCGCCTGGAGAAAGGTGCAACCGGGGAGACGTATTACTTTAATATCAAGTTCGACGATGGCTGCAGTGGCGCAAGCACCTGCTATACCAAGGTTCTTGCGCAGTAAGCGGCCCCTTTGAACCAAACGTTGATGGGGCGCTCTATCGGAGCGCCCCTTTTTTTCTTTGAAGATCGTTAACCAAATGCTAAATATCAAAATCATTTTTTCCCTGCTTGTGCTGTTGCCGCTGGTCGCAGGCGCTGCTGAAGAGGACAGCGAGGTGTTTGCCCGCCATGGGGATACCATCCTGACGCATGAATTAGTCGACGCCGCGTTTTCACGGATTCCTGAACGGGACAGGCTGGCCTATATCAGGGATGGCAAAAATGTGGACTTCATGGTCAAAAATATTCTGACCAACCTGGCGTTGGCCGAACAGGCCCGGGCTGAGGGCTTTGAGCAGCAAGCGCTGGTGAAAGGGCGCATGCAGCTGGCTCAAGACAAGGAGCTGGCTGATGCCTGGGTGGAGCATCTTGTCGCTACAGCACCACCGGCGGATTACGAAGCGCTCGCGCGTGAGTACTATCTGCTGAACAAGGAAGAGATGATGACGCTGCCCATATGGGATGCGACACACCTGCTGCTCAAGACCGAAAACCGCAGCGTGGAGCTAGCAACGGCGCTGGCAAACGACTTGCTGGCGCGGGTGCTGGATGATCCGGGTCTGTTTGATGAACTGGTGTTGGAATACTCAGACGATCGGACTGTACAGTCCAACAAGGGCCGTATACCGAAAATTGTGCCGGGTCGCGTTGCAAAGCCCTTCGAAAATGCCCTCAGCACCATGGACGAACCCGGCATATTTCCAGAGGTGGTTCAAACCTCCTTTGGTCTTCACCTGGTTCGCCTGGACAGTGTCACCCCGGTACGGCAGCTCGAATTTGAGGAGGTGAAAGGACGCCTCATCGACATGCAGAAGACGGACTACCGGGAACAGTTGGGAAAACGTTTTGTGTCCGAAGTCGTCTCGTCCGCTCCGCTGGAATACCCGGAAGGCGCTATCGACAAAATGCTCAGGCGTTATTTTGGAGAAAACCTCGAAAAGGCGCCCAATTTCGATCAGTGAGCGTCGCGGTTTGGCGGTCTGCGGGTGTTGATGTGTTACCGAAGAAGTACAATGACCGGCGGTATGGGTTGAACAGGCCAGACGGTTGATCCATTTTCTGCCGCAACGAAAAAACCTGGTTTTTTTCAAAAACCTTCTGCTGCGCCAGATTCGCCAGGACTATCTCGAAAATCTGACCGGGTTTGCCTGGTTGATTATTCAGCCGTTGGTGCTGCTGGCGGTCTACGCGTTCGTGTTCAGCAAGATTTTTCAGGCCCGTATACCCGAGTCAGGCGGGGTCACCTTTCTGCCTTACCTGGCGGTCGCGTTCTGGCCATGGGCCGCTTTTTCCGAATCCATCATCCGCGCCAGCGGCTCGATCTCAGGAAATTCCGCTTTGATCGGCAAGGTGGCCTTTGCCGCTGAGTTGCTCCCTCTGGCCAGCGTTTCGGCCACCTTTCTGATGAATGCCGCAGGCTACCTCGCAGTGCTTGTCGTGCTTACCCTGATCGGTGCGCCTGTCCACTGGTTGACGTTGCCACTGGTTATCGTCCTGATGTTGTTCTGGTGGCTGCTGGCGGCGGCAATCGCCCTGGTGGTCAGCACCTTGCAGGTCTTTGTCAAGGATGTGGCCCAAATACTTCCGCCCATGATGACATTCTGGTTTTTTACCACGCCGATCGTCTACAGCGCGGAGGTCTTCCCCGAGAGAATTTCATGGCTGATGAACCTGAACCCGGCCGCCTGGTTTGTGGGGTGGTTCCGAAAGCTTTTGCTGTGGGGTGAATGGCCTTCCCAGTGGCCCATCCTGCTGGTGCCCGTTGTTATCGGGATCGCGTTCTGGCTGGCTTTGCGATTCTTTCGCCGGTTCGCGGGGCATTTCGAGGACTTCCTGTAATGGACACACTGGCCAGGCTGGAAAATGTGTCCAAAATTTTCCCCCGCGTTCATCGTCCCGGAGAGCGGTTGCGCGCGTTTGCGTCGATACTCACTGGCAGTGAGCCCAGCGATGGTGCAAAGGTGCTCAGCGACATCAACCTGGAGGTGTTCCGGGGGCAGTCTCTGGGCATTATCGGAGAGAACGGCGCGGGCAAATCCACCTTGCTCAAGGTTCTGACCGGTGTGATTCAGCCGACAGCTGGCAAGGTGACCCTGAATGCCAAAGTCGCTCCGCTACTGGAATTGGGTGCCGGATTTCAGCCTGAGTTTTCCGGCCTGGATAATGTCCGAATGAAAGCTGCCATCCTCGGCCTTGACTGGGATGAGCTAAAGCACAAACTGGACGATATCCTCGCTTTCGCCGATATCGGTGAGTACATCCACGAGCCGGTGAAGCACTATTCCTCGGGAATGGTGGTTCGACTCGGCTTTGCGGTGGTGACGGCGGCGAATCCCGAATTATTGATTACCGATGAAGTGCTGGCGGTCGGAGATGAGTCGTTCCAGAAGAAATGTATCCGCTGGATGAGCGGGTTCCTTGAACGGGGTGGCACCTTGTTGATGGTCTCGCACAGCATGTACCACGTGCAGCGCTTGTGTCACCGAGCCATCTGGCTTCATAACGGCAGCGTTCGGCGCTCTGGAGACGTTGAGCAGGTGACGCAGGATTACCTGGCCTGGCACGAGCAGCGCAGCGTCGCCGAAAAAAAACAGCGTGCCGCTGTTTCTGGAAACGATGGGCACTATCGGGTAGCAGCGGTGGATTTGGAAGGAGCTGCTGATCAGGACGCAGAGTTGCCAGTGATCGAGGACCAGCTGCGCGCGGAAGTTGGCCTGTATTCGCCTGATGGCCGGATGCCGGTGTGCCTGGTGGGTATCGAGCGCGCTGACGGAACCCCAATCTACGGCATCAGTTCGGATACAGACCATATTTGTGGCGCGCAATATGGTGAGCACCAATTCAGGTTCCGTGTGGAATTTTCGGTCTCCCGGCTGCTGCCCGGGCGGTATCACTTCAAGGTGCACGCGATGGATCCGGAAGCCATTCGGGTATGTGATACGCATGACCTGAGTTTTCAGGTCAGAGGCAAGTCCGAGGAGTTTGGTCTCGTGCGCCTGCCTTATCGCTGGCTGACGTCAGAAGAAGACGCTTCGGACTGAGGGTATTTCATGTCGAAGCCGTCTCAACCCCTGATCATCGTGCCGGTATTCAACGCATTCGAGTTTGTGTGTCGCTGCCTGTCCTCGCTGGCTGCACACAATCCCCACCATGAAATCCTGGTGATCGATGATGCGTCCACGGATGAACGCATCAGCCCCCTGTTGCGGGAATGGGCGGCCAGCAGCGAACACCATCATTTGAAGGTTCAATCAGAAAACCGGGGTTTCGTACATACCGCCAACAACGGACTGCTCAGCAGCGCGGGTGACGTGGTGCTTTTGAATTCCGACACCGAAGTGACGCCCGGCTGGCTGGACGCGCTGACGCGCTGCCTGGACACGACAGAGCACATCGCCACTGCGACGCCGTGGACCAACAACGGTGAAATTGTCTCGATTCCGGATTTTTGTCGTCCCAATCCTCCGCCGGCAAACCCCAATGCGATTGGACGGGTGCTGAGAGAAAGAGCCCACACAGCGTATCCCGAGATCCCTACCGCGGTCGGCTTCTGCATGGCGATTTCGAGGGCGGCCATTGATACGCTGGGGCTGTTTGACGAGGAACGCTTCGGTCACGGATACGGAGAGGAAAACGACTACAGCATGCGCGCGCGCCATGCGGGCCTGCGCAATGTGTTGTGTGATGATGCTTATGTGGTGCATCACGGCGCCGCGTCGTTCGGGCCTCTGGGGCTGGCGCCGGGTGAAGACAGCATGAACCGCTTGCTTGCGCGACATCCGCAGTACATGGAGCTGATTGCTGCTTTTATCGAAGACGATCCGTTGGCGCCGCATCGCGAGGCGGTGGTCGATGCACTCAATGGCGCCGGCGTGCGTTTAAGATAGAATTCTGCTGCGGCGCGCCGATTTTCCGTGCGCCCTTCATACTCAACCACGGTAAAGCCAGTGTCCGAGAAGCTCGAATTCACCGGTGAACGATTCACTCCCGAATGTCCGCGGGAAATCAGCTATGAGCATTTTCATCGTTACGCGCTGGCGGCAGGTTTTTGCAAGGGATCCAGCGTTTTGGACGCCGCCTGCGGTGAGGGCTACGGCGCCAGCCTGTTGGCGAAGGTGGCGACACATGTCGTGGGGATGGACATTGCACACGAGGCCATCGAGCATGCCAGTGCGCGTTATGGCGAGAGGGAGCGGCTTCGTTTTCAGCAGGGTGATGTGACCCGCCTGCCCTTTGAGGATGACTCATTCGACCGGGTGGTTTCGTTCGAGACACTGGAGCATATGGAGCCCCAGGAGGCGTTGCTGAGCGAGTTCAGGAGGGTCCTGAAGCCCGATGGCATGTTGCTTTTGTCCTGTCCCGACAAGGCGGTTTATACCGACCAGCTGGGCAACGAAAACGAATTTCACGTTCGCGAACTCTACCGCGATGAACTGGACGCGCTGATCGCAAGAGAATTCCCTGCCTGCAGACTTCTGGGTCAGAAATTGATGTTCCACTCGGCCATCTGGCAGGAGGGAGAGCCCAGCAGGGTTACCGTCCAAACCCAGGCAAAAGAGGGCAATATCCTGCAGGGCCCGTTGACCGGCGCCCCGGTATACCTGATCGCATTGTGCGCGGCGCGGGAAGAGCTTTTGCCGGACCTTCAGGGCCGGCTGTGGCTGTTCGGTGACGAGGAGGAGTCGGTTTACCGGCACTACTATCATGAAATCAGAAAGAACATGGCGGCGGGGGAGTTGTTGGCGGCCCGCGACGCTGAGATCGAGCAGCTGAAGCGGCAACTGTCTGATCGGCGCACGCGTGGCTGGCGCCGATGGTTTCGCCGTGGCTGAGCACGGGCCCCGTGTCAGCGCGGTCGTTGTCAACTACAACGCGGGTGCCATTCTGACGGATTGCGTGCAGGCTGTTCTGGCGAGTCCGGGCAAGGTGCGCGTCACGGTGATCGACAACCGCTCCAGCGATAACAGCATGGAACGGTTGGCCGACGAGCTCGGTTCGCATCAGCGCTTGGGCGTGCGGCGCAATGATTCCAACCTGGGTTTTGCCCGGGCCGTGAATGATTTTGCTCGCACTGACGACTCAGATTTCCTGTTGGTGATCAATCCCGACTGCGTGTTGCATGACCACGCGCTCGAACAGTTGGTGGCCGCGCTTGACGATCAGCCCACGGCCGCGCTTGCCGGCCCAATGGTTCATGACGGATCGGGTCGCTTGGAATCTGCCTGTTTTCGCTATTTTCCCCGCCCATGGAACAGCCTGGTCACCTTCACCGGGCTGTGGCGCCTGGGCAGGTGGATCCCCGGCCTGCGTGGCATACGGCCGCTGGATGTTGAGGATATGCAAGCGGTCGTCGATGCCGAGGCAACGTCCGGCGCCTGCATGCTGCTCAGGCTTGACGCATTCAGGCGCGTTGGCTGTTTCGACGAAGGCTACGGTATGCACTGCGAGGATCTCGACCTCATGTATCGCTTGCAGCATGAGGGCTGGCGCTGCCTGTTTGTGCCCGGGGCGAGAGCGACCCATGAACAGGGCATTTCCAGCCGTTCGCGGCCTTTTTGGGTTCACCAGCAAAAGCACCGCGGAATGTGGCGCTTTTATCGCAAGCTGCTCAGCAGGGAGTATGCCTCTCCCGTCACGGCCCTGGTCGCGCTGGGTATCGCCACGCGTTATTTCATCCTGTTGCCGTTGATATGGCTGAAGAAGTAACGCGGCCCTGTGTCATTGTCCCGGGCGCCAGCGGGCAGATCGGCCTGTTTGCGATACCCCGACTGGTCGCGGCCGGCTATGAAGTCATTGCGTTGAGCCGAAAGGGCCAGCCGGAGGGGTTTCCCGAACTCACAGCAGTGACCTGGCAGTCCCTCCTGGAAGGCGGTGTCGAGTCGCGCCCCCAATCACATTCCTTGCCAGGGCCGGTCATGGTGCTGTCCGCCGGGCCGCTGGGCGTGGCGCATGACCTGCTGCAACAGCTGCCCACTGCGCGCGGGTTGGTCGCGTTCAGCACCACCAGCGTGATCACCAAGCGTGCGTCGCCTGACCGAGAAGAGCGGGAGGAGGTGCAGGCCATCGCTGAGGAGGAAGCACGGATCGGCGATCTGTGCCGACAGCGTCAAATCTCGTTTTGTTTGCTGCGTCCAACCCTGATCTACGGTTGCGGGATGGACCGCAATGTCAGCTTCCTGGCGCGTGCCATTCAAACCATGCCATGGTTTCCGGTATCCGGTCGGGCGGCTGGTCTTCGTCAGCCGGTGCACTCGGACGACCTGGCCGCCGCCGCGGTCAGCGCCCTGACCCTGCTTGACCGGCTGCCGGCTGAGCTTTTCCTGTGCGGGGGCAGCACGCTGCCATATCGGGAAATGCTGCAGCGCATAGCGGTTGCGATGGGTAAGCGCCTGAGACTGGTATCGCTGCCGGAGGCCATTCTTTTAACGCTTCTGCGCCTCGCAGGGTGGCTGCCAGGCCTGGGTGGGGTCAGGCCGGAAATGGTGCGCAGGCAGGGCAAGGACCTGGTGTTTGACGACCGGCAGGCGCGCGAGCTGTTGGGTTACCGCCCCCGCGCTTTTCGCCCTCGAGCTGAGGATTTTCGCAGGCCTGATCAGGCGGTGCTGCGGCGTCTTGCCGAGACCGCTTAGTGGTCCGGAAATGAGTTCAAAGATGTTAAAATGGAGCATTACGCCGAGCGTGCGCCCGCGCGGCCTGAGCCGCTGACCGAAACCTCCACCATTGAAAGGATCACCATGTTTGATGACTCGTTCCGAATCGACGGATTCGACCCCGAACTCGCCGCGGCCATTTCCGCGGAAGAGCGCCGGCAGGAAGATCACGTTGAACTGATCGCTTCAGAAAATTACGCCAGCCCCCGGGTTCTGGAAGCCCAGGGATCTGTGCTGACCAACAAATATGCGGAGGGCTACCCGGGCAAGCGATATTACGGCGGCTGTGAATTTGTCGATATCGCGGAAGAACTGGCACGCACACGGGCAATGGAGCTGTTCGGGGCGGACTATGCGAACGTGCAGCCTCACTCCGGCTCGCAGGCCAATGCCGCCGCATACCTGGCGCTCTTGAAACCGGGTGACACCATACTCGGCATGAATCTGGAGCACGGTGGTCACCTGACCCATGGCGCCAAGGTGAATTTTTCCGGTCGCGTGTTCAAGGCCGTGCAGTATGGCGTGAATCCCGATACCGCCCTGATCGACTATGACGAGATCGCGGCGCTGGCTGCTGAGCATCGGCCGCAGATGATCATTGGTGGTTTCTCTGCGTATTCGCGGCATCTTGACTGGGCGAGGATGCGTGACATCGCTGACTCGGTCGGGGCCTGGTTCCTGGTGGACATGGCGCATATCGCCGGGCTGGTGGCAGCCGGTGTGTACCCCAGCCCCATACCGCACGCGCACGTGGTGACTTCAACCACCCACAAGACGCTGCGCGGCCCTCGGGGCGGCATTATTCTCTCCCGTGGCGACGATGAGGTGGCAAAAAAGCTTAATTCGCTGGTATTCCCGGGTACCCAGGGCGGGCCATTGATGCATGTGATCGCCGCCAAGGCGGTGGCTTTCAAAGAGGCCATGGAGCCGGAATTTGTGACCTACCAGCAGCACGTGATCGAGAACGCCAGGGCCATGGCCGAGATCATGGTGGAGCGCGGATACAACATTGTTTCGGGCGGCACGGACAACCATCTGTTCCTGGTGGACCTGATCGGTCGGGATTTCACCGGAAAAGATGCCGAGGAGGCGCTGGGCCGTGCCCACATCACGGTGAACAAGAATACGGTTCCTGGAGAACCACGGTCGCCTTTCGTCACCAGCGGGCTTCGTTTGGGAACCGCCGCCGTTACCACCCGGGGTTTCTCGCGCGCGGATTGTGCTGAACTCGCGGGAATCATCTGTGATGTGCTCGATCAGGTTGGCAACGCCGAGGCCGAGTCGAAGGCGCGCGACGCGGCGACCCGACTCTGTCGCAGGCATCCGGTGTACGTGGGCAGGTGATTCCCTGTGTGGTGTCCGTTCTGTAGTCACGAAGATACGCGCGTTGTCGATTCGCGGTTGACCCGCGATGGCATGCAGATACGGCGTCGTCCTGAGTGCGGCAAGTGCTCGGGGCGCTTCAATACTTTTGAAACCGCTGAGCTGAAAGCACCCAGGATCATCAAGTCTGACGGCATGAGAGAGGCGTTTTCTGAGCAGAAACTGCGCGAAGGCATGCTCAGAGCGCTGGAAAAAAGGCCGGTCGAAACCCGCGAGGTCGAACGCTCAGTGCGCAGCTTGCTGCGTGAGATCAGCAGCGTCGAAGATGCGGAAATTCCCAGCAGTCTCATCGGTGAGTGGGTCATGCGGGAACTGGCCCGGCTGGATCGGGTTGCCTATATTCGTTTCGCTTCGGTGTACCAGCGCTTCGAGGACGTACAGGCATTTACCGAATTGATTGAACGCCTAGAGCGAGAAGATCCTTCCAAGGTGGATCGGCGTCAGATTTCCCTGCTGCAAAACAAGCGGACCAAGGGCGAAAAACTTTGAGCTTTACGGCTTTCGATCATGCGTGCATGGCCCAGGCCTTGCGCCTGGCCGCGCGAGGGATGGAGACTTGCCGCCCCAATCCGCGCGTGGGTTGCGTGATTGCCCAGGATCAGGAAGTGGTGGGCCGCGGCTGGCACGAGCGAGCCGGGCAGGAGCATGCGGAGATTGCGGCACTGGCCGAGGCTGACGGGCGGGCACGTGGCGCTACCGCCTATGTCACCCTGGAGCCCTGCGCTCATCACGGTAAAACGGGGCCCTGTACCGAAGCGCTGATCGAGGCAGGCATCAAAGAGGTGGTGGCGGCCACCCGGGATCCGAATCCGCGAGTCAACGGATCGGGCCTTGAACAGCTCAGAGACGCTGGCATCGCAGTGCGTGAAGGGCTCATGCAAGCCGCTGCCGAGGACCTGAATGCGGGCTTCTTCAGCCGTCTCAAGAGAAACCGTCCGTGGGTCAGGGTCAAGCTCGCGCACAGCGTGGACGGCCGAACGGCCTTGAGTAATGGTCAAAGCCAATGGATCAGCAGTGCGGCATCCAGGACCGATGTGCAGCGCTGGCGTGCGAGATCATGCGCTATTTTGACCGGTATGGGTACGTTGTTGAGTGATGACCCTTCACTGAATGTGCGCGAGGAAGCAGCCATTCAGCCGCTCAGGGTCATTCTCGACAGCCGGTGGAACACCCCGCCGCAGTCGAAGACACTGGCCTTGACCGGGCAGGTGATGATCGCGGGCAGAGACGACCTGCCGATTCCGACCGCGCTGTCGAGATCAGGCGCAGAGCTGCTTCAACTGCCCGCCGCGGGCGAAAAAGTAGACCTGGGGATGCTTTTGGAGGCGCTTGCCGAGCGGGAGATCAACGAAGTGCAGGTGGAGGCCGGCGCCACCTTGTGCGGCGCTTTGTTGAGCGCCGGGTATATCGACGAAATCCTGCTCTACTGCGCGCCGTGTCTGTTGGGCGCCGGGGCACAGGGCATGTTTCTGCTGGATGACTTGCAGGACATGTCGGACAGGGTCAGCCTGAAATGGCTGGACGCGGAAAGGATCGGCCCGGATTTGCGCATGCGCATGCGGCCGGTTTATGGAGAGGACACATGTTTACAGGCATCGTAACCCATCGGGGTACATTGATATCGCGCGAGGACCATGGCGGCGATCAGCGCCTGGCCATCAAAGCTGACCCGGAGCTGATGGTCGAAGCCGGATTGGGAGACAGTGTCGCGGTCAATGGCGTTTGCCTGACCATGATCGATCCGCAAGCAGATGCTTTCAGCGCAGACGTTTCCGTAGAAACACTGAGCAAAACCACCCTGGGCAGCCTGGCTGACGGGGGCGCGGTGAACCTGGAATTGCCGGTACGCCTGAGTGATCGGCTCGGCGGCCACATGGTCAGCGGTCACGTCGATGGTAAGGCCAGGCTGGTGACGCGGGCACCCGATGTGCGCTCAGAACGTTTTGAGTTCGAGGCGCCCATGGAGCTGGCAAGGTATATTTCCACCAAGGGGTCGGTGACGCTGGATGGCGTCAGCCTCACGGTCAATTCGGTGACGCAAAATCGATTTTCGGTCAATCTGATTCCACATACGCTGCAGATCACCAGCCTCGGTGCACTGCAGCCGGACGGTTTGGTCAATATCGAAGTTGATATGATCGCAAGGTACCTGGAGCGACTGGTGCAAGGGGACCCCTCATGAACCTGAACACGATTCCGGAAATTCTCGAGGATATCGCCGCCGGCAAAATGGTGGTGATGATGGATGATGAAGACCGGGAAAACGAAGGTGATCTGATCATGGCCGCCTCCATGGTGCGGCCTGAAGACATCAATTTCATGGCGCGTTATGGCCGGGGGCTGATCTGCATGCCCCTGACGCGGGAGCGTTGCCGGCAGCTCAATCTGCCGTTAATGGTCAATCAGAACGAGGCGCGTTTCCGCACCAATTTCACGGTATCCATAGAAGCGGCCGAGGGCATCACCACGGGCATTTCAGCGTACGATCGCGCTCATACCATCCGTACGGCCGCCCGCCCCGATGCGGGTGAGAAAGACCTGTCCCAGCCGGGCCATGTGTTTCCGCTGATGACGCAGCCCGGCGGCGTGCTGGCCAGGGCAGGGCATACAGAGGCCAGCGTTGATCTGGCCATGCTGGCGGGCGTCGAACCGGCCGCCGTGTTGGTGGAGATATTGAATGAGGATGGCAGCATGGCGCGTCGTCCGCAGTTGGAGGTTTTCGCGGCCGAGCACAGCCTGAAGCTCGGCACCATTGCCGATTTGATTCGCTATCGCCTGGAGAATGAGCACCAGGTGGAGTGCATTTCCACGACCGAAGTTGAAACTGAATGGGGCGTTTTTACGCTCCATACCTATCGTGACCATATCGACCATCGCCTGCACCTCGCGCTGGTTCGCGGGCAGGTTGATGGCGCGCAGCCTTCACTGGTGCGGGTCCACGTGCCCAACCGCCTGAACGACGTGGTGGGCATTCGGCGTGAGGACTTTGGCCTGCCGTTGCGGATTGCCATGGAAGAAGTTGGGCAGGCGGGGCACGGCCTGGTATTGGTGCTGGCCGATGCCGAGGACGATGACGCCATGCTCAGGCGGATTCAGTCCGTGCCGGAGCCGGCGGTATTCAGCAATGGCGATGATCGTCGATCCCAGGAGCTGAGAACCTATGGTATCGGGGCCCAGATCATCCATGACCTCGGGATCAGAAAAATGCGGGTGCTCAGCGCACCGCTGAAGCTGACCGGTTTATCGGGTTTTGGCCTCGAAGTGGTCGAATACGTTGAGCCAGGTGATCGGCCACCGGAGGGCGAGTCATGACGGAATTGGAGTTGAGGATGCCAGCCAGGCCGGTTCGCATCGGCATCGCCGCCGCTGAGTTCAATCGTTTCATTACCGATCAGCTGCTCGAGGGCGCCACCGGGGTGGAAGTTCAACCAGTCGTAGCGG
>WTJD01000063.1 GCA_011524975.1 Lysobacterales bacterium
TATATCGGGCTCGGAGCCGGACATTTCGCCGGGTGACCAGCCCGAGCTTGGGATCGAACTGGACACTACGGCGGTCGATGAAGATCGCCCACCCCCCGGCCCGCCGCCTGACCGGATCATCACCCTGTTCCTGCAGGCTCGCGACAATCATCGTATTTCAGGCGTGGATCTGCTGGATGCCGCCCTCAAATCAGGCATGGTTTTTGGTGATCGGGATATTTTTCACCGGGTGGTCGACGACGGTGAGGATATCGTGTTCAGCATGGCCAACCTCACGAACCCGGGGCATTTTGATAAAGCCGCCTGGAACACGTTCGAGACCATCGGCGTGACCATGTTCATGACTTTGCCCGGACCGATGCAACCGCTGGATGCCTGGGACGCGATGCTGGCCACCAGCCGCCGGGTTGCGGAGTTGCTGCATGCCGACCTGCTGGATGACAGCCACTCTACGTTCACCCGTCAGCGTGAGGGCCAGATTCGCGAAGAACTGCGCGAGTACGTGCGCGGTCAGCAAGCCGAGGGATGAGCACAGGGCAAGGCGGCGAGCGCGATGCCCAGCGGCAAATCGATGATTTGCGCCGCCAGATCAACCACCACGACTATCTGTATTACGTGCTTGATGAGCCGGCCGTACCCGATGCCGAGTATGACCGGCTCATGCGCGATTTGCAGGCGCTCGAAGCCCGGCACCCGGAGCTGGTCACTTCCGACTCGCCAACACAGAGGGTGGGCGGTGCGCCGGCGGAAGGGTTCGCCGAAGTGCGGCATTCTGTTCCCATGCTTTCGCTGGCCAATGCGTTCAGCGAGGAAGAGGTGCGGGATTTTGATGAGCGGGTCAGAAAGCTGCTGGAGCGTGACCAGGTCAGTTACGCGGTTGAACCCAAACTCGATGGCGTAGCGATTTCTCTCAGCTACCGGCAGGGTCTTCTCGAGCGTGCGGCCACGCGGGGTGACGGAAGCCGAGGTGAGGACGTCACGGCCAATGTGAAAACCATTGCGGCCATTCCCTTGAGGCTGAGGGGCGATGGCTGGCCGGAGCAGTTGGAAGTCAGGGGTGAGATCTACATGCCGCTGGCGGGTTTTGAAGCCTATAACAAGGCGGCTCAGTCTGCCGGCGAAAAAACCCTGGTCAATCCGCGCAACGCGGCCGCCGGAAGCTTGCGGCAACTCGATCCCGCACTCACTGCCCGAAGGCCTCTGGCATTTTTTGCCTACGCCGTTGTGGGTGGAGATGAAGCCACCCATACCACGTCCATGGCCCGGCTGCGCGAGTGGGGCCTGCCGGTCAATCCCGAGTCGGGGCGCGTTGACGGGGTGGAAGGCTGCCTGTCTTACCACCGGTCCATGATGGGTAAACGCGATCAGTTGAAATACGACATCGATGGTGTGGTCTACAAGGTGGATGACCGTCGCCAGCAGGAAGACCTGGGGTTTGTCAGCCGCGCCCCCCGCTGGGCCCTGGCGCATAAATTTCCCGCACAGGAGGAGATCACCCGGCTGCTGGATATCGAGGTGCAGGTCGGAAGGACCGGCGCGATCACGCCAGTGGCGCGCCTGGAACCGGTGTTCGTGGGTGGCGTGACCGTCACCAATGCAACTTTGCACAACGAGGATGAAATTCGTCGCAAAGATGCCCGGCCTGGAGACTGGGTGATCGTAAGACGGGCGGGCGATGTGATCCCAGAGGTGGCGCGGGTTTTGCTGGAGCGCCGGGAGCAGGCGTTGCCGGAATTCATCATGCCGGACCATTGCCCGGTGTGCGGGTCGGCGGTGGAGCGGATCGAGGGTGAGGCTGTTGCCCGCTGCAGTGGTGGGCTTTTTTGCCCCGCGCAGCGCAAGAGAAGCATTCTGCATTTCGCATCACGCCAGGCCATGGATATCGAGGGTCTGGGTGACAAACTGGTGGAACAATTGGTGGAGGGTGGCCTGGTCGAATCCGTGGCGGATCTTTACCGGCTGGGCCTCGGGCAGCTGAGCGGGCTGGAGCGGATGGCTGAGAAATCAGCCAGCAACCTGCTCTCTGAGCTGGACAAGAGCAAGAATGTTGAGCTGGGGCGGTTGCTCTTCGCGCTGGGCATTCGCGAAGTGGGCGAGGTGACGGCCCAGTCCCTCGCCCGGCATTTCGGCTCGATGTCCTCCTTGATGTCGGCCAGCGAGGCTCAGTTGGAAGAGGTGCCCGATGTGGGCCCGGTCGTGGCCGGCCACGTGTACGCATTTTTCCATGAACAACACAACCGCGACATTGTCGAAGCTTTGCGGGATTGCGGCGTTCGCTGGCATGTGCCGGAAGAGCAGGGTGGCCCAAAGCCGCTGGAAGGCCAGATCTGGGTGTTGACCGGGGCCCTGGGCATGCCGCGCACGCGGGCCCGGGCCTTGCTGGAGTCTCTGGGCGCCAAGGTGACAGGCAGTGTATCGGCCAAGACCACGGTGCTGCTGGCAGGGGCCGATGCGGGATCGAAGCTGGCCAAGGCTGAGCGCCTCGGTGTGGATGTCGTTGGCGAAGACGCGTTTATCGAGCTATTGGAGCAGCACGGGTTGCGGCCTGATTAGGGAACGATCTGTTCCATGGGCCAGCGATAAAGCGGTGCGGGCAGCCCCTCTGTCGTTACCAGTATGAAATCACCGTCGCGACTAAAACCGACGGCTTCCTCTTTGAGTGAGGGTGGGCCTTCGAGTTCGATGGGTTCGCCCGCGAGGGCGTCTGCCCAGTCCTGGTCTTGGGCTTTCTCAAACAGGTACAGCGAGCGATAGGAAATAACGGCTGCCCACCTGCCGTCCGGGCTGATATCCATGCCGGTGGGTTGGGAGACCCACTGCCCGTCGCGAACCCCGAACTTCTGCAGATCGTTCGCAGTCGGCGGGCGGAATCGATGCGCTTCGCCGAGCAACTCCAGCTCTGCCGTGTCAGCCGACAGCGCGGTTTCTATGTCGATGCGGTACAGGCGGGGCGGCTTGTCCCGCTTGGTGAGAAACAGAATCTGCCCCCCGACCGGGTCAATAGCCACGGACTCACAATCCCGCGCGCCATCCGGATACCTGAGATTGATTTGATGATACAAGGACTGGCTGCCGGAAAAATGACCCTGTTTGTCCGGCTGGGGCTCGGGGGTAAAGTACAGTGAAATTTCATCCCACTGCGAGAAGTTATCCCCAGTGTCCGCCAGCACCAGGAGGCTGCGGCCGTCATGCTCCAGGGCGCTGATGTCCTCCCAGTCCCGGTTGGCGGCGCCTTCGATCAAAAACGCGCCCAGATCGCGCCCGGAGGCGTCCATGACAAAGACCTTGGCCGGGCCATCGTCGTTGTGCAGGTACCAGGTATCGGGCCGGGTGCGGCTGGCTTGCAGGCCGCTGATTTCATCCAGTTCAGCGCTGGCAACGAACAGCCGGCGGGTTTCGGCGCCTGAGCTTGATGGTGAGCTTGATTCAGGGTTCGATTCTGAGCTTGATTCAGGGCTCGATTCTGGACTCGATTCTGGCCCGACCGATTCCCCCGAGAGAGAGGGCTGCGTGTCACAGCCTGCAAGACAGGCGCTCAAAGCGAGCAGCAGAAAACAACGGTGTGCTGGGTTCATCGCTGGGTCCTGGCAGATGAGTCAATGGGTTTAGCATGCTGAGGCACGTAGGATAACCTACCGGGGATCAAAATCCGTTAATATCGACAGACAATCAACCGGTGGATAGGGCGATGGGGTTTCCTCCAGTACCCAATGAACATGCGCTGGCTGTGCTTTTGCTGACCGGCCTCGCGCTGTACCTGTTTACCCGGGAGCGCATTCCGCTGGAGACCTCCAGCATGTTCGTCCTGGTCGTGTTGGTGATCGCTTTCGAAGTCTACCCGTTTACCTCCGCTACCGGAACGCTCGATCCGGTGGAGTTTTTTCATGGCTTTGGCCACGAGGCGCTGATTGCCGTTTGTGCGTTGATGATTGCCGGTCATGCCCTGGTTCGCACCGGCGCGCTTGAACCCGTGGCCAGACGGCTGGCGCGATTTTGGAGAACGAGCCCTCAGCTTGCTTTGCTGGCGACACTGATCCTGGGCGCTTTTCTGAGCGCTTTTATGAACAACACGCCCATCGTGGTTTTGATGCTTCCCATGCTGATTGGGGCCGCCATGCGGAACCAGAGTCCCACCTCGGGCATCCTGTTGCCCATGGGTTTTGCCACTTTGGTAGGGGGAATGGGCACCACGATCGGCACCTCAACCAACCTGCTCGTGGTCGCGGTGGCTGCGGACATGGGTATGGAGCGGTTCGGCATGTTCGATTTTTTGCCGCCTGTACTGGTCGCGGGTGGCGGCGCCCTGTTATACCTCTGGCTGGTCGCGCCCCGCCTCATACCGGACCGGCAGCCCCCGATGGCTGATATGAGCACCCGGGTATTCGACGCCCAACTCGTCTTCAGAGAGGGTAACGCCTTGATTGGTCAACGACTGGCGGAGGTGTTTCACAAGACCAATAATGAACTCCAGATTCATCGCATTCTTCGGGGTGACAACCTGTATATCTCGCCCCTGCCTGATGTGACGGTGCAGCCGGGTGACAAGCTGCTGGTGTCCGACACCGTGGACAAGCTTCGCGATTACCAGGCGCTGCTGGGCACAGGTTTGGTGGCGGAAGACGCCGATCTGGAGAGCGGCGCCGAAGATCTCAAGTTGGCCGAGGTCGCGGTCATGGGTGGTTCGCGCCTGCACGGACAGCGATTGGGTGAGGCGCATCTGCGGCAGCGGTACGGCCTGCAGGTTCTGGCACTGCACCATGCGGGCGGTGTCCTCGGTTTTCGCTCTCCTGGCCTGGCGCAGCGGAAACTCAGGGCCAGTGATGTCTTGCTGGTTCAGGGTCAGTCCGATGATATTTCCGCGCTCAAGCGCGGCGGTGAACTGCTGGTGCTTGACTCGACCACGGACATGCCGCACACGCGCCGGGCTCCGCTGGCACTGGCCACCATGATTGCGGTCATCGTGCTGGCGGCTACGGGCTACCTGCCGATCCACATCAGCGCGTTGCTCGGTGCCTTTGTCATGATCATCACGGGCTGCCTCAGTTGGCGCGATGCCACGCAGGCTTTGTCCGCGCAGGTGATCCTGATCATCGTGGCTTCACTGGCGCTGGGCGTCGCCTTGTTGCGAACGGGCGGAGCCGACTACCTGGCGCAGGTATTCCTGTTCAGCACCATGGGCATGTCGCCGGTATGGGTGCTGAGCCTGTTGATGCTGCTGATGGCGGTGTTGACCAACATCGTTTCCAACAACGCTGCCGCCGTGATTGGCACCCCCATCGCGATCAGCATCGCTTCGGAACTGGGCTTGCCCCTGGAGCCATTCGTGCTGGCGGTGCTTTTTGGCGCGAACCTCAGCTTTGTCACGCCCATGGCATACAAGACCAACCTGCTGGTGATGAACGCCGGCGGATATAAATTTGGTGATTTCATGCGCGTGGGGATACCGCTGACCGTCATGATGTGGTGGCTGCTTACGATGGTCCTGGCTTTTGCTTACCGTCTTTAGAGATTCATTACGGGTTGAGTTGACGGGCGTCAATTGCGGTCGCAGTCATTGCGATAGGATGAAATGGCGCGATGAGGAGCGGGACGAAGCCCCGGCTTGCGGGATGCCAAAGTGGCGTTGCGGCGAGCCAGCAGGAGCGGACCGTGATGAACCAGAGCGCAAGCCCGCGGTTCGCGGCGCCAGTGTAGGAGGGTTCGCTCTCCGGTGCCGAGCCGCGGGTTTATTTTTTCGTGCGCCGCGGCGTCATGGCAACTTCGTCATGGACAGTCCCATGCCCGCGGTTGGCCACAAGGAGACGTCCATGAAGGAAATTGAACAGCTTGTAGCGGAATTAAAGCAGCTTCGTGATGAACTGGCGTTGCGCGTGCACCTGGCCTCAATGGAGATTCACCAGGACTGGAACAAGCTCGAGAAGGACTGGCGTCAATTCAAGACCCGGGCGGCCCTCGATGAGACGGCTGAGGGCGTTTCGGAGGCGCTGGGCCAGGTCGGTCAGGAGTTGCGCGCCGGATACCGGCGTATTCGCAAGGCGCTCGAAGAAGATTAAAAAGCGGCCCGCGACCGGCGTGGCCGCGGGCTGGCCGAGCGGATCAGGCGCGCTTTACCCGGCGGTCAGTGAATGCCGTAGCCCAGCATGGCATCGGCCACTTTGACAAACCCGCCGACATTGGCGCCCTTGACGTAGTCGATGCCGCTTCCATCTTCGCCGTACGCGCGACATTTTTCGTGGATGTTGGTCATGATGTCTCGCAGGCGCTTGTTGAGTTCCTCCTCGCTCCATGAAAGATGCATGGCATTCTGGCTCATTTCCAGGCCGGAGACGGCAACCCCTCCAGCATTGGCGGCTTTGCCGGGCCCGTACAGGATGCCAGCTTCCCTATAAACCTCAATGCCGTCATGGGTGGTTGGCATGTTGGCGCCTTCGGAGACGCCAACGCAACCGTTTTTGCACAGCGCCAGGGCGTCCTTCCGGTGAATTTCATTCTGGGTCGCGCAGGGCAGGGCAATGTCGCAGGGCACGTGCCAGGGCTTCTCGCCTTTGTAGAATTTCACGCCGAATTCCCTGGCATATTCGGAAATTCGCCCGCGACGAACGTTTTTGAGTTCTTTGATCCATTCCAGGCGCTCCTCGGTGATGCCGGAGGGGTCATGAATGAAACCATCGGAATCAGAGCAGGTCACGACCTTGGCGCCCTTGTGCAGCAATTTTTCGATGGCGTACTGCGACACGTTGCCCGAGCCTGAAACCACTGCGGTCTGGTCCGCGAGTTCAAGACCGCGCGTATTCAGCATGTCTTCCATGAAGTACACGACGCCATAGCCGGTGGCCTCGGTGCGCACCTGGCTGCCGCCAAAAGACAGGCCTTTTCCGGTCAATACGCCGGTAAACTGGTTGGTCAGGCGCTTGTACTGACCGAACAGGTAGGAAACCTCGCGCGCGCCCACCCCGATGTCTCCTGCCGGAACGTCGGTATGACGCCCAATGTAGCGGAATAACTGCGTCATGAAGGACTGGCAAAACCGCATCACTTCGCGGTCGGATTTGCCCCGGGGGTCGAAATTGGAGCCGCCTTTACCGCCGCCCATGGGCAGCCCGGTCAGGCTGTTTTTGAACACCTGCTCGAACGCAAGGAACTTGAGCACGTGCAGCCTGACGTCGTGCCGGAACCTCAATCCACCCTTGTACGGGCCGATGGCATTGTTGCATTGCACCCGATACCCCTTGTTGATTTGAACACGGCCATCGTCGTCCTCCCAGACAACCCTGAATGAAACGATGCGGTCGGGTTCGACAATGCGTTCCAGGATCCTGGCTTCGCGGTACTCTGGCTTGTCCGCGATGTAGGGGATGACGCTGCAGGCCACTTCATGCA
>WTJD01000005.1:0-10957 GCA_011524975.1 Lysobacterales bacterium
CAGTAGCGGTCCACCCCCACCAGGCGGGCAAGTGGGTCGCCCGGCGAGACCTGCGAACCGATTTCTACTTCGCGCGAGAGCACCTGCGCGTCGAACGGCGCCCGGATCACGGTGCGGCCGAGATCCACCCTGGCCTGTTCGACGGCGGCACGCGCCGACTGCACCCTGGCCTCGGCGGCCAGCCTTTGTGGCTCACGCAGCACCAGCGCGCGATTCTCCTCCTCCAACTCCTTGCCCAGCTGGAGATAATCGCGCTCGGCAATATCGCGCCGGCCATTTTCGATCTCCAGTTCAGAAATGGCCTGCTGGAGTTCACTCTCACGCTGCTGCAATGCGATGCGGTAATCCGTGTCATCCACGCGCAGAAGCATTTCACCCTGACGCGGAAAACCGCCGGGCACCAGCTCAGGAGCGCGTTCGATGACTTCCCCGGCCACGCGCGGGCGCACGGTGACCTCACGCGATGCTCGCACCAGGCCATTGGCTGCGATTTCAGGTCGATAATCCCCGCGCGTCACCGTGAAGACTTCCACCGGCACCGTGGTTTCCCGAACGGTGGACTCACGCCGCACCTCCGGCTCGCTGCCGTAAATGGCCACCAGGGCCACCGCGGCCACGATGGCCAGCCCGGCGCAAATGGCAAGCGTGGCCTTCAGGCTCATGGTTGAGCTGGCGCTTTTCGTTGTCGCTTCCGTATTCATGGGCCCGATGCGTGTGATGACAAGAAATTATAGGACGGCATCGCGGCCGCTGCGCAATCTGCCTGAAAAATTGAGGCCAATGGCGCCTGGATTCAGACAGGCTCCGAATCGGGCCGGGACGAACCACCGCCTTCACGCTCATACCGCCAGAGCGCGATCGCCAAACCGGTCATCATGAGAAAAATAACGCCGGCAAAAGGCACTGCGACGATGGTGCTCGCGGCCTGCAGCGCGGAAAGGCCACCCGCGATCAGGAGCAGGCCGGCCACGATGCCGATGATCATGCCCCAGGTGATGCGTAACCAGGTTTTCGGGCGCCCCGTGCCCAGCGAGATGATGGTGCAGATCACCAGGGTGCCCGAGTCCGAGGAAGTAACGAACCAGCTGACGATCAGCAGCGTGGTCATCATGCCCAGGAACCAGCTCAGGTTGCCCAGGTCCATGAGGTCATAGGTTGTGAACAGCGCCCTGGACATATCGGCATTCACCGCGCTGATCAAATCGGCCGCCTGGTTCAGCTGAAGGTCGAGGGCATTGCCCCCGAACACGCTCAACCAGAAAAAACTGGCGATCACCGGCGCCAGCAAAGCGCCGAAGATGAATTGTCGTATCGTGCGGCCGCGGGATACCCGGGCAATGAACATGCCGACAAAGGGGGCCCAGGCAATCCACCAGCCCCAGTAAAACAGCGTCCAGCTGCTTTGCCAGGAACCCACCGGTTCTGGATCAACCCAAAACCCCATGGGGATGAAACGCGCGAAATACTGCCCGGACTCGGAGAAAAACAGCTGCAGAATGTACAGCGTGGGGCCCACCGCCAGCAAAAGACCAATCAGAACCACGCTTAGCCAGATATTGATCTCACTCAAACGGCGTATGCCCCGGCTCACGCCGAGCACGGCGGAGAGCGTGGCCACGCACGACACCACCAGGATCAACGCCAGCTTCAGGGCATTGGACGGCGCCAGGCCAAACAGGTAATCCAGCCCGCTGGCGATTTGCGAGGCGCCCAGACCCAGCGAAATGGTGATTCCGAACAACGTCGCGAAAATGGCGAGCAAGTCGATGATCAAGCCTGCCGGGCCATAAATGCGGTCCCCGATCATGGGGTAAAGGGCTGAGCGCACCGTCAGCGGCAACCCGCGCCGATAACTGAAATACGCCAGGCACAAACCGACACAGATGTAAGCCGCCCAACCATGCAGCCCCCAGTGAAACAGGGTCACCCTGAGCGCAATGCGTCCGGCCTGCTCAGACAGTGGCCCCGCCCCGGCCATATCGATAAAGGGATTGCCCTGGATATGGTACATGGGTTCCGCCACACCCCAGAAGAGAATGCCGGTGCCGATGCCGGCGCTGAACAGCATGGCGAACCAGGAGAAACTATTGTACTCGGGTGTCTCATCATCGCGCCCGAGCCGGACCCGGCCAAAGGGGCTGAATGCCAGCACGAAACAAAACAGCGTCATCAACGAGATACCCCAGATCATCCAGTGCGCAAAAAATCGCGCCACCATTTCCTGCTGCAGCAGCCGCAGCTTTTCCACCAGCTCCGGTTGCGCAAAGGCCATGACAATGATCACGGCCGCGATGCTCGTGGAGCCCAGCGCGAGGAACAATCTCGCGTTGCGCGCTTCCCCGGTGAGCCCGCTCATAGCCTTGTCTCCTGCGAGATCGATAAGCGACGCGCCAACATGGGCGCTACCCAAAGCGAGGGCAGCAGCAGCAGCGACACCGGCACCGCGGTAATCACAATGAAGTACTGCAGCGCGGTAATGCTGCCACCACCCAGCGTCAGCAGCACCGCCGCCAGCGCGCCCATGATCAGCCCCCAGAACACGCGCATGACGCGTGGCGGCGAATCATCACCGCACATGACCATGGAGATGGTGTAGGTCATCGAATCACTGGTGGTTGCCACGAACACCGTGGTGAGTATCAGGAACAGGGTGGAAATCAGGAAACCCAGGGGGAGCTGCTGGGTGATGGCCAGCAGGGCGCCCGGCATATTGAAGCCGGAGAAGGGTTCGGAGATCACCCCCGGCGTGGACGTTTCCAGGGCCAACCCGGTGCCGCCAAGAATGGTGAACCAGAAAGAGGTCACGATCGGCGCGAGCACGGACAGGCTCAGGATCACCTCGCGGATACTTCTTCCGTTCGAGATGCGTGCGATAAACATGGCCATCATTGGCCCGTAGCCCAGGAACCAGCCCCAGAAAAACAGCGTCCACTGCCCCATCCACTCCTGGTCAGCACGAAAAGCGGCCATGGGGATGAAGTTGGCCAGGTAAACGCCGCCGGCGGCCACGTAATTCTCCAACAGGAACCGCGTCGGCCCCAGGGTCAGGATAAATGCCATCAGCAGCAGGGCCAGCGATACATTGAAAATGCTCAGTAGCTGGATGCCGCGCCTGATCCCGGAAACGGTCGACAGCGTGTAGAGCACCACCAGACCCAGCACGATCAGCAGTTGGGTGGGCAGAGCGTCGCGCACATCGAACAAGTCCGCCAGGCCATAGCTGACCTGGGCGCCCAGGAAGCCGATGGGCCCAACCGTCCCGGCCACCACCGCCACAATACAGACAGCGTCCGCTACGTCACCCACCCAGCCATCGATCACCCGCCTGCCCACCAGGGGGTATAGCAGGCTGCGAGGCTTCATGGGCAGACCTTTTTCATAATGCAGGTACATGAAGATGATGGTGGTCAGGCTGCCGAGTATGGCCCAGCTCAAAAACCCCCAATGCATGAAGCTCTGCGCCAGCGCGGCATGCACCGCGGCATCGCTCGGCGTCTCCAGCCCGTACACGGGCGGTGGTGAAAGGAAATGCGCAATGGGCTCGGCGGCAGCAAAAAAGACCCCACCGCCCGCCAGCAGCGTGCACATGATCATCGCCAGCCACTTCAGGCGATGATTGTCGGGCCTGGGCAAATCACCCAGGCGCGCTTTGCCGTAAGGCGACAGGGCGATGGCCAGGCCAATGACGAACGTGGCCAGTAACAACACCTGCCAGTAGGCGCCAAACCAGGCGATCGACCACGCGAAACCTTCATTGACCAGCCGCGTCAGTAATGCAATGTCGAGGATGGCCACCGCGACGAACAGCGAGAGAAATCCACCGCTGAATACAAAAGTCACCCAGGCGATGGTGTTACTGACTCGGGCCTGGCTCACTGGAACCCTCCCGGGTCGGGACTCACGCGGCCTGGGATCATTCGCCTGCCCCTTGCCTGGACTGGTCACTGCTCTCCACGAGCACCTGGTCCGCATGGCGGCCCAGGCTGAGCCATTCATGATCATCGATGTCCAGGCCCTGCACCAGCGCCTCGGCGCGCCGCCTGGCAAACTCGTCGGGTGTCACCAACCATTCGATACCGGCCGACTCCGCCTGGCGCTTGCCATCATCTGCGGCTGCCAGCGTCAGCGAAAGCAGGCTTCCAGGCGTCTCTGGCCGGGCCTCTGCCGCGATAGCGCGGCCATACCAGGGGTCCATGGCGCCAGCCTCCAGCCTCAGTACGCACCGCCGGCCGCCGTCGCGTTCCATCCAGGACATTTCTGCATGCCAACGGTCACGCTCGGCGCGAAGCAGTTCCGGCAACAGCCCGAATGGGTCACGCGAGGAGTCCATGTGCAGGGTCACGCGGGCCACGAGTTCTGCCCGGCACCTGGCATGATCGATAATCTGCGGCGCCCATAGCAGCAGGCTGCCCCCGGCAACACGCACACGCTCCTCTCCAGCGATGATGATCGCCTGCTGATCCTCCTGCGCCGGGTCGTCGTGGAACTGCGCCAGCAGTGCGGCGAGCCCGTGGAGGCCTCGACATTCGAGCTCAACCACGTTTCGCGCGATGGCATCCCCATCGACACGCTGCCCCGGGACGGAGCGCAACGCCCGTTTGAGCAAAGCCAGAAGTTCATTGGGTGTGCAACGCAAGGCGCCCGCTCACGCTGTGCCTTTGAGCCTTAACACGGGAAAGCTCCAATCGTCCGGGCAATGCGGATTCAATTCATCGGCCAGCGGCGCGCCCTGAAACATCGTATTGCGCACCCAGAGCTTTGAGCGCGGATCGAACTTCGTCACACCCATAAAGGCCAGCTTGCAGCGCAACAGGTGCATCGGCAGAACCTCTGCATCCAGCAGGTTGGCCTGTATTTCACCGTAAACCGTACTGGCCAGGGTCTGCATCCGGCGGACGAGATATCGCCACTGCGGATAACGCAAAACGAATTCAGCGGTGGTGACGTCGCCAAACGCTTCCAGGGTCTCGACCAGGGCCTCGCGGCAGGCAACCACATCCCTGGCCAGGCCCAATCGCATTTCCCGGTCTTCTCCAGGATCCACTCCGCGCACGCCCAGCCTGGGTTCAAGCTTTTCCGCGGACTGGTACCAGAATACCGCCGTGGCCTCCGGGGTCTCGAAATCGTAGTCCAGCGCCCACGCGTAACGGGTTTCAATCAGCTCAAGCAGGGCTGACCCCCGCATGGCGGGCGTCAGCTGAAAATCTTCTTCCACCGCCATGTTATCGGCCAGGTCATCGACACGCTCGGGATAGGCCTCGAGCAGCGCGGACTCCAGCACCTGCTGCGCCTCCAGCCCGGTTCGCCGGGCGGCGTGCTCAATGGCCTCAAACCAGGCAAGCCCTTTCGCGTTCTCGCGCAGCCAGTGGAGCATGGCGCGGATCTCAGCGGCCGCCGTGCGATTGCTTTCCGTTTGCTCCGGGTTAGCGATTTCGATCTCGTCCAGGTGTTCCGCCGCCCGGGCCAGCACGGCGCGGACCCGAGCCTGTTTGTCCTCGCTGGGCACGGTGTCTTCCAGAATGCGGGCCAGCGCAGTCTCCCGCTGCAGCACCCACTGCCCGATCAGCAACGGATGATTGATCAGGAACGGCGCCATGCCCAGCCCGGTGGCATTGCCGATGCCCAGGCTTCGTCGGACTTCCGGGTCCAGGGCGCAGGCGGTCTCGGGCGCAGCGCGGCGAGCGAGGTGCTCCACCTGGTCAAACCCGAAATGCCTGAGCAGGTAACAGGACAGCATCTCAGCCGCAAACGGTCGCGCAAGATCAGGATGACAGGCGCTTACCTGGCGCCATTCGGACATACCGAACTTACCGCTGCCGTAGACCGCGGTTGTCCGGTAAAGGTAGCCGACTTCTGCCAGATGATGGGCGCCAGGCTGGTCGCCGCGCGCCAGCGATGCCACAACGCGATCGAACTGTCGGCTGCTGCGGTTGGCACGGGTCATGACCAGGCACGCGCTGTCCAGCCGGCCCGCTTCTTGCAAAGGTACCTGGCTGGCCAGGAATTTTCTTCGCCGGGCATCGACCGGCCCGACACACAGCGCCGCGGTGACATCCCACCGCTCGGCAATCACCCGGTCCGATCGGACGGCGGGGTCCAGGTGATGCGCGAACAGCACCATGCGGTAGTCCTGGTTGGGGGTTTCGATGCGATAGACGGCGCTGACCGCGCCATCGTCATCGAGTTCGAAAAATTCACGCTCGATGCGCCACGACTCCGCGCTCATCGTACGGATCAGCACGCGCATGAAACTGAGACGGGTGGGAAACTGCCGCCCCAAACGCTCCAGGTCCATGACCAGCGACTCTGGGCGCAGTGAAAGACCGGCGGCATGGGGTTTTGCGCTGTACATTCCCTGGCGTACGCGACTCAGGCCGCTTCCGGCGCCAGGCCTTCATCCAGGAACGCCTGCCAGTTCAAACCCATGATCCTGTCTATTTCGCCGCGGCTCATACCTTCCTGCACCAATCCCTCATCGATCTCGCGAAAACCGGCCAGCCCCGAAAACCAGGGTGGTTGATCCGGCCAGGCCGGTGTGCCGGAATCGTCCTCGCCATGGTCGGTCGTTTTGGCCCACCGCCCATTGCGCATCCAGGCCAGCTTATCATAGCCCCAGCCCAGGCAAAGGTCAGAGCCCAGGCCAACATGTTCGATGCCCAGGCGATCAACCAGGCGGCACAGCATCTGGCAGAAAAGCGCCCGTGAGCAATCGGCGCCGCCGGGCAGGTGGAACGGGTAAAGACTGCAGCCCAGCAATCCGCCTTCTGCCGCCAGCGCGTCGAGGACCCGGTCGGACTTGTTGCGCAGGGCGGAATGAAAGCTGCTGGGATTAGCGTGTGAGATCACAATGGGCCGGTTCGAGTATTTAATGGCCTGCAGCGTCGACTCCTCTGCCGAGTGTGACATATCGATGATCATGCCGAGGCGGTTCATTTCGCGGATCACCTCACGCCCGAAACGGGTGACTCCGCCATCATGTTCTTCATAGCAGCCGGTGGCCAGCAGGCTCTGGTTGTTGTAGCTCAGCTGCATGATGCGCGCGCCGAGCGAGTGCATGCGCTCAACACCACGGTAATCGTCCTCGATGGGCGAGCAATTCTGAAAGCCGAGAATAATGCCCGTGCGCTGGCTGCTCGCCGCCCGCTCGAGATCCGCCCCGTTGAGAACGGGCAGGATAAGATCATCGTGCTCATCGAACCACCGGTTCCATTGCCGGATATTGGCCTCGGTCTCCTCGGCATTCTCCCAGTAGGACACGGTGACATGGATGGCTGTGAGGTTTTCGGCCCTGGCCTGCTCAAACAGCGCCCGATTCCAGTTGTTGTATTGCAGGCCGTCGATGATCATGCCGCACCGCCCTTTCGGCGTGAGTGGATCAGGAGAGGGTGCGCCATGCTCATGCGTTGACGTACGCGGTTTTGCAAATGGTGTAGAACTCACTCGCATACTGGCCTTGCTCGCGCGGACCGAAACTTGACTGCTTACGGCCGCCGAAGGGAACGTGGTAGTCCGTACCCGCGGTCGGCAGGTTGACCATCACGCAGCCCGCCTCCGCGTGCCGCTTGAAATGCGCCGCGCGACTGAGTGAACGCGTCATGATGCCGGCCGTCAATCCGAACTCGGTATCATTGGCCATCGCCAGCGCATGCTCGTAGTCATCCGCCACCAGCGTGCAGGCGATCGGCCCGAATACTTCCTCCCGGTTCAGCCGCATGTCATTGGTGCCGCCCGTGAACAAGGCAGGCTGCATGAAATAGCCGCTCGTTGGACGCTCCAGGCGCTCGCCACCCATCGCCAGCGTGGCGCCTTCGGCGCGGCCAATGTCGATGTATTCCAGGTTCTTCTCCAACTGCTGGAGGTCTATCACCGGACCAATCTGGGTCTCGGGGTCGAGCGCGTGACCAACCCTCAGCTGCGAGGCCTCGGCCATGAACTTTTCCAGGAATGGCTCATAGACGGCGCGCTCGATGATCAGCCGGGACGAGGCCGTGCATTTCTGACCCGTGCCGAAATAGGCACCGTTGATGGCGCACTGAACGGCCAGATCAAGATCGGCGTCACCCAGCACGACCAGGGCGTTCTTGCTGCCCATCTCCAGCTGCACCTTGGCCATGCGCTCGGTCGCCGTGCGCGCGATCGCGCGGCCGGTGGCCACCGAACCCGTGAAGCTGACGGCGTCAACGCCGGGCGAGGCGCACAGGGCCTGTCCTGCTCCGGCGCCGTCTCCATTGACCATGCCGAATACACCCTCAGGCAAACCGCTGTGGGCGATGATCTCCGCCAGCGCGCAGGCTGCGGCCGGGGTTTTTTCAGAGGGCTTCAGAATCACGCAGTTGCCATAGGCCAGCGCCGGCGCAATTTTCCAGGCCGCCACCGCCACCGGAAAATTCCACGGGGTGATCATGGCCACCACGCCGACCGGTTCACGGGTGACTTCAACCTGCAAACCCGGACGGACAGAGGGCACCAGTTCTCCGGTGGGCCTCAGCACCTCGGCGGCGTAGTAGCGAAAGAACTGGCCGGCGCGGAACACCTCGCCTCTGCCTTCCGCCAGGGTCTTACCCTCCTCCCTGGCCACCAGCAAACCGAGCTCATCGGCGCGGGCGCATAAAGCCGCACCGATCTCATCGAGAATACTTTGTCGGGTCTCCAGCGGGCTATGCGACCAATCCGGGAATGCCCCCCGCGCGGCGCTGACCGCGGCCTCCACGTGCTCTGCCCCGGCCGCATGGAAG
This sequence comes from Lysobacterales bacterium, assembly GCA_011524975.1. GTDB lineage: Bacteria > Pseudomonadota > Gammaproteobacteria > Xanthomonadales > SZUA-36 > WTJD01. The sequence continues at coordinate 8,736 of WTJD01000005.1, forward strand.
TGACCGATGGGGTCGGCGGAGTCAGAGGGGTTTTCGCTCTGGAACAGCGGACCGGAGTGAACCCACTGACCACCGATGTAATGCCCGGTTTCCGAAACCATGGTGCGTTCACCTCAAGCGTTGCAACACCCCTTTTTGGCGCATTTGCGCAGCAAATGCAAATCAGATATCACGATGAATTGATAAAGTGCGCTTATATGGACTCCATACACAAGCGAATATGCGGGGTTTCTATCTCAGAGCGCTGCCCTTCCAGCACCTTGTATGCGTCATCAATAAAGGTCTCAGCAGCGGCAGAGAGCGTCCAGTCGCGCCGCTTCGCGAGGTAGATTGTCCGCTGCAACGTGGGCCCCTCAAGCGGCCGCGCGATCAGTTCCGACGGCAGGCTGCGCGCCGCCAGCGCGGGCAACACCGCCAAGCCGAGGTTGAATCTCAACATCGCGAACAGCGAGGTCGTGGTGGAGCACTCGAGCTTCGCTGAGCCCAGCAGGTCCCGAGCCGAGCCGCTGCCATGCAAGCCGGCATCGATCTTCGGGTAGGGCTCCAACTGCTGCCATTCCAGGGCGCCCGTCGACTGAGCCAGCGGGTGGTCACGATGACACAGCATCATGATCTCGTCCTGCAGGATGGGTTCAAACACCAATTGATCCGTAAATCGACGCGAACTGACCAAACCCAGATCGATTTCATTGCGCAGCAGTTGGCTCTTGATATCCGATGAGTTGCCATCGGAAACGCGGATGGCCACGCTGGGGTTTTGATCGCAGTACTCGCGCAGGATGGACGGCATCAATTCGGTAGAGAACGAGGGCACGGACGCGATGCTGATATGCCCGGTGCGCCCCTCCGCCAACGCGCTGAGGTCTTCCAGGGCCATGTCGAAATCCCGGATCAGGCGCCTGGCGATGGGCAGAAATCGCTCACCCTCCGCGGTCAGCCGCATTTTTCGCGTGGTTCTCTGAAACAGGCGAAACCCGATCGAATCCTCCAGCTTCTTGATCGCGAAGGTGATCGCCGGCTGGGTTCTCGAGAGACTCTTCGCCGCGAGCTTGAAACTGTGCAGGTCCGCAACCGTGACAAACGCCCGCAGGTGTTCCAGGGTAATGCGCACCCGGGTCAGCCCGTCAGCTCGCGTATCTTCGCGATCTGTTCGTCACTCACAGCCACGCCGTCCCGCATGGCCGCGGCTCGATTGCGGTAGCGTCGGGCGCCCGGCAGGCGGGTGCCTTCCTGGGCGCTGATTTGCCCGAAAAGGCCCTCGGCATGACGTTGCCAGCCGGCCTCATCGCCCAGCCGTGAGGGGTCGATCGCGAGCATAAACTCACCACCCAGCGGCGGGCCGCCGTCATCATTGTCTCTCTGCGCCGCCTCGAAACTGAAGCATTCACCGATCAGCGCACCGGCCAGCAACTCCACCATCATGGCAATGGAAGAGCCCTTGTATCCACCGAAGGCCAGCAACGCGCCTTTCAGCACCGCGTCCGGATCCGTGGTGGGCTGGCCCTGGGCATCAACGCCCACACCCTCGGGCAGAGCATGGCCCTCGCGCGCGGCCAGCATGACTTCGCCGCGTGCCATGACCGCCGAGGCCTGATCAACGACGACCGGTTCGCCGCCTGGGCGTGGCCAGCCGAAAGCCAATGGATTGGTGCCATACAGCGCCTGGGTTCCGCCCGCGGGCAGCACGGCAGGCTTGTAGGACGTGCACGCCATGGCCACCAGGCCCTGCTTCACGAGAAGCTCGATTTCGTACCACAAGGCGGCGAAGTGATGGGTATTGACCAGCCCCATGACCGCCACACCCGTCTCTTTGGCCGCCTCACCCAGTGACTTAGTGCCGATTTCCAGGGCCAGGGGCGCATAGCCGCGGTCGCCATCCACCCGCAGCGCTGCCCCGGCGAGGCGCTCCACAACCGGCCGCGCATGACCGTTGACTTTACCGCTGCGCAGCGAGGCCACGTAGCCCGGCAGCCGCATCAGTCCATGGGCGTGACAGCCATCCCGTTCAGCGGCGGCGATCACACGGGCAACGGCTTCGGCATTGCTGTCATCACAGCCATTGGCCGCCAGGCAGGCCGCCGCCAGTGCCTCGATGTCAGAGGGGAACATGGGGGTCGTTTTATCTGTCATGGGATACCTCGATCGGGGGTGGCTGGACGAGATCTGAAACTCCGGCAGGGATCACGACGCTGTGGGCCGCCCTGGTCCCAACTCTGGCCCCA
>WTJD01000005.1:11057-22725 GCA_011524975.1 Lysobacterales bacterium
CCCAACTCTGGCCCCAGCGCTTCCCGCAGGGGATCCAGCCAGGGGTCGAATGCCTTCCAGTATTCCAGCCCGCTGGTGAAGATTGGCTGCCTGACCTGCTCGGAACTCGCCGTTCTGACCGAGCGCCGGGTTTGATGAAAATCCAGACAGGCCTGCTCGAACGGGAGGTCGCAAAACGCCAGTACCCGGCGCACCTGGGTCTCCAGGTCCGCGACCGTTTCTTCGTAATTCACGCGCAGGATCTTGCCGGGCAAAACCCGGTTCCAGTGGTCCATCAGCCGCACGTAATCCTGGTAGTACTGGCCGATTTCATGCAAGCCGTAGGTGAATTCCTGGCCGCTGGAGAACAGCTGCTTGAAGCCGCTGAAACAACAGGCCATGGCCTCGCGCCGCGCGTCGATGATGCGGGCATTCGGCAGGATCAGGTGAATCAGGCCGATGTGCCTGAAATTGTTGGGCATCTTGTCGATAAACCGGGGCGCGTTACCGCGATGAATGCGCGTGTCATCGAGATAAGCCTGGCCGAACTGCGCGGCCTGCTCCGCGCTCATCTCTGCAAGCACGGCCGGGTAACGAGGCTCATCATCGACTTTGCGCCGCCCGGCCAGGCGAAATGCCAGGGCGGGGATATTGGGCAATTCAAAGGTGCCATCGACCTGCGAGTGTGAAGCCAGGATCTGTTCCAGCAGCGTGGACCCGGCCCGCGGCAGGCCCACAATGAAAATCGGGTCATCCGCGGTGCACCCGAACCCTTGTCGCTCGGCCACCATGGACGAGTTGCAGTCTTTGATCTGCCGGTCGAAATGTTCCGTCATGCGCCGGCTGTCGTAACGCAGCTGGTCTTTCTTGAGCGCATTGCCACGGGTGTAGTACTCCATGGACGTGGCAAAATCTTCCTGGTCTTCGAAATGTTTCCCGAGCGCGAAACACAGGTGAATGCGGTCCTCCAGAGGGGTGGGCGAAGCGCCCTCCGCCTCGATCATTTGCCGCTCTTCCGCCGGAGTAAACCGATAGGTCTTCAGGTTGGCCAGGCTCCAGTAGGCGTCACCGAAATCGGGTCTGGCAGCGTACGCCATCCGGTAGGCTTCGATGGCAGGCGCCGCGTCGCCGATGGTCTTCAGGGCGTGGCCGCGCAGCAGCTGCAGCAGGTGCCGGTCCTGTACCCGTTCGATCACCTCATCGTATATCTGCAGGGCGGTGTCGTAATCGCCCACGGCGACACACTGGTTGGCATAGCTGACCCGGTATTCGTCATTGTCCGGATCTTCCTCCAGCAGTCGCTTCGCCTGCCGCAGAGACTCGGCGTATTTCTGACGCAGATACAGCACCCTGACATAGTCATGGCGGGCGAACCGGTTGTCCGGCTCGAACTCGAGCGCGCTTTCGAGGATGAACTCCGCGTCATCCAGCACGCCCGCTCGAATACCCATGTCCGCCAACAGCCTCATGGCCTCGACATGGCTTGGATTCTGTTTCAGAAACGCACGGCACAGCTGCTCGGCCCGGTAATGCCGGCCTTCGGCCATCATGTTTCTGACCGACAGCAACTCGCGCGGCAAAGCGTGCAGCCGCTGATACCGCGTGGCGGCATCCTGGGCGGCGGCGGTGTCATGCGGCTGCAGCAAGGCGGCCAGCGCGCGCCAACTGGCCAACAGCGAATTGTTCAACCCGACGGCGTGGCGGAAAGCGGCCAGCGCGGCGTCCGGCTGATCCAGGGCCAGCCGGCAATGGCCCTCCTCCTGGAAAGCCCGGCCATAGTCCGGCCGCAGCTGCTGAAGGCGTGCCAACGCATCCAGGGCGTCGGATGGACGGCCCGCGTAACGCTGAACTACCGCCAGCAGATAAAGCGCCTCGTCGTTTTCAGGTTCAAGCGAGATCGCCTCGTTCACGCGCTGTTCCGCTTGCGCGAACTGCTCCTGCTGTAACAGCCCTTTTGCCTCGGCCAGCAAGGCCGGGGCGCGCGATTCGGGGGTCTGCTCGATGGTGGATGTGTCTGTCATGCCTTAGGTCGTGTCCGGCTTTACCTGCTGCCAACAGCGGCTTTCATGATAACCCCAACACGATCATCGTACGCCCGGTCACGACGGTGAGGGGGTAAGAAAAACGAAGGCGGGCATCGGCCCGCCTTCGCTTCTTTCACACCCGCTGAGGCTCAGTATTCGTAGCTGAATCTGATACCCAGTGTTCTCGGCCGGTTGGTGGTGGTGCGTTCGAAGAAGTCCTGCCGGTTGATGTGCAGCTGTGCACGCTCGTCCGTCAGGTTCGTTCCAAACAGCTCCGCCCGCCATCCGCTTTCGAGGTTCATCAGGCCGATGGCCGCGTCAAGGATGGTGTAGGCATCTTGGGTCGTGTTGGGCTCTTCCGGTGTATCCACCAGTGAGTTGATGGACTCACCCGCGTACTTCACCGCCACCTGCCAATAGGCATCCAGACCGCCCGCGAAAACGAAGTCGTAACGCAACCGGGTGGTGAATTGCTCCTTGGGCGTCAACGGTAATGGTGTACCCGCGTCGGCCACGACGATATCGAAGGCCGGGTCCACATAGACCAGCTCAGTGTCGTTATAAGATCCTGCGGCGAACAGAGTCAATCGGTCGGTCACCGCCCATACGAGGTCGGCCTCAACACCGAAGATCTCGGCATTACCGCCGTTGTCCACCACCGTCAGGATCGAGATGTTCTGCGAGTCAAACTGGCTGACCTGGATGTTCTCCCAGTCCATGAAGTACACAGAGCCGTTGAACTGCACGGTTCCGCCGGCCAACGTCGATTTCCAGCCGAATTCGAGATTGTCCAGCGTATCCGACTCGAAGATATATGGCAGACAGTAACCCGGGAAACCCGTCAGCGGGTTCGAGTTGATCGCGAGATCTACCCCGCAATCGGTTCCATCGTCCCGAATGTTGACGCGGTTGGGGTCCCAGGTGGCCTTTGCGCCCGCGGCCCGGTTGAATCCAGGCGGGCGATAGCCCTCGGACCAGGTACCGTACAGCAACAGGTTATCCGTCGCCGCGTAGGACAGGGTGAATTTGAGAATCGTATCATCGATCTCGATCGGGTTGAGGCCTTCAAAGGTCGTCCCGTAGCTCCGGCCACCGGTCACATTCGGACGAATGTCGTTGGTGGGATCAGAGTCGTCCACGAACAGCGGCCGGTTGCCGTAACGCCAGGCGCCATAACCCAGGAAGGTGTAATCCAGGTTGTAGTAACGCGCGCCGACCGCAGCGGTCAGGCGATCGGTGATGTCCCAGCGAACTTCACCAAACAGGGCCATTTGCTCTTCTGTGCGCAAGTTGTCATTGCGGAACTGCGTGGCGGCATTGGTCACGCCGCGCGCATTGGCCGGAGAGTCATCAAACCTCGGCGCCGAATTGATGTCGATGGGCGCCCATCCCGCGTTGATCGGCGCCTGGTAATTGAAGTCGCCAATGTGCTTGATTTCGAAATCCTCATAGAAAAAGCCCGCCGTGAAATTCACCGGCGAATCGAAGTCGCTGCTGATGCGTATCTCATGCGTCCAACGGGTCACCTCGTTTTGCATGCGTGCTGCATTGGAGGGGTCACCGCACTCGATCACGCCCGGATCGCCACCGATGGTGGGATCCCAGGTGTACGTCGTCGAAGCGTCGCTGCCGACACCGTTGTAGTAACTGCCCACGAGATACTCGCACTGGTAACCGGCAATGAATTTACCGATGTTGGTGTAGCCGGTGTAATCGATACTGGCATCCACGTCACGGTCGAGGAACGCACCGGTGTAGACGAAATCCAGCGCGCCGATGCGGCCGTCGAAGGTCCACGCCGTTTGTTTGAACTCGTCTCTCAGCGTGTCGGGCTTGAAACGCTCGACCTTCAGATCCCCCACGTCAGGATCGTAGTCAAAGACACCCTCGGATTCGAGCTTCTGCGAGGTGTGCTGCAGCAGGGCCGTCCAGTTGTCATTGATGGCCCACTTCAGGCCCATCCGGATACCACCATAGTCCGCGGTATTGATGTCATCCTTGACCATGGTCGAGTTATTGGCCACTTCCTTGACCACCGGGATGTTCACACCACCGGCGCCCACCACCGTCCCGTTGGCAAAAACGGTGCCCTCCGGATAGTAAACACTGTCCCCGGGGAACGTCGGGTTGATGGCCGGGTTGGCCTGGAAGGTGCCTTCCACGTTATCGATGTAACCGCCCTGGTGATCGTTGTACAAAGCCGCGCGGAAGGCCAGCTTGTCGGAGATGATCGGGATATTGATCATGGCTTCGAGGGTGTGCGAATCAGTACCCTTATGGGTCTGCGAGTAGCTGCCCGCGAAACGGGTCTGGAACTCGTCCAGAACGGGCTTGTTGGTGATCAGGCGCACGGTGCCGGCCATGGAACTGGCGCCGTAGAGCGTGCCCTGCGGACCGGGCAGCACCTCGATTCGCTCCATATCAGTGACGAAGACATCCAGGTTGCGACCGCCGGCCGTGATCGGCTGCTCGTCAAGATACAGGGCCACGTTGGGCGCTGAGCCCTGGGACTCTGCCACCGTGATGTTGATCGCATCGACCGCCGCGCCGCGAATGTAGATTTCATTCTGGCCCGGGCCGCGTCCGCCGAAGTTGACGCTCGGGAGGTATTTCACGTAGTCCGCGAAGGTCTGGATGTTCTCATCTTCCAGCTGCTCCGCGCCCATCGCCTGCACCGCGATCGGGATGTCCTGCATACTTTCTGCGCGCTTGGTCGCGGTAACGACCAACTCTTCCAAGACCTCCTGCGCCATCGCGGGCGTGGCGACAGCCCCCGAATACAACGCGCAGGTGATCGCTCGCCTGAGATTAACTGATGCCATGAATATCTCCCCTGTTTTAATGTGACGGAATCAATCCTACCAAGTGGTTATTGCCAGCCCATTCCACGCAGTCACACTGCTCACGGGATGACAGTGCCCGCTAACCGGGCGCCCACTTATAAGTATAAGTATTGTCTCGATTTGACCATTAAACAAATAAAATTCAGAAATAAATTAATTAGCACAGTGTATTTATAGCAGTATTCATAAAGAAATTCATGGTCAAATACCGCGGTGCCGTGGTATAGAAACAGCATCCATGAAAGAGGAAACAGCCATGGGTGCAAGCACGAGACGCAAGGGGCGCTCAGGCGGCGGACGACGGGCGCGAATCGAAGCAAGGTCAAGCAACCAGTCGACCGCTCGTCCGGGCATCGATCGAAATATCCCTTACTACGATTTACTGCCTGATGAGACGCTGGCGCTGATCGAACACAATGCCGATCTGCTGCTGGAGGAAATCGGCGTGGATTTCAATGGCAATCCCGAGGCGCTGGAGTTATTGAGCGCCGCCGGCGCTAAGGTGGACGGCGAGCGTGTGAGGTTTCCCGCGGGCTTGTGTCGCGAGCTGGTGCAGGCAACGGCGCCGGCAGAATTCGTCCAGCACGCGCGCAATCCGGAGCGGTCCGTCACCATAGGCGGCGACCGAACTGTGTTCGTGCCCGCCTATGGCCCCCCCTTCGTGCGTGCCCTCGATGGCGAGCGGCGCTATGCCACCCTCGAGGATTTCCAGAACTTTGTAAAACTGGCCTATCTTCTGCCCAGCCTGCACCATTCCGGAGGCACGGTTTGCGAACCCGTGGACATCCCGGTGGAAGAGCGTCACCTGGATATGCTTTACGCGCACATCAAGTACAGCGACAAGCCGCTGATGGGCTCGGTCACCGCACCTTCCCGTGCCGCCGATAGTGTCGCCATGATGGAACAGGTCTTCGGCGCGGAATTCCTCCAGTCCAACACCGTGCTGACCAGCCTGATCAACTTCAATTCACCCCTGGTCTTCGATCAGGTGATGATGGGCGCGGCTCGCGTTTATGCGGAAAACAACCAGGCCACCATCATCTCGCCCTTCGTGCTGGCAGGCGCCATGTCACCGGTAACCGTCATGGGCACCCTGACTCAGATCCTGGCCGAAGCGCTCGCCGGTATGACCTACGTGCAACTCGTCAGGCCCGGTGCGCCGGTGATTTTCGGCATGTTTGCCAGCGCCGTGTCCATGCAGTCCGGCGCGCCCACCTTTGGCACGCCTGAGCCCAACCTGATGTTGCTGGCCGGCGGGCAGCTGGCGCGGCGCCTGGGTGTGCCCTTCCGCAGCGGCGGCGGCTTGTGCAGCTCCAAGATCGCCGACGCCCAGGCAGCGTACGAGGCCGCCAACACGCTGCAGGTTTCCGCCATGGCCGGCGTGAATTTCATGCTGCACGCGGCGGGCTGGCTGGAGGGCGGCCTGTGCATGGGCTACGATAAATTCATCATGGACGCGGACCAGCTGGGCATGCTCAGCGTGCTGCTCAGCGGGGTTGATACCAGTGATAACGCGCAGGCCTTGGACGCATTTCGTGAAGTCGGGCCCGGCGCTCATTTCCTCGGCTCGGCACACACCCTGGCCAACTTTGAAAGCGCGTTCTACCGGAGCGATCTGGCCGATAACAACAGCTTTGAGCAATGGCAGGCCGAAGGCGAAAAGGATTGCGCCGAGCGCGCCATCGAGCGCTGTAAAAGCCTGCTGGACAGCTACGAGCCACCTCCGCTGGATCCCGCCATCGATGAAGCCATGATCGACTTCATGGCTCGGCGCAAAGCGGAAATCGACGCGAACGGCGCCTAGACCGGCGCAGGAGATCAGGCAGGCATTTATGAAAGACAGAGCAAAAGTCGTCGTCATTGGCGGCGGCGTCGTCGGCGTCAGTTCGCTGTATCACCTCGCGCGCAAGGGCTGGGGAGAAGACTGCATCCTGCTGGAAAAAGCAGAGCTGACCAGTGGTTCGACCTGGCATGCAGCGGGTCTGTTGCCGCTGTTCAACATGAGCTACAGCGTTGGACAGATTCACAAGTACTCGGTCGAGCTTTACAGCCAGCTGGAGCAGGAAACCGGCCAGCACGTCGGCTTTCGGCAGGTGGGCAATCTGCGGCTGGCCATGAACGATGAGCGCATGGATGAATATCACCAGTACGCGGCCACCGCACGAACCATCGGCGTGGACGTACAGTTCCTGACACCGGACGAGGTAGGAAAACTCTGGCCAATGTGCCGGACCGACGACCTGGTAGGCGCCATTTACCACCCCGACGACGGTTATATTCAGCCGGCTGACCTGACCCAGGCACTGGCTCGCGGGGCCCGGGACCGCGGCGCGCAGATTCACCGCCAGACCCGTGTGATGGCGATCGAGCAGGCGACATCCGGCGCCTGGGTGGTGCACACCGACAAAGGCGACATCACCTGCGATCACGTGATCTCCGCCAGCGGCAACTATGCCCGCCAGACGGGGGCCATGATCGGCCTGGATGTGCCCGTGATCCCGGTGGAGCATCAGTTCCTGGTCATGGAGCCACACCCCGAACTGGTGGCCCGTCGCGAGCGCGGAGAGCCTGAGATGCCCGTGCTGCGGGAGTCCGATGGTTCGTGGTACCTGCGTGAGGAAAACAGCGGTTTCATCCTTGGCCCCTATGAAAAGGGCGCTCCGGCCTGCTATATCGACGGCCCGGACCCTGACGCGGAATACGAACTCTTCCAGGAAGACATCGAACGGCTGGAGCCGCATATTGAGGCCGCCATGGCGCGTGTGCCGGCGTTCGGAGAGGTCGGCCTCAAACAGGCCTACAATGGCGCCATTGCCTACACGCCGGACGGCGGGCCCATTGTGGGCCCTGCCTGGGGTGTCGATAACTTCTGGCTGAACGAAGGGCACAGCTTTGGTATCACCGCGGCCGGCGGCGCGGGCTGGCAATTGGCGGAATGGATCGTGGAGGGCGAGCCCACCATCGACATGCTGGGTGTCGACCCCCGCCGCTTCGGCGACTACGCAACCCGCGGCTACCTGATCGAGAAGAACGAAGAGGCCTACGCCAACGTCTTCACGATTCACTACCCCGACGAGGAGCGGCCCGCGGGCCGGCCCTTGCGCACCGCGCCTTGCTATGAACGCCTGCGGGACATGGGCGCGGTATTCGGACAGAAATTCGGCTGGGAGCGGGCCAACTTTTTCGCCACCGATGGGATGGCCCAGGAGGATGACTGGTCATTCCGCCGCTCGGGCTGGTTCGAGGCCGTCCGCAAGGAAGTGGCCAACACCACGGCCAACGTCGGATTGCTCGACATGACGGCCTTTGCCAAATGCCGCATTGCCGGCAAGGGCGCGGAGGCATTCCTGGATGGCCTGGTGGCCAATTCGCTGCCCCGCCGACAAGGGGGCATCTCGCTGTGTCACGCGCTGAACGGCAACGGCGGCATCCACTCGGAGTTCACCATTCTGCGGGAATCGGAGGACGCGTTCTACCTGGTTTCGGCCGGCGCGCTGCAGCGCCTGGATCATGATTATATACGCCGCTATATGCCGCGCGACGGGTCGGTTCAGATGACGCCGCTGACAGGCGCGACCGGCGTGCTGGTGATCGCGGGCCCGAAAGCCAGACAGCTGCTTGAGCGGGTCACATCGGCCGATCTTTCCAACGAGGCTTTCCCCTGGCTCAGCGCGCAAAACATCGTGGTGGGCATGGCGCCCGTGAACGCGATGCGCGTGAATTACGTGGGCGAACTGGGCTGGGAACTGCACCATCCGATCGAATACCAAAACCACATCTTCGACACGCTGTTCGCGCATGGCGCCGACCTGGGGCTCAAGCCGTTCGGCATCCGGGCCATGGACTCCATGCGGCTGGAGAAATCCTACCGGATGGTAGGGACGGAAATGTCGATCGAATACTCAGCCTTTGAGTCGGCCATGGACCGGTTCATCAAGCCCGACAAGGGCGATTTCATCGGCCGCGAGGCCCTGCTCGAGCGGCAGAAAAACGGTCCCCAATGTCGTCTGGTCACGCTGCAGGTGGAGGGTGTCGAGGACACCGATGCCCTGGGCAACAATGCCTTGTATAAAGGGGATGAAGTGGTCGGACGCGCAACCGGAGGCAACTACGGATTTCGCGTCGACCAGTCGCTGGCGCTGGGCATGGTCACACCGGAACTGGCCGGGGACGGCAACACCGTGGACATCGAGATCCTGGGCAAACGCTACGCCGCGACCATTATCCCGGAAAGCCCATTCGACCCTCGTAACGAGCGGCTGCGGGATGTGAACGGAGCGAACGACTGAGCGCCCGTTGCCAGGCGACCATGAAATCAGGCCGAGGCGCCACGGCTGCCTCCGCAGATAGACCAGGAGAGACGGTTGGAAAAATATTCCGCGCTCAAGCTGATCAGGCACGCGCTCGAGAGCAATCGCAAATGGCCACGCGCCTGGCGGCGGCCGGAGCCGGCCAGGCAATACGACGCGGTCGTGGTCGGGGGCGGCGGTCACGGCCTGGCGACGGCCTATTATCTTGCCAGCCAGCACGGTATGCGGCGTATCGCGGTGCTGGAAAAAGGCTGGATCGGAGGGGGCAACACCGCGCGAAACACCACGATTGTGCGTTCCAATTACCTGTGGACCGAAGCATCGCTGCTGTATGAGAAATCGCTGCAGCTGTGGGAGACTTTGAGCCAGGAACTCAACTACAACATCATGTTCAGCCAGCGGGGCGTTTATAACCTCGGACATACCCTGCAGGACATGCGGGATATCGAGCGCCGCGTGGCGGCCAACCGCCTCAACGGCATCGACGCGGAGGTGGTGTCACCGGAACAGATCAAGGCGGCTATCCCCATCATCAACACCAGCCGAGAGGCGCGCTATCCGATCCTGGGGGCCTCACTGCAGCGCCGCGCGGGCGTCGCGCGTCACGACGCGGTCGCCTGGGCCTTCGCCAGAGCGGCCGACGCGCTCGGCGTGGACATCATCGAGCAGTGCGAAGTCCAGGGCATCGATTGCCAGGGCGGGCGCGTCACCGGCTTGCAAACCAGCCGCGGGCCCATCGCGACCGGACGGGTGGGGCTGGTCGTGGCCGGACACGCCAGCGTGGTCGCGGACATGGCGGGGCTGCGTCTGCCGCTGGAGAGCCACCCACTGCAGGCGTTTGTGTCAGAGCCGCTGCGTCCCCTGCTGGACACCGTGGTCATGTCCAACGCCGTCCATGGATACGCCAGCCAGTCGGACAAGGGTGAACTGGTCATTGGCGCCGGCATCGATGCCTACAACGGTTATGGGCAGCGCGGCAGCTTCCACACCATCGAACACGCCATGCAGGCCATGGTCGAACTGTTCCCCTGCTTCAGCCGGGTCCGCATGCTGCGTCTGTGGGGCGGGATCGTCGACGTGTCACCCGATGCCTGCCCCATTATTGGCAAGACGCCCGTCGAGGGCCTGTACCTGAACTGTGGCTGGGGCACCGGCGGATTCAAGGCAACGCCCGGCTCAGGCTGGGTACTGGCCCACACCATGGCTCATGACGATCCGCACGAACTCAACGCCCCGTTTGGCCTGGAACGCTTCACCACCGGCGCCCTGATCGACGAACACGGCGCCGCCGCCGTCGCGCATTGAGGAGTCGATCATGCTGCTGATTCAATGTCCCTGGTGCGGCCGAAGAGACGAGAGCGAGTTTTCGTACGGTGGCGAGGCGGATATTGCGCGACCCGAGGATCCGGATGCCCTTGATGACACCCAATGGGCGGACTACCTGTTCATGCGCAGCAACCGGAAAGGTCACAACCGTGAAATCTGGAACCACCAGCATGGCTGTCGTCGCTGGTTTGTCGCCGAACGTGACACCGTCAGCTATGAGATCCAGGCCACCTTTCCCATGGGCGGACAGGAGCAGGACTCGTGAGCCAGCCTTTTCGCCTGAGCAGCGGCGGCCGCATCCGCCGGGATGAACCGCTCGAATTCAGCTTCAACGGACGTCCGCTCAAGGGTTTCGCGGGCGACACCCTGGCCTCCGCGTTGCTGGCCAACGGCTGTCGCGTGGTGGGGCGCAGCTTCAAATACCACCGGCCGCGTGGAATCATGGCGGCCGGCGCCGAGGAGCCCAACGCAATCATGCAAGTTGGCCAGGGAGCAGAGGCCGAGCCCAACCTGAGAGCCACGCAACTTTCGCTGCGCGCCGGCCTCGAGGCACGCAGCGTGCGCGGCTGGCCCAGCCTGCGCTTCGACCTCGGCCGCATCAACGACCGCCTGGGCGGGTTGCTGGCGGCCGGTTTTTACTACAAGACCTTCATGTCATCCGCCGCCACCTGGCACCGCAGTGAGCGTTTCATCCGCCGCGCGGCCGGGCTGGGGCGGGCGCCCACCGGCAGTGACCCCGACCGTTACGAGTCGCGCCACGCGCATTGCGATGTGCTGGTGGTGGGCGCGGGTCCGGCGGGGCTCAGCGCCGCCGGCGCGGCTGCCCGGGCCGGTGCCCGGGTAATGCTGGTGGATGAGCAGCCTGAACTGGGCGGATCGCTACTGGGCTTGGGAGGCGACATCGACGCAACACCGGCCGAAGAATGGCTCACCGCGCAGGCCGGCTGGCTCCGGGACCAGCCCCGCGTTCGGGTGCTCACCCACTGCAACGCCTTTGGCTATTTCGACCACAACTTTCTGAGCCTGGTGGAGCACGACACGACCGATGCCGCAGTCGCCCAGCGGCTGTGGCGAGTGCGTGCTGAACAGGTGGTGCTGGCCCAGGGGGCCTTTGAGCGACCCCTGGTATTCCCCAACAACGACCTCCCCGGCATCATGCTGGCCTCGGCCGTTTCCACCTATATCC
>WTJD01000066.1 GCA_011524975.1 Lysobacterales bacterium
GCCATGCTCGGAGCCTTTTTCATCCTTGATGACCCGATCTTCAACGGACTGGCGATATCGCTGATATCCGGTATCCTGGTCTCTACTTTGCTGACTTTGGTGGTTATCCCTGTGCTGCTTTACAGCTTTCGCTACCGGGACGCCAAAAGCCGCGCCTAGCTGCGCCAGATCACGCGGTTAGGGCCATTTTCTGTCAGTATGTCGATCTTAACTCGCTGGGAAACCAAATCATGAAATCACCCGCCAAACTCGCGTTTGAAGCCATCCTGCTGGCCGCTGTCATCGTCGCAATGCTCGCCACCCCCTTATTGGCAGAGGCCGCTCACCACGGCGACGGGCCACCTACGCTGGAAGAATTCGACGGCAATGGAGACGGCTTCCTGTCTGAAGATGAATTCAATACCGGCCGCGATGAACGCCACGCCATGATGGCCGAGAAAGGGCACCCGATGAAAGGCATGGCCAACGCACCCACTTTTGCCGACTTTGACACCAACGGCGACGGTCAACTGAGCGCGGATGAATTCAGCTCAGGACACGAAATGCACATGAGAGCCATGCACGGCGAGCAGCACGGCGGCAAGCACGACGGCAAAAAAAGGCACGCGACCTTCGAGGAAATGGATCTCAATGGAGACGGGTGCATTGATCGGGCAGAGATGGACGCACACCATGCGGCCGAGCAAGCCGGCCACCATTGAGGCGAATCTGCCCAACCTGGCACTCCGAAACCCATCGGGGAAATCAGGGTGAAAAACCCCGGCGGTTTTCGCCCTGATTTCATGGGGCCATTGCCCTCATGGCCCTATCGATCACCTGGGCTCTGACGCCGCCTCACCCTTTCGGTAAACTGGCGCCTCAACCTCTGTCACCGACGGGACCATGCCGGGCCTCAAAAGCTACCTCAAAGACCCTTTTCTGAAGTCACTTTACGAGGAAGTCCGCGACTCAGGTCCGATTCGCTCGATTTCTGTCGACATCACGCACAAGTGCAACCTGCGCTGCACGGGCTGCTATTTTTTTTCCGAGGGCATGGAGCGGGCCGGCAAACAGGGCGACGAAGAGGCATTCGATGATTTCATCACCCGCGAACTGGACCGCGGCACCAATTTCGTCACCATCGTGGGCGGCGAGCCCGGGCTGGTGCCGGATCGCCTGCGTAAGCTGCACGCGAATTTCCGTGTCAACGTCGCCAGCAACGGGCTGATTACCATCCCCCAAGCGGGCCTGGAGACCCTGCCCATCGGCGTGGCGGTCTGGGGCGATCACGACACCGATTCGCGGCTGCGCGGTGACGGCAGCAAGGACTTCTTCACCCAGGCTCAGGAAAATTACCGGAACGACCCGCGCGCATTCTGGTACTACACCGTCGCGCCAGGCTGTGCGCACGAGATCGAATCGGTGGTGGAGCAATGCGTGTCGCTCGGACAGCCGGTGCTGTTCAATTACTACAGCGATATCGAAGAACGCGGCGGCCTGCTGGGGTACCGCCAGGGCTTCGACCGGGTGCGCGATGAAATCGACCGCATGATCGAGCGACACCCTGAGTGGATTTTCACCACCCGCTATTTCAATGACGTGGTGACATCAGGGCGGCTGTTCGAGCAGCACTGGGGTTTTGACGTATGCACCAATCTGTCGAACAACCATGCCGGCAACCTGCAGCGGCTGGAAACAGGCGCTCCCAGCAATCCGCATTTTCGCGCCTACAATGCTGATTTTTCGACCACGCGTCGCTGCTGCACCGGCACCGAGCGCGATTGCGCCTCGTGCTTCGATACCTGGGAGCATTTTTCCTGGATCATGGTGCACATGCGCAGGCACCTGGGCTCGCGGGAGGATTTCACCCGTTGGCTGACCACCATGTACGTGTTCTACCTGGTCAACCGGCTGGTCAACTACGAAATTGGAATGACGCTGTTGCCCGAAATTCATGATCGCCTGGCCGCACTCGAAAGCCAGGTGCACCTTCAAAAATTTCACGCCTGATTGATACGCCTGCGGGCAGCCAGTAATTCGATGAATCGCACGCTCATTCTTACCCTCAAACTTCTGGTCGGTCTCTTTGTGTTGGCCGTCCTCGTATTCACTGCGGGTGTCCTGAAGGACTTCCCCTTGCCGCAAACCCAACCAGTGAGTGGCCCCCTGCTGATCGAAGACATCACGCTGGTCGATGTGCGGGATGGTGTCCTGCTGCCCGGGCAGGATGTGTTGATTGAGCAGGGCGTGATCGAGGCCATGGGTGAAGACCTGCAAGCGCCCGATGCCAGGATCGTTGCCGGCCAGGGCCGTTACCTCGTGCCCGGCCTGTTCGATATGCACGTACACAGCATCAAGCTGTCGCCGGTGTTAACTCATCCCCTGTTCATTGCGGCAGGCGTTACCGCGGTTCGCGATATGGGCGGCTGCCTGGGTGAAGATGACGCCTGGGTTGCCTGCGCCGAGGAGAAAAGGGCCTGGAATTCGGCGGTACAGGCTCAGCAGATGGTTGGGCCACGCTTCGACCAGGTCACCAGCCTGGCCATCAATGGTGGACAGGAAATACCCGGCCATCGGGATATTGCCCTGGGCGCCGGCGATGCAGCCGGAGCCCGGTTAAGGGTCCAGTTGGACCGGTCACGCGGCATTGATTTCCTTAAGCCCTACACACGCTTACCAAGAGAAAGTTACTTTGCCCTGGCCGAGGCCGCTCACAACGAGGGCATGTACCTGGCCGGGCATAAACCCCTGGCCGTCAGTGGCCTGGAGGCGGTGGCCGCCGGCCAGCGCAGCATCGAGCACGCCTTCCTGTTTATCTGGGAGTGCTATCCCGGCATGAGTGAGTTACGGCAGTCTGACAACCCCCGCGCTGTTTACACCGATGAGTTGCGCCGGAAAATGCAGGCCGAGCACGATCCGGCGCTGTGCGATGAACTCCACAGCGCCATGCGCGAGGCCGGAGCCGCGCTCACCCCCACCCACACCACGCGCAAACTGGACGCCTTTGCCACCGATGAGCGCTACCTGAACGACCCGCGAACCCAATACATCGCGGGTCCGCTGGCCTGGATCTGGCGCGACGATGCCGCGGGCATGGCCTCGCGCGCAGGCAGTGGCGGCCAGGAGAGCTACCGGGCGTTTTACCGGTTTGGCATCGAGCAGACCGGGCGGGCACATGCGGCCGGCGTACAAATCCTGGCAGGCACAGATGCACCGGACAGCTACGCCTTTCCCGGCAGCGGTCTGCATGATGAACTGGAGCACCTGGTCGAGGGCGGCCTTTCGCCGATGGATGCGCTTCGTGCAGCCACAATAGAGCCCGCGCGCTTCCTGGGCCTGGAAGGTGAAGCCGGAGAAATCGTGGTTGGCGCGCGCGCTGACCTGGTGCTGCTGAATGAAAATCCGCTGGAGGATATCGCGGCCGTCCGCAGCGTGGACGCCGTCATGCTAGCGGGCGCCCTGTACGAGCGAAGCGATCTGGACGCCCTCCTGGCTGGCGTCGAGGAAGCAGCCGGTCACTGGTCGATGTGGCCGAAGTTCACCTGGCAGATGCTGACCAGCCCCATTATGCGCCGACAACTGATTGACTAAACGGGTAGCGCTCGTCATCGATCTGGGTTCCACCGCAGCCCTGTCGTCCGTGAGACTCGTGGCCACAACCCGTAGAGCGATGTCCGTTATGATGACCCCTGAAATCCGCCGAAAGGAAGCCTGATGAAACGTTTAAGGCTCAGCCAGATGGTGACGTTTTTTCTTGTCATGCTGGTCATGCCTGGGCTGGTGCAGGGTGATGAGGCGAATGAGACGACGCCACAGACCACTGAACCACCGAATATCCTGCTGATCGTGGCCGACGACCTGGGCTATGCCGACCTGGGCAGCTTCGGCAGTTCCATTGCAACACCCCATCTCGACGCCTTGGCGGAAGCCGGCATCCGTTTCAGCCAGTTCCATACCGCCGTGAAATGCGCGCCCACCCGAGCGATGCTGCTCAGCGGCAACAACAGCCACGTGGCCGGCATGGCCAGCCAGGGTGTGCGCGGCATCATGGGCCAGCCCTACCCCGGCTACGAGGCGGCGCTGTCCGACCGGATTGTGCCGTTTCCTGCCCTGATGCAGGCAGCCGGCTATCACACCTACATGGTGGGCAAATGGCACCTGGGCTACGAGCCTGATCAGGGCCCCGGCGCGGCCGGTTTTGAGCGGTCTTTCGTGATGCTCAACGGCGCCGGCAATCACTGGGATGCAGTCGGCTTTCACGAGGGGGGCTCCAGCTATCGCGCGGATGGTGTAGCGGCCGAATGGCCGGCGGGCCGCTATTCCACCGACCTGTATACCGGGCGCCTGATTGAGTTCATCGACAGCAACAAGGATAGCCAACGCCCATTCTTCGCCTTCGCAGCCTATACCTCCCCGCACTGGCCCTTACAGGTGCCGGAGCATGAACTGGACCGCTACGCGGGGCGCTATGGCCAGGGCTACGACCAGTTGCGGGAAGAGAATTTCAAAAACATCAAAGCCGCAGGCATTATTCCGGCGTCCTCCGAACTGCCCCCACGCAACCCGGCGATCACGCCCTGGGGTGAACTTAACGCCGATCAGCAGCGCCGTGAGGCCCGTAAAATGGAGCTCTATGCCGCCATGGTTTCCAACCTGGATTATCACGTGGGGCGCCTGTTGGATTACCTGAAGGCCAACGGGCTGTATGAAAACACCCTGGTGGTGTTCATGTCCGACAATGGTGCGGCGGCCGAGGATTTCTACAACAGTGAAGAATACCCGGCCTTTCGTAATTACCTGCGCGAACACTACGACAACCATTATGAAAACATGGGCCACGCAAATTCATGGGTGTCCTATGGCCCACAGTGGGCGGAGGCCGGCTCGGCGCCCTTCTCGCGCCACAAGACCTACACCCGCCAGGGCGGCGTCACCGCCCCCATGATCATTGCCGGGCCGGGGGTGAGCGGCGCCGGTTCAATCTCTTCCAGCTATCTCACGGTGATGGACCTGGCGCCTACTTTCATGGAACTGGCTGCTGCGGATTACCCCGAGCGCGAGGGCATCGAGCCGATGCGCGGGCGCAGCATGACCGCTTTTCTGGATGGGAAGTCAGAAACGGTCCACGATGATGACTATGTCACCGTTCACGCTCATCGGGGCCGGATGCTGCTGCGGCAGGGTCACTGGAAACTGACCAGCCTGGAGCCGCCTTTTGATGAGTCAAAGCTGGAACTGTTTAACCTGGCCGTCGATCCCGGTGAGACCAACAATCTGCGGGAAACGGAGCCGGAAAAGTTCCAGGAGCTGCTGGAACGCTGGAGAAGCGAACGGCGCGCGCTCGGCATCGTATTGCCCCAGGATTTATAAGGCCTGGTCCTCGTCCTTACCCAACCCGGCGAACATGGCCTCGAGTTCTTCCAGCGCCAGGTCGGCTTCCGATTTCCGGCCCGATTCGAAAGCGGTTTCTGAGGGTTCGAACCACTCGCAAAAATTGGCCAGTTCCTTTTGGGTAACGTCCTCGGCATCGTCCTCGCGGCATTGGCGCGCCACGTTGGCATCGAAGTGGATGCACATCTTGCACACGTGCAGCTCCACCCCGCATTCGGGGCAGAGATCCTGCCGAGCGATGGGCAGGGACATGGCGCTCAGAGACGCACCACAGCGGAAACAACAGATCGAATGAGACATGGGCCAAGTTGGGGTCAGAGTCAAGTGCCAGAGTCGAGACACCATGAAATTTTACCCTGTATGGCAAGAATTTACTCTGGCACTTGACTCTGACCCCGATGCTCCGTCATGGCCCGAATCTCGTCGTCCTTGCCGGTGAGCTGCCAGCGAATCAGTGACACGGGTATCACACCGACCTGATCCACCTCGCCGAAGAAGTCCTTCAGCTTGTATTCGCCTTCCACCTGGCGGCTGCGTTCGGCCAGCAGGCGTTCCATCAGGTACTTGCCGGTGATGTAGCTGGTGCCGTATCCGGGCTGGCGAAGGTACAGAAGTTGTTCAAATCCCAGCAGGTCGAGGTCTTCACGCATCCAGCCGCGCGGCGTCCAGGCCACGTGAAAATCGCGAGCTTCTTGCATGGTGTAATCATTGGAATGCACGTACAGCGAGCCCAGGCCGCGGGCCGCGCGCTGCGCCAGCATGATCCATACGATCTCGCGCGAGCGGGGGTATTCATCGTACAGGCCGGCGTGCATCACCATTTCCTCGAAGCCCGTGGCGTTGCCCTCCGAACGGCTGTCAAAGATGTTGTAGAGCAAGGCACCGCGGCGAATGGGGCTCTCATGCGGAAATTCACGCATGTGCGCGTGGTCGAACCAGTGGTACCAGTGCGCCCACAATGCCAAAGGCTCGTGGTGGGACACCGTGTAGAAGAAGTTGCGCGTCTCGGCCGGCACAAACTGCCCCATGTAGCGGCGCAGCGTCGGCTCGATGTAGTCATAAGGCGGCAGCACTTCCTGCTCAACCAGGAACTCCGCAAAACGGCTCACGGCGGCGTCCGCCCGCTCGGCATATTCTTCCTCACTGGCAATTGGCACCATCGGCGGCAGGTTGCGGTTACGGTTTTCTTCCAGCTTGAGCGAGGCATGGGCCCGGTCCAGCTCACGCTTGAGCAGGCGCACCTCGTCTTCCCAGGTCAGCGGCACCAGGTGCACGTTCTGCAGGTACCAGGTGTAGTTGTCCTTGCCGATGCCCGATGGTCCGGTCTTGGTTTCACCCTGTTCGCGCAGCCAGGACGCGAAAGACTTTGTCGCTGATAAAGCACCGTTCAAGGCATCTCTCAGCGCCGGGCCTGCATCGCCCGTACGGCTGGCGAGATTCTCCAGGTCAAGCACCTGGTCATCGATATGCTTGATACCGGCCAGCCACAGTTCTCGCGCATTGCCGGTAAGGTTAACGCGGGCCTGCTCCAGTAACGGAGGTATTGTTTTCAGCTCAGCAGTGAGTTTCTCCTCGGCTGCCTCATCCAACGGAAAATCATAGGTCCAGAGCTCCACCAGGGCATGGTGGGTGGGGCCCTCATGTGCCGGGGTGTCACTCTGGTAGGTCCAGACGGATTGATAAAAGGCCGGGTCACGCGCCCAGGATTTGAGCACCCGGATATTGAAATCCATGCCATTCATCTCGGCCCGCACCAGGTGCCAGTCGATCTGCTGTTCAACCGGCCAATCAGCGATTTCCATCGCGTACAGGCGGTCCTGGTATTGCCTCAGTTCCCCGTGACGCCGGGCAGTGGTCTCAGCCGTGTAGTCCGGCGCGCCGTTTAGCAATGGCGGCTGTTCAAAAGCGCGCCAGTCGTGGAATAACGAAACCAGGTCGTCATA
>WTJD01000011.1 GCA_011524975.1 Lysobacterales bacterium
GGCCTGCCTGGTGCAACACCACCGGCCGGTGCTCAGGCGCGATCCGGGCCAATGCGCCGGGCAGCCATCGGTTGATGCTGCTGGCGCCCTGGCTACCGCCGGTCACC
Source organism: Lysobacterales bacterium (assembly GCA_011524975.1). Lineage (GTDB taxonomy): Bacteria > Pseudomonadota > Gammaproteobacteria > Xanthomonadales > SZUA-36 > WTJD01. The sequence continues at coordinate 108 of WTJD01000011.1, forward strand.
AGCAAGCTGGGCGGGCGGTCAAAACGATCCTTGAAGCGTGTCGCTGGCGGCTCGAATTCCGCCAACTCAGGACGAACCGGATTCCCACAGGTCAGCGCCCCGGATGCATCAGGAAAAGTTCCCTCAAAAGCCTGGAACACCTCCGAAGCCATTCTCGCCAGGAAGCGATTGGTCATTCCGGGCACCCGGTTTTGCTCATGCACGATCAGCGGCACGCCGAGCATGCGCGCGGCCAGCCCACCGGGGCCCGCCGCGTATCCGCCGAAACTGACGGCGCAGTCCGGCCTGCGTTGCCTGAAACTGCGCACGGCATCCATCACGGCCCGCATCAGCCGAAACGGCAGCAACAGCCAGCCCACCAGGCCATTACCCCGCAGGCCTCGTATCCTGACCGTGTCGATGCCTATGCCCCGCGCGGGCACCTGGCGGCACTCCATCGCGCCCAGCGCACCCAGCCAGTGGACGCCGATTCCGCGCTGGCGTAGCTCCTCGGCGAGTGCCAGGCCAGGAAAAATATGGCCACCGGTTCCACCTGCCATGATCAGAACCCTTCCATCGGCCACGCTCATGACGATGCTCTCCGCTTCCGGGTCCGCGGCGCATGGCGCTGCATCTCCGCATCCAGCTCATACCGGATTCTGAAAACCACCCCCAGCGCCAGGCACACCATGAGCATGCTGCTGCCGCCTGAACTGATCAGCGGCAAGGTCAGGCCCTTGGTGGGAAGCACGCCCAGGTTGACCCCCATGCTCACCATGGCCTGCAGGCCCAGCCAAAGGCCAATACCAAAAGCCAGGTGACCAGCGAACGGACGACCCAGGCGATGAGCGATCATGCCAATGGACATGATTCGCGTCACCATCAGCATGAAGAGGGCCAGGATCAAAATGACACCAAGCAGGCCCAGCTCTTCGGCGAGAATGGCGAATATGAAATCCGTGTGCGCCTCCGGCAGGTAATATAGCTTCTGGATACTGGCCCCGAGACCGACACCGGTAACCTCGCCGCGTCCGACCGCGATCAGCGCCTGCACCAGCTGGAATCCACTGGCGAACGGGTCAGCGAACGGATCCATGAAGCTGACAATGCGTCGCAGACGATATGGCTCCATCGCGGCAAAACCAAATACCGGCACCACCAGGCCGACGAGCACCGCCACGTGCCGCCAGGCCGCGCCCGCCAGCCACACCATGCCGCCGACCACCGCGGTAAGTACTGCGGCCGAGCCCAAATCAGGCTGGAGCAGCAAAATCCCGCACAGGATGCCCACCAGCAGCAGCGGTTTGAAGGTGTCAAAAAACCGCGCGTCGAGCTTGTCGGCTTTACGGACCAGGTAGCCCGCGGTGTAGATGATCACCATCAATTTGACCGCTTCAACGGCCTGGAATTTGACGAAACCAAGATTGATCCATCGTGTGCTGCCGTTGACCGTATGGCCCAGCCCGGGAATAAACACCAGCAGCAGACACAGCGCGGCCAGCAGCATCATCGGACGACAGATTTTCTCCAGCACCGATATGGGAATCAGCCTGACCATCGATCCGAGCAGGACGCCCAGGACCAGGTAGATGCAATGGCGCACCAGGTAATGGAAAGAGCCGAGTCCCTGGCTTTCGGCCACGGATATGGATGCGGAACCCACCATGACGAGACCGATGGCCGCCAGCAGCAACACCGGCAGGATCAGCCATGGGTCGATACCCGGTTGTGGCATGGGGCGCCCCGTCCCCTGCGCGCGTTTTTTGGCGGCCGCGATACTCATCGGATCTTCAGGGTCGCCAGACCGGCCAGGACGAGAATCACGGAAATAATCCAGAACCGAACAATCACGCGCGGCTCGGGCCAGCCTTTCAACTCAAAATGATGGTGGATGGGCGCCATTCTGAAAATGCGCTTTCCAGTCAGTTTGAAAGATGCTACCTGGAGGATGACGGAAACCGTTTCCATGACGAAAACACCCGCCATCAGGACAAAGACGATTTCCTGGCGGACCAGCACGGCAATCAGCCCGAGGGCCGCCCCCATGGCCAGGGCGCCGATATCGCCCATAAACACCTGGGCGGGATAGGTATTGAACCAGAGAAATCCCAGGCCGGCGCCAGCCAGGGCGCCGCAGAATATCGCCAGTTCCCCCGTGCCGGGAACATAGGGAATCGCCAGGTATTCCGAGAACAGGGTGTGGCCCGTGGCGTAAGCAAATATTCCAAGGGCCGAGGCGATGAAAACGGAAGGCATGATGGCCAGTCCGTCCAAACCGTCTGTGAGGTTCACCGCATTCGAGAAACCCACAATAAAAAAGTAGGTAATCACGATGTACCCGAAGCCCAGCGGAATCACGATATCCTTGAAGAAAGGAACGATCAGTTCGGTCTCAGCGGGACTCTCCGCCGAGTAATACAAATAGATGGCTGCCGCCAGGCCCACCAGCGACTGCGCCAGGTATTTCCAGCGAGCCGCCAGCCCCCGAGAGTCTTTCAGCACCAGCTTGCGGTAGTCATCGACCCAGCCGATCACGCCAAAAAACAACGTCACCAGCAGAACCACCCAGACGAAACGGTTGTCCAGATCAGCCCACAGCAGCGTTGAAATCACGATGGCGAACAGGATCAACGCGCCACCCATGGTGGGGGTGCCGGCCTTGGCAAAGTGGGTCTTGGGGCCCAGTTCGCGTATCGGCTGACTGGCCTGGCCTTTGACCAGCCGCCGAATAAAGGAAGGTCCAAGCAGCAGCGAGAGCGCCAGCGCGGTCAACGCGCCCAGAATGGCCCGCAGCGTGATATATCCAAAGACACTGAAGCCCGAGTTATATTGCTGAAGCCATTCGAACAGTTTGACCAGCATCAGCCTGCCTCCCTCGCAACATCGCGGCGGCTAATGGCTTCAACCACCCGTTCCATGCCCATGGACCGCGAACCCTTGACCAGGCAGGTCACGTTTTTGTTCAACTCCGACAGCAAGCGCTCGAGCAGGTCCGCCAGATGGTTGAAATGCGTGGCGCCGTCGCCAAACGCTTCCACCGCGGCCCGGCTGGCGTCACCCATCGCGTAAAGACGGCGAACACCCAGAGATCTGGCCGCGTCGCCCATCTCGGCATGCAGCTTATGGCTGTGACTGCCCAGTTCCGCCATATCACCCAGGACCAGCCAGGGCTCTCCACCTTCGTTGGCAAGCACCTGCAATGCGGCATACAGGGACGCTGGATTCGCGTTGTAGGTATCGTCGATCACCTTCCAGCCGCCTGCTGCCTGGCGAATCTGCAAACGCCCGGACACCGGGCTGACCGCTTCGAGACCCGCTTGAATCTGCTCGAGGCCGATGCCCGCCGCCAGGGCAACGGCCGTGGCTGCCAGGGCGTTTTCCTGGTTGTGGCCGCCGGGAAGCGCCAGGGCCAATGGAAAAGACCCCTCTGGTGTATGCACGATGAATCGCTCTGCCTCTTGCTCCAATCGCACGTCACAACCGGCTGAGCGCCCAAAACTGAGAGACTGGCCGGCCGAGGACATGCCTCGCCACAGCTCGATCCAGGGTTGATCGGCATTCATGATGGCCCAGCCGTCGTCGGGCAGGGATTCAAACATTTCTCCCTTGGCGCGCGCGACACCCGCCTCGTCACCGAAACCTTCCAGATGAGCGGGCCCGACGTTGGTCACCAATCCGATGTCGGGCTGTGCGATGTCCGCCAGGTAGCGAATATCCCCCGCTTTTCCGGCGCCCATTTCGATGACGGCGATATCGTCATCCCGAGACAATCCAAACAGCGTCAATGGCACGCCGAGTTCGTTGTTGTAGTTTCCCTTGGTGGCAAGCACCGTGCGCTGGCGCCGGAGAATTTCCCGGACCATTTCCTTGGTGGTCGTTTTGCCGTTGCTGCCCGTGATACCGATGACAACCGGGTTGATGGCCTCCCGCCAGCTTTTTGCCAGCGCGCCCAGCGCGCCCGTGACATCGTCCACCCTGATCACCGGGGCGGCATGCTCGACCCGCTTCGATACCATGGCCGCGACGGCACCGGCTGCGAGCGCGGTGGGGATGTAGTCGTGCCCGTCAACGCGCTCGCCAGGCAAAGCCGCAAACAGCATTCCTGCCCTGACATTCCGGCTGTCGATGGTCACCCCACGAAAAGCCACGTCCTCACCCTCCAGCTTTCCCTGGACCCTGAGCGCGGCGTCTGCAAGCATCAGCTCGATCATGCCGCCTCCTCCAGCGCCACGTGCATGCCGGCTTCCGCATGAGCGCGGTGAGCGCGCGCGGGCGGACGCAGGTAAGCCAGGTGGTGACAGGTCTCAACCCAATCCAATCCAAGCAGCGTGACAGCCGCCGCGGTCGATAACAGGTTGACCGCGTTCTCCTTTCCAGAGAGTTCTGTGCGTACGGTCGCCTCCCCCCATGGGCCGGCCAGGCGCAAGGTCATGCCCTGTCCGTTCATCGTGAGCACGCGCGCGGATACATCAGCGCGCGGACTGAGGCCGACCGTGAGCATCTCCGTGCAGGCGGCAGCGGTACTGACCAGGCCTGTCGCGCCGACATCATCGATGTTGATGACGGAAAATCTCGGGGCGAACTCGGTCAACAGCCTTTTTTCCGCATGGTCATGGGTCATCCGCTCGCCCAGGCCGCCTATCAATGCAAGATCGACTTGCAGCGTCTGGCAGCGCCCCTGAACCAGCGCCTCCGGAGACACTTCCACCGCTGCTTGGTCGATACCCTGGTCGACGCAGGCTGCAAGGGCCTCGTTCAGGCTGAAAACATCGGGTGCCGGCAGGCTCGATGACTGGAGGGTTGTCACCGAGCCAGAGCCGTTGCGCGCCGCCGGGCCACCGCCCGCGCAGGAGCGCTGCCAGACCTGAGCCAAAAATCCACATACCTCCGCCCTGCCCCGGGTACCCGTTACTGCCGCAACGGTCATCAGATCCGAGGGCGCTGCCCAATACCGCGAAGCCATCTCGCCCAGTCTTTCGCTCAATCCGGGCACGCGAACACACGGCACCCCAAGGGCCGGAAGATCCGTCGTCGCGTCGTGCAAAATGACAACGCAGCCCCGTGCGCGGGCTTCATTAAGGGCATTCGTCTGCCGGTCCGCACCGAACGGCGACCATACAAACGCGTAACCAGGCCGAACGCGCGCGGGCAGCTGAGTAATGCCGGAGATGGGCAGGTCTGGCGCGTCATCCAGCCAGCCCTCAAGCAAGGTCCTGAGGCTCATCCCGTATTTCACCGGTCAGGCCCTCCGGCGGATTCGGTGGACTGCACCATCAAGGCCGAGTAATCGTCGGGTGGGACATTCATCAGGCGCAGCGCGCCGCCGACCACTTCGGCGAACAAGGGCGCCGCAACCTGACCGCCATAATAGAAGTCGCCCGTCGGGTCGTTGATCACCGCGACACAGATCAGGCGGGGATCGCTCGAAGGGGCAAAGCCCGCAAAACTGGCGATATATCGATTGGCATAGCCCGATGCGCTGGCTTTGCGCGATGTTCCGGTCTTGCCGGAAATGCGGTAATTGGCCACCCGGGCCTGTTTCCCGGTACCCTCCGGGCCGGTGACGGTCTCCAGCATGGCGGCGACCTGGCGCGCCAGTGCCGGATCGACCACCGACATGGCTGGATTGATGGCCTCCCTGATAAAGGTGGGATGACGCAAACGACCATCATTGGCGATCACGGCATACGCCTGGGCAATTTGCAGCGCCGTTGCGGAGACGCCGTATCCGTATGAAATGGTGGCCTGCTCGAGGCGGCGCCAACGACGATGATTGCGCAGTACGCCGGCGGACTCACCCGGAAAACCGGTCCCCGTCGCCTCGCCAAACCCATAGCGGTTGTAGGTGTCCCACATCTGCTCAGGTTCGAGCTCCAATGCCAGCGTCGCCACACCGACATTGCTGGACTTGGTGAGCAACCCGGTCACGTCGAGGACACCGTAGTCATGGGTATCCCTGATCGTATGACCGGAAATTCGCATGGTTCCCGGGGAGGTATCTATGATCGTGCCGGCGCCGGCCACGCCATGCTCAAGGACCGAGGTCACCGCGAACGGCTTCATGACAGAGCCGGGTTCGAACACGTCCGTCACGGCACGATTCCGCAGACCGTCACTGTCCTCGGTGCCCGGCTTGTTGGGGTTGTAGGCCGGATAATTAACAATGGCCAGCACCTCGGAAGTATCCGAATCCAGCACGACGACACTGCCCGAATGCGCGCCGTGCCGAAGCACGGTGCGTTTGAGCTCGCGATATGCCAGGTACTGCAAGCGGCGGTCGATGCTGAGCTGCAGGTCATTGCCCGGGCTGGCTGCGCGGATCAGCTCGACTTCCTCGATGGTGCGCCCCAGCCGGTCCTTGAATACCCGTTTGCTGCCGGCTTCACCGCTCAGCCATTCGTTATAGGTCAGCTCCAGCCCCTCCTGCCCGACATCATCGATGTTGGTAAAGCCGATCAGGTGAGCAGCCACCTCACCGGCCGGGTAAAAGCGGCGGTATTCTTTTTGCAGGGAAACGCCCGGTATCTTCAAGGCTTCGACCTTGGCCGCCGTTTCCGGATGCAAGCGTCTTTTCAACCACACAAACTCCCGGGCTGACCGCTGATTGAGCTTTCGCTCGATATCATCCGGGTCGGCGCCCAGAACCTGCGCGAGGGGCCTGATTTTTTCGGGCACCTGCAGCAGTTCACGCGGGTTGACCCAGACCGAGTCGACGGGCGTGCTGACCGCCAGCGCCTCGCCATTGCGGTCGGAAATGATGCCCCGCGTCGTGGGAATGCCTACCTCTCGCAGATAACGTGCTTTGCCTTGCTCCTGCAAAAACTCGGTCTCCATGACCTGCAGGTTGACCGCCCGGGCGATCATGCCAACAGAGCACAGCAAAAAAATAACCAACAGGGCGTAGACCCGGCTCATCCTGACCATGGCTTCAGGCCGGTCCTTCATGGGTTCACCACCAGGATTTTGACCTGATCCGGCTGCTGCATCTGGAGTTTGTCCCTGGCCATACCCTCGACCTGCCCGGCATCGGCCAGGGTGGCCTGCTCGAGCTGTAATCGGCTCCATTCGGCGACCGAAGCATCGTGCTGGGATTCAAGAGCGCTGAGCTGAACAGCCAGCTGACGAGCCTCATGCCGGGTGTAAACCACACCCAACGCGCTCCCCACGTCCGCCAG
>WTJD01000079.1 GCA_011524975.1 Lysobacterales bacterium
CTGTTTGTTGCAGCCGCGCTGCTGATTGGACGGCTTGGGGCCGTCCCGGCGGCCGGTCACCTGGTCGCGGTTAATTTTGCGGCACTGCTGTTCATGATCCCCCTGGGGCTGGCCAGTGCCGTTACCACCCGAACCGGGAATGCCCTGGGTCGGGGTGATCCAGCAGCCGCGCGTTATGCCGGGATGATCGGGATGTTTATCGTGCTCTTCACCCAGACAGTGAGTGCCTGCGTGATGGTGACGTTTCCGGGTCTGGTCGTCAGCCTCTACACCAGCGATCCCGTGATCGCTTCGGTCGCCGTCTCGCTGCTGTGGTATGCCGCCCTTTTCCAGTTCCCTGATGGTATCCAGGTATGCGCCGCCGGAGCACTGAGGGGTTACAAGGACACACTGGCCCCCGCTTTCTACAACATGATTTCCTACTGGTTGATCGGCTTGTCGGTCGGGTATTACCTGACCTTTGAGCAGGGCATGGGCCCGGCAGGCATGTGGATAGGCATGATCTCCGGCCTGACCAGCGGCGCCGTGTTGCTGTTCGGCCGATTCTGGGCCCGCAGCGCGCAGACCATACGAGAACAAGGGGCCACGGCGGCCCCTTCCTGAGTCGTACCGGGCAACGGGATTCAGCCCTCGGATTCTTTTTCCAGGTCCCTGAAGCGACGTTCCAGTTCGTCGATGCGCGCCTGGCGCCCGCCCAGTTCCGGCGATGATAGCCGTTCATCCCCGGCGCGTTCGGTCGGGGCGCCCAGAACGGGCATCAAGAGGGCGAGTAAAAGATATATGCCGCCCGTGGCCAGGGCATGAATGAACAGGCCCATGACGGCCAGTCCCCGCACGGCCCAGGTGTTCCAGCCCAGCCGCTGAGCCAGGCCGGCGCACACCCCGGCGAGAAGCGCGTCGGGGTGGCGCGGGTATCTGCTGCCGGCGCTCATGAATCAGGCGCCCTCGCGGGCGTGTTCTGCCGCTTCGTCAGTTGAAGTTTCCTGGGGCTTCGATGTGCCCAGGCGTTCCTTGAGGGCTTCCAGTTCGGCTTCAACAGAGGGATCAGCTTCAGCCGCTTCCCAGGCAGCCGGAGCGATGCCACCGACCTCGTAGGAGCGCACGCGAGCCTCGAGGCGTTCAACCTGTGACTGCAGCCGGTCAAAGCGATTCATGGCCTGCCTGATCTTGCGCTCGCCGGGTGAAAGGCTTGGCCCCGGGGCCGCTTTTTCGCCCCTGGGTGAGGGCTGACGCGTGGTTTGGGTCTTCAACTTCTGCTTGGCTTCAGCCAGTTTGCTTTTCAGGGTGGTCATGTCGGATTCAAGCGCAGAGACCCGCTCCGCCAGTTGAGCCCGGTCGTCACGGGCAGCCTGCAGACCTTCTTCCAGTTCCGATTTTGCCTTCAGCGCGGCGCGCGCGAGGTCGTCCCGCTCTGTGGCCACGGCTTTCTCGGCGCGTTCCTGCCACTCGGATACCTCTCCCTCCATTCGTTGAATGACCCGGTCAAGATGCTCCTGTTCCGCCAGCAGGTCGGCCACGGCCAGGCGTGCGTCCTCGCCCGCGTCTTCCATTTCCCGGATCAACGCGCGCAGCAGTTTTTCCGGGTCCTCTGCCTTCTCCAGCAGCGAATTGACGTTGGCGGCGATAACATAGCGCAGTCGTGAAAAGGTTCCCATGGGTATTGCTCCTGTGTAATCGAATAGACTGTAATAACAGATGCAGAAAACATGCCAAACAGTAAAGTGTTATTAAATACAGATAGATAGCGCAATAGCGGCAAAAATCCGGCGGGGTGAGTTGGCGGAATTGGCGATGTTTTGGTCAGAGGCAAGAAGCCAGTGGACAGGCCGAAAGCGGCGACGGGCGGGCACGGGTAATCGCGTACAGCGTGACGGCGCATCGGGTTGTTTCACAGCCGCGTTCGGGTGCCCCTAAAGACATGCGGTGAGCAGCGCCTGGCCATGGCTCATGGCCCACGCGCGGCAGCACAGCAGCGCGGCCCCATGTGCCGCCATGACCTCTGGCGTTTGAGCCGGATGCGCGTGCTTCTTACAATAATGGGTCATTCAACGGGAATGGATTTAATGACTGAACAACGCTCCCTGCCGGTCCGGATGTGGTTCGGCTTTTGGCGCACCCTCGATCTGACACGGAAGATCATCCTGAACCTTATTTTTTTCGGGCTGCTCTATCTCCTGTTTCTCGCCTTGATGCCCCAGGCTCCGCAGCGCGTCGATGCGGACACGACCCTGGTTCTGCGGCCTTACGGCAATGTCGTTGAGCAGTACAGTGGGAGCCCGGTAGACCGGCTGATCCAGGAGGCCACCGACCAGGCGCCGATTGAAACCCGGCTTCGTGACCTGGTAACGGCCATTGACCGGGCGGCAGAGGACAGCCACATCACTCAGATGGTTATCGATACCGATTACCTCAGCGGCGTGGGCATGGCCTCACTGCTGGAACTGGAGCAGGCGGTTCAGCGCTTCAAGCAGTCCGGCAAGCCGGTGATCGCCACCGCGGGCATGCTGGGTCAACAGCAGTATTACCTGGCAGCGCTGGCCGATGAGATCTGGCTGGACCCAGAGGGGCTGGTCTGGATCGATGGTTTTTCCAACTACCGCAATTTCTACCGGGAAGGCCTGGAGAAGCTCGAGGTTGAGGTCAACCTGTTCAGGGTGGGGGAATACAAGTCCGCCATGGAGCCATTTATACGCGACGACATGTCGGAGGAGGCCAAGGAGGCCGCGCTGTTCTGGATCGGTGGCTTATGGCAGCAGTATCTGGAGGGAATATCCAGGCTGCGAGGCATTCCGCTGGAATCATTGAACGCGGCGATCGTCGACTTTGCCGACCGGCTCGAAGCGGCTGAAGGCGACTTCGCGCGCATGGCGCTGGAAGTCGGGCTGGTCGATCGGCTGGTAGCGGCGCCCGAAGCAAGGAGTGAGTTGGCCCGAATGGGTGCCGCGAACCTGGATGGCGACAGTTACCGGGCCGTGGGTGTAGAAGCCTATCTGCAATCCACCGCCTCCATGTCGTTGCAGCCCCAGAGCGGAGCCATTGCGGTGGTGGTTGCCGAGGGCGAAATCATGAGTGGTCAACATTCGCCCGGCAAAATAGGCTCGGTTTCAATCTCCAGCCAGTTGCGAGAGGCCGGCCGTAACAGCGCGTACGACGCGATCGTGCTCAGGCTCAACAGCCCGGGCGGCGAGTCTTTTGCCTCGGAGGTCATCCGGCGGGAGATCCGGGCCTTGCGGGACCAGGGTAAAACCGTGGTGGTATCCATGGGCGACGTGGCCGCCTCTGGCGGCTACTGGATCGCCATGGGCAGCGATGAGGTTTGGGCCAGCCCGGCCAGCATTACCGGTTCCATTGGCGTATTCGGAATACTGCCCACGTTTGCAGATACGCTGGGCCGGCTGGGAATACACACCGACGGCGTCGGAACCACGCCGATGGCGGGCAAACTGCGACTGGACCTTCCCCTGGATGCCGAGCTGAAGCGCATTTTTCAGTCCAGCGTGGAAAATATTTATAGCGAGTTCATTCAGCTTGTTTCCAGCGCGCGCGGCATGACGGTCGATGATGTCCAGGAAATTGCACGGGGCAGAGTCTGGAACGGCAATCAAGCGGCTGACCGCGGCCTGGTGGATCGGGTAGGTTCACTTCAGGACGCCCTGGATGCGGCGGCCCGTCGCGTTGGCCTGACCGAGGGCTACCGCGTGGTTTACATCGAGCCGAAGCTCAGCGCGCTCGAGCGGTTCGTGCTCGATCTCTCTTCCAGCGCGCTGAAGCTGATCAACCTGGAGCCCGGGCAGTCACGGCTGCTTCAGCAGCCGCTCATGCAGGCACTCCTGTCCGACTTGCGCCTGCTTCTTCGTAACGACGGGCAATTGACCATCGCGGCGCACTGCATGTGCTCGGTACGCTGATTTGAGTGAAGCATCGGCCAAGGGCGACGCCTGGCGGCTTGATGGTCGCCTCGCGCTTGTCACGGGTGCAACCCGGGGGCTGGGCAAAGCCACAGCGATGGAGCTTGCCCGGCTTGGCGCCGATCTCCTGCTGGTCGCGAGGGATGCCCACGCCCTGGATGACATGGCCGGGACCGTCTCGGCAGAGGCTCCCCGCTGTCGCGTGCGCACGGTCAGCGCTGATCTGTCCACGGAAGCGGGCAGAGCGCGTGTCATCGAGGCGGTGCCTGAATCCGAAGGTTTGCATATTCTCGTTAACAACGTGGGAACCAATATCCGCAAGCGCATGGAGCAGATCAGCCTTGAAGAGTACCGGCGGGTGCAGGAAACCAATCTGGTCAGCTGTTTCGAAATGTGTCGTCGCCTGTTGCCTGCCCTGAAAGCAGCCGCGCCCTCCTGCGTGGTCAATAATGCCTCCGTCGCCGGTCTGACCCATCTCAGAACGGGCGCTGCTTACGGAATGAGCAAGGCGGCCATGATTCAGCTAACGCGTAATCTCGCTGTCGAGTGGGCGGGTTTCGGCATTCGCGTTAACGCGGTGGCCCCGTGGTACATCGACACACCCCTGGCCCGCCAGGTTTTGGAGGACCCGGCTTATCGAGATGAGGTCCTGGCGCGCACGCCGATGGGCAGAATCGGTCAGCCCGTGGAGGTGGCCCGAGCCATTGCATTCCTGTGCATGGATGGCGCTGCCTACATCACCGGCCAAACGCTGGCGATCGATGGCGGTTTCAGCGTCTACGGCTTCTGATCACCCGGCTGTTGGCAGGCGGCAATGAGTCGTTTCGTCTGCTGCTCGTCATCAAGGTCTTCCATTTGCCGCAACCGCGCTTCAGCCGCGCGTGTGTCCAGTAAAAGGTACGCCTGATTTTCCGGATGCAGCGCCGCCATGTGCGAAGTGATGACCAGCGACCCGACCAGGCGCGCCCTGATGAGCCCGGGCAGCACACGCCACTCCGGTTCGCTCAACGGGCTCACCTCGTTGTAGCCTGAAACCAGCGAAACCACCTGCTCCAGCGGATCTTCGCTGTCGGTCAACTGGTAGGCGCAGGCGATGGCGAGATCACAAACCCTGGGCGCGGCCAGGGCGTCGCCAAAATCGATGATGCCGCAAACCCGGGAATGGCCCTCGGCAGCGATGAGGATGTTGTCCAGGTTGAAATCGGCGTGAATGACCTGTCGCGGGAGTTGCCGCAAAACCGGCAGTGTGTTCTGTTCGAATCTGAGCAATGCCTTTTCCGCCAGCGCGTGCGCGGGCGTGCCCTGGAGGCTGGGCAGCAAGTCCCGCAAGCGGTGGGTCCTGGAGACGTCCCAGATCATATCGCGCCCGGCGGCGCCATGGCTGAACCTGGCCAGAGACTGATCCAGCCGGGCCAGGGTGCGGCCGAGTTGATCAGCCAGGTGGGGCGTCATGCGAACCTCGCGCAGGAAATCACCCTCCAGCCAGCTGAGCAGACAGGCGGTGTACTCAAGGCCGTCCGTGGCCGTGAATGTCGTCCGGTCTTGGCCTTGTAGATCGGGTATGACGCGCGTCACGGGCAGCTTGGGTGTTTGTCTTTGCAGGTGCTGCAGTACCCGAATTTGCAAATCGATCACGCCAGGATCCTGCCCATGATTCCAGATCTTGAATAAAAACGGCTGTTGGTCGTCGGTGTCGACGCGGAGATTGAGGTCTCGTTCCCCGGCCAGCGTGTGACATGTGCCGCTGATGCCGTACCCGGCCCGTATGATCTCGGTGGCTTCGGGCAGGCCAACCGCCGGTTTGGGCATTTCCGTTTCCCGGATTAGATGATCAATCGACATGGTTTCCCTCGGGGCGTTGAGGCCTGCACGCAACGCGTTTGCGAGCAGCTGAAAAGGAGAGCACGCGGCGCCGGCCCCGTGCTGGATTGAGCTGACCGACGCCCCGCCGGGCCGGGCGGGTCAGCGCGCCTTGGTGACGTCCGGCAATCCGCTGGTGAGGAACCATCGCTCGAGTTCCGCGTTGTATCGCCACTCCTGGGTGTCCCTCAGCGTTCGCTCGATGGCCTGATTGCGGTTGAACATACGGATTTCCACCGTTTGCCGAAAGCCCATGCCTTCATCGGTGGGGGTCGCTGCGCGTATTTCATAGCCCGTCACCCTGAATAACCGCAAGCGATCGAGGTCGAGCGGCGTTGGCGCGTTGGATGCCATGTATTCCGGATCAAGGAACTCAACGGATGCGTCCCACAGGCTCCAGCGAATGGTTTTTTCATATTCCGCCAGGGTGGTGTCCAGGCCTTTTTCCTGTTTCTTGGTCGCGCACCCCCCGAGGCAGGCTGCGATGAAGACAAGGGCGAACAAGGAAGCGATGTATGGGGTGACTTTTTTCATCCTGACCTCGGCTCAGTGGTTTTCGGAAACCGGCAGCGGGTTGGCGGCGAGCGCTCAATCAAGCCTTTCGCCCTCGCACGCGCCGGGTTCTGTCCGGACAATGCCCGCTGCCTTGGCGGAGCAGGCGTTTGGATAGGTCCGGCCATCACAACCGCACACCGGATTGTACTCCATCGTGCAGGCAACGATTTCATCGGACGGTTCCATTTTGCAGATCGGCTCGTTGCTTTCAGCGGCGGGTCGCTGGGCGCAGCCGGCAACGAGCAGAGTGATGCCCGGCAATACGCAGCGGCTTAGCGGGTTACGCATGGAACCGTGTCCACGTGATGGGCGCCCAGGCCGCCACGATGATCAGCAAGCTGAACAACACCGCAGCTGAGCCCATGTCCTTGGCTTGTCCCGACAGGATATGCGCCTGGTCGCTGATCCGGTCAACCACGGATTCGATCGCGCTGTTGAGCAACTCAACGACCAGCACCAGCAGCAGCGGGACCACCAGCAAAACCCATTCGATCATGCTGCGGGCTACCCAGAAAGAAGCGGGAAAGAGGACGAGCACCAATAACAGTTCCTGCCGGAACGCGGCCTCGTGTCGGAAAGCGGCCCGAATACCTTTCCAAGAGTAAGTCGTCGCCTTGATGAGTCGAGCCATTCCGGTTTTACCAGGTTTCATTCACTCAGCCTTTTTGCTGTGCTCGCCAAGCAAGGATTCAATGCGGTTCTCACCGGCAGGTTGGCCACCCGTGGTCACGGTCCATCGTCCCAGCCAAAAATCGACTGGACAGCGTTTCGCGCTGCTGCACGGGCCAGAGGACGCTGCGGCTGAGTCTTGCGTGTCAGGCGGCGGGGCTTGTTGACCCCATGCCGTCAGGCTCAGGAAAAGCAGGACTGGAGACAGAAATTTCATGGGCGCTCCTCTGGTTTGGGACGACCGCGAATAT
>WTJD01000166.1 GCA_011524975.1 Lysobacterales bacterium
AGGTGGCAGCGTGCGGCCGATTCTGAGCCTCCCGGCAGGATGAAATCTTTCAGTGGAGGCAGGTCCGCGTTGAAGCCATCAAGGTCGGCTTCCAACTGGCTGACGTAAGCATCCGGAATCAAGGTGGTACCGGGCATGCACAGCTCGCTGCCGACATCAAAAAGTTCGTTTTGGGTCCGCGTCAGGCAGCTTTCGACGGCCGCTGGCAGTTCGGCCGCCAACACCAGGCCGATGGCGCTGTTGAGTTCGTCCACGGTGCCATAGGCCGCCACCCGCGCGTGGTCTTTTGCCACCCGGCTGCCGTCGCCCAGGCCCGTGCTGCCGTTGTCACCTGTTCGCGTGTAAATTTTGGAGAGGCGGTTGCCCATGTCATGAATACCCAGCCGGGCGCGACACTATATCACGCGCGAATCGTCAAAGAAGATGTGGTGCGCCATGCGCAGGACAGCCTGAATATTCTTTCGGGTATGAAGAAAAGCGAGCGCCGGGGGGTTGGCATCGAGGTCTGTAGGCGCACCATTGAAAATCAGCCGAAAGCGGTTATATTGAGCCGCGATTAAAACCGGGATAAACCATGGCCAGGAAAACCACCCTGTATTCAGCGCACATTGCGGCCGGCGCCAAGATGGTCGATTTTGGGGGCTGGGACATGCCCATCAATTATGGTTCCCAGATCGAGGAACACCACCAGGTACGCGGTGACGCGGGCATGTTTGACGTTTCGCACATGAGCGCGGTGGATGTGGAAGGCGAACGTTCGCGCGAGTTCCTGTCCTTCCTGTTGGCCAACGATGTGGCAAAGCTGCGGGAATCGGGCAAGGCGCTTTACAGTTGCATGCTCAACGAGCAGGGTGGGGTCATCGACGACCTGATCGTTTACTACCTGGATGAAACCCGTTTTCGCCTGGTCATCAACGCCGCGACCACCGACAAAGATCTTGCCTGGATCAAGCGTCAGGCCGGGCCGTTCGATCTGGGTATCGCCCCACGTCGGGATCTCGACATGATCGCCGTGCAGGGTCCGCTCGCCAGGCAAAAGGTCATGTCTTTGCTGCCCGGCGAGCACGTCGAGGCAGCCTCGTCACTGAAGCCATTTTTCGCCGCACAGCTGGGCGACTTCTTCGTCGCCCGCACCGGCTATACCGGGGAAGACGGCTTCGAGGTGACCTTGCCGGGTGAACAGGCCCATGCCTTCTGGGATCGGCTGTTAGAGGCCGGCGTGCGGCCGTGCGGTCTGGGTGCCCGCGACACCCTGCGCCTGGAAGCCGGCATGAACCTGTACGGTCAGGACATGGACGAGGAAACCACACCGTTGGAAGCCGGCCTGGGCTGGACCGTGGCGATGAAGGATGAACGGGAGTTCATCGGCCGGGAAGCCCTCGAGGCGCAGAAAGCAGGGGGTGTGCCCTGGAGGTTCACCGGCTTCATTCTCGAGGGCCGGGGCGTGCTGCGCGCGGGTCAGCGAGTGGTGACTTCTGCCGGTGATGGTGTCATCACCAGCGGCACCTATTCACCCACGCTGCAGAAGGCGATCGGTATGGGTCGGATACCGGCAGAAGCCGATGGAACATGCCAGGTGGACATGCGCGGCAAATTGTTGGAGTTGCGCCTGGTACGGCCGCCATTTGTGCGGAACGGCGCAGCTTGTGAGGGTATTCTCTGAATGAAATAAATGCGACGCCTGGAGCGCTTGACTCGAAGACCTGACGGCTCGCGGAAGCGGTGCTAGAATCCGGAAATCGCCACATGGGATAAAGACCAATGAGCAATATTCCCGAAGATCTGAAATACACGCAATCACACGAGTGGGTCAGCCGGGAGGCCAACGGCAACGTGCGTATCGGTATCACCGACCATGCCCAGGAGGCCCTCGGGGACCTGGTGTTTGTCGAGCTGCCCGCCGTGGGCGATGAGACCGACCAGGGCGATTCGGTCGCGGTGGTTGAGTCGGTCAAGGCGGCCAGTGATATCTATGCTCCCGTGACCGGTGAGGTCGTGGCCATCAATGAAGACCTGGAAGACGATCCTGGATTGATCAATAACGACCCTTATGGTGACGGCTGGCTGTATGAAGTCGCTTTAAGCGACGAATCAGAGCTGGATGACCTGCTCGATGCCGAGGCTTACGAGGAATCGCTCGAAGACTAGCTGGTATCTTGAGTCTGGACCTAAAGAGGCCCGCAACTGCGGGCCTTTTTTATGGCTGTGAATGCCGGTGATACTTACCCGTCCGGCTGCAATTCGGCGTTCAGCGATTCACACAGGGCCACGTTTTCCGGGTCCTCGGCTGTGCGCACCAGGACATATTCGCCTGACAGATCCTGCTCGGGGAATTCATAGCTCATGGTGGCATTGCTGCAGTCAGAGAAGGTCAGGGTCATGGTCCCGTAACCGGGCGTCTGGGTCTTTTCGGGCACGGGCGAGTCAAAAATCATGCCCTCGGTCAGTTCGATATCGAGGGTGATGCTGTTGGTCAGCTCCTCATAAAAGCCCAACGCGGTGAACCAGCGATGGCCCGGATCGCCGAGGATCGCGCTCACGTCCTGCGGCGGGCGCTCGGTATCGAAGGTAAACCAGGCCAGGAACACGGCTTTGGTTTGTGGCAGCACGGTAAACAGGAAGCCTTGGCCCTTGGTGCCAAACCACCAGGCATCGTTGAGGCCCGGGTTGATGAAGAAAGGTGAGGGCTCTTCCTGGGCGCTGGCATGCGGGATGCCGGCCACGCCGCTGATCATAACCATCATGGCCAGAAGGCCGCCCTGTAAAACATGCCTGCGCATGAGTATCTCCGTTTGCTGAATACGGCGCAGTTTAATACAAAAGCCGGGTGGAATCCGACGGCATCAGCATCTCGATGCCGGCCGATCGGCCACCCGCGCGAAACCGGGCAGCGGCTGCCCCTGATCACATCAGCCGGACCCCGATGAAGGATCTGTTGGGCGCAGGCTCAGTACTTGAGGCCGACCGCCCGGTAGATAAAAGCCAGCAGCCAGGCCGGGCCGATCAGCAAAAACTGGACATCCCTGAAAAAGGATGGCCGCTTGCCCTCTATGGCATGGCCGATGAACTGCAGAATCCAGGCCAGGATGAAGACCGCGACGGCCAGTTGCCACAGCGGCCATGGCGAGATCGCTGCGATGCGCACCGTCAGGTAAATCATCAGCCCGTTGTATATCAGCAAACCCAGGCCCAGCCCGAGGGACAGTTTGAACCAGTATGCCTGGGCCAGGATCAGCACCAGGATGGCCCAGTTAAGGGGCAGGCCGAGGACCTCGACAGACCCCGGAAAGGGAATGGACCAGAGCAGCGCGACCACGGTCCAGACGATGACCGGCACGGCCAGCCAGTGAATGGCCTTGTTGGCCGGATTCTGGTGGCTCTCACCATACTCGTCCAGCAGGGCATCGATGGTGCGGACCTGGCTCATCGGATCAACAGCTCGCAGACTTCGCGATATTTTTCACTGGTCGCGGAAATGACGTCTTCAGGCAAACGCGGCCCGGGCGGTGACTTGTCCCAGTCCAGCGTCTCCAGGTAATCGCGCACGAACTGCTTGTCGTAACTGCGCGGGCTGATGCCGGGCCGGTAGGTCTCAGTGGCCCAGAAGCGCGAAGAATCGGGCGTCAGCACTTCATCCATCAGCACGATGCGGCCATCCTTGTCCAGGCCGAATTCAAACTTGGTGTCGGCGATGATCACGCCACGTTTCAGTGCGTGCGCTCCAGCGGTGTTGAAGACCCGGATACTGATGTCGCGTACACGGTTGGCCATGTCTTCGCCGACGTGTTCCACCACCGTCGCGAAGTCGATGTTCTCGTCGTGGTCGCCCAACTGGGCCTTGGTCGAGGGGGTGAAGATCACCTCCGGCAGACGGTCCGCCAGCTGCAGTCCGGCCGGCAGCGCGATGCCGCAAACCTCGCCTGTGCGCTGGTAGTCTTTCCAGCCGGAGCCGATCAGGTAACCGCGCACCACAGCCTCCAGCGGCAGCGGCTGCAGCCGCTGGACCACCATGGAGCGAGGCTCCAGCAAACGCGCCAGCTCCTGGTCATCGATGACATCGTAAATGGTGGTCTCCGACAGATGATTGGGCACGATGTCACGCGTCAGCTCAAACCAGTAACTGGATAGCCGGGTAAGCATCTCGCCCTTGCCCGGGATGGGGTCGGGCAGGACCACGTCAAAGGCTGAAAGCCGGTCTGAGGCGACCATCAGCATGTGGTCGTCATCGATGGCGAAACAGTCGCGTACCTTGCCCTGGTGGATCAGGGGCAGGCTGCTGACCAGGCCCGCATGGTAAGAGCTGGACATGAAATTTACCTCGGCGTTTTGTGTGCGCCAAAGTGGCAATTATATACTTGCGCCCTGCATCTTCGAACTCGGACAGACCAGGCGCGTTCAACCTCATGACACCAGGCAGTAGCGGCATACCCAAAATAGGCTGGGGCAAGATCATCGGCGCGGCCCTTGGGCTTTTTCGTGGCGGTATCCTCGGCGCCATCATTGGCGGCGTGGTGGGTCATTTTTTCGACCGTTTTATCGCCGGGCTGACCGGCGCCAGGGATACGCGCCAGCTTTTCTTCAGAACGTTGTTCGCCACCCTGGGACACGTCAACAAGGCGGATGGGCGTGTGACCCAGGCGGAGATCGCGGCGGCCGAGTCCCTGATGGCGCGATTGTCCCTGACGCCCGAGGAGCGGCAACTGGCCATCCGGTTTTTCAATGAAGGCAAGGAGGCGGATTACCCGCTGGAAAAACAGCTGCGCGAATTTGCCCACCGCACCATGATGCGCCATGATCTGAGGCTGATGCTGATGGAAATTCTGCTGGAGGCGGCATCGAGCGACGGCACGATCAGCCCGGCAGAGCAGTCGGTGCTGCTGAGGGCGGCCCGGTCGCTGCATATTCCGGCAGAGGTCATCGCCTCCATCTGGTCGTCGTACCAGGGCGGCGGCAGGCGCCAGACCGCCGCGCAGGCCTCGCAACCCTTATCGCAGGCATATGCCGCGCTGGGCATCGAGCAAAGCGCCACCGACGCTGAAGTCAAAAAAGCCTATCGGAAACTCGTGGGCCAGTATCATCCGGACAAGCTGGTGTCCCAGGGGTTGCCCGAGGAAATGATGGAAATGGCCCGCAAGCGGGTGCGGGAGATCAACACGGCATACGACCGGGTAAAACAGGCCCGGGGGTTCAAGTAACAGGGAGATATTGATGAAGCAGACCAGCGTGATTGCACCTTCTATCCTGTCGGCAGACTTCGCCCGCCTGGGCGAGGACGTGGAGGCGGTGCTGGAGGCCGGTGCCGACTGGGTGCATTTTGATGTGATGGACAATCACTATGTGCCGAACCTGACCTTTGGCCCCATGATCTGCCAGGCGCTCAGAAAGTACGGCATCGACGCTCCCATTGACGTGCACCTGATGGTCGAGCCGGTGGACGACCTGGTGGCTCAGTTTGCCGATGCCGGCGCCAGCATGATCACTTTTCACCCTGAGGCCTCGAAGCATGTTGACCGGACCATACAGCTGATTCACGAGAAAGGCTGCCAGGCCGGCCTGGTCTTGAACCCTGCAACCTCGGTCAACGTATTGAAATGGGTGCTTGACGAACTCGATATGGTGCTGCTGATGTCCGTGAATCCCGGATTCGGTGGTCAGAAATTCATCCCCTACATCATTCAGAAAATTGAGCAGGTACGCGCCATGATCGATGCCTCGGAGCGCCGGATTCGGCTGGAAATCGATGGCGGGGTCACGGTTGACAATATTGGGGCCATCGGGCGCGCCGGAGTAGACACCTTCGTTTCGGGGTCCTCCATTTTCGGGACCGCCGACTATGCCGCCACCATTGCGGCCATGCGCGCGCAACTGGAGCGGGCGTGAGCGGGGCAGGCGACTTGCCCCTGGCAGGGGGCTGCGCCTGCGGCCAGTTGCGATATCGTCTGACCGCAGCGCCGATGTTCGTGAACTGCTGCCACTGCAGCTACTGCCAACGCCAGACGGGCAGCGCTTTTGCCGTCAACGCCTTGATCGAGCGCAGCCACCTGGATCTGCTCAGCGGTGAGCCTGAGCCCATTGAGTTGGCCACGCCCAGCGGCAAAGGCCAGCGGGTGTTCCGTTGCCCCGAATGCCGGATTGCGTTGTGGAGTCATTATGCGGTCATGGGCAACAAGGTCGCGTTTGTCCGGGTGGGCACGCTGGACGAGCCGCAACGCTGCCCCCCTGATGTTCACATACACACAACCCGTCGGTTGCCCTGGGTCCGCCTGCCGCGCACTGCCAGGGCGTTCGACGCGTATTACGAGCCCAAGCAGGAGTGGCCCCTGGAGAGCCGCCAGAGGTTTCTCGCGCTAAAGCATTCATCGGCCGACTGAAAAACGAGGTCGCCCGGCTTCCCCGGGTCGCTGATCAGGATCGCCTTCAGCCAACTGCGCGTGGCAGCCGCCCAGCCCTGACCGCATGGCGCCGGGTCGCCTTTGGGTTTGATGCACATCCTCTGAATCTTTTGACCGGGATCAAGCCGCGCCGATGCGTCTTCGTTAGACTGGTGGCATGAACGCGCTGGCCGGACGTCTCAAACGTGAACACGATACCGTGGTGTGCATGACACGCATATATTGCGGGGCACACCATGAGCACCCGCCGGGTGCGCTGTGCGAAGATTGCGCCGCGCTGATGCGGTACTCGGAACGTCGGCTGGCGAAGTGCCCGTTTGGTGACAAAAAGCCGACCTGCGCCAACTGTCCCATCCACTGCTACAAGCCTGAACCCAGGGCTCGCGTTCGTGACATCATGCGTTATGCGGGACCGCGAATGACCTGGCGTCATCCGGGGCGGGCGCTGGTGCATATGTTCGACAAGCTTCGCAAGGCGGTTCATCCACGGATTTTGAGGCGCGCGCGCAACCGCCACTGATTTCGAGGCAGCACGCGAGGGTTTGCGCGCAGCCAACTGCCGGTCTGCACTGTACCTCTGATATTTTCAAGATTTCGCCGCCATTTCCGCGCAGGATCATGTAAGCGTTTACATAACCACTGATTTTCTGCTAAATTATGAATGAGACAAACCCCGCTGTGTGTTTGTAAAAGGGAGAAATCATGACTTTACGCAAAACTTTAGTGAGCCTGGGCGCTGCTCTGGGCCTGGTATTGGGCTCGACTTCCGTCGCACAGGCGGCCGTCGCGCTGTTGTTTGAAGATACCTTCGAGGAC
>WTJD01000029.1 GCA_011524975.1 Lysobacterales bacterium
CACGATCGGTCCCGTCCACTGCCCCAGGCGCTTGAGCGTGAGCGCTTCAAACAACTCCTCATAGGTGCCGCAGCCACCCGGCAGCGTCACCAAGGCATCGGCCCGGGACAGCATCCGGTGCTTTCGCTCGCGCATATCATCGACAATATCCATACGCGTCAAGCCCTGGTGCGCGCATTCCAGCTGCAGAAGGAATTCCGGAACGACACCATGGACCTGGGCCCCATGCTCCAAAGCGGCATCGGCCATGGCGCCCATCAGCCCCGTGCCGCCACCACCGTAGACGATCGACATGCCCGCATGCGCCAGAACCCTGCCCACCTGGGCGGCGGCTTCGGTATATTCTTCCGCCAGCTGTCTGCTGGAGGCTGCATAAACGGCAACGCGATGGATTTCCTCGCCGTTGGCCGGGGTTGATGTGCTCGTCTCCTTGTACATGCGCGTATTGTAAGCTTGAATGATTGCCTGCGGTCCCGATATTTCAAATCATGGGTGTTATTAAGCGCACATCATCCGGAGAGTCAGTTTGAACCAGCCCGCAGCATTTCGTGTTACACAGCCGCCCGTTTCAATCGCTTTGATCATTTTTTGCGCGGTCGTGTTTTTCACGCAGTTCATGCCGGCCAACATGGCGCTCTGGCCCCTGCAAAGCGGGTACTTCGCACCCTGGCAACTGGTCAGCTATGGTTTTCTCCACGGCGGTTTCAACCACCTGTTCTTCAACATGTTCGCCCTGTGGATGTTTGGCCTGCAACTGGAGCGGGTGTGGGGCAGCCAGCGGTTCGCGCTTTACTATTTTGTCTGCATCGTGGGCGCGGCCATAACGCAGCTGATTGTCCAGCAGCTGAGCGGACAGTTCTATCCCACGATCGGGGCTTCCGGCGCCGTGTTCGGTCTCCTGCTGGCCTATGGCGTGACCTGGCCGGAAAATCGCGTGCTGCTGCTGTTTTTCCCGGTGCCGATCAAGGCCAAGTGGTTCGTGCTCATCTACGGCGGCATTGAATTGATATTCGGCATCACCAACGCCATGCCCCAGATCGCGCACTTTGCCCACCTGGGGGGCTTGCTGTTTGGTGCCGGCCTGCTCTGGCGATGGGGCTGGCGCCCCGGAATGACCTGGAAGAAGCGGTAGATTCAGAGTCCGCCGTGCTCCAGGGGGCGCTCACGGTGCATCAGGATCCACTCCGCATGCTCCTCCAGTGCCGCGGTACCCACCGCTTTAAGCACACGTCTCTGAAAGTGGATATCTGAAGCGTTCTCTAACAAGCGACCCGCATTTCCAAAGACCCTGGTCATGAACTGGTACTGCTTGATCAGTTCACGTTCGGCACGCTTGTGGGAATAAGTGTCGCGTACACCGGCAATCAGCGGCAGCACACCGGTAAGCACCAGCATAACCTGGAAAGATTGCGGCGACAGTTGCCCGCCCGCAACCGCGAGGATGGCGGCAATCAGTATGCCTGACCACAACGAGATGGCGCCCAAACGGGTGGTGCGTTGGTAGCCCTTTGCCTTCTGCAGACTCTTTCGATGGTAATAGGCCAGCTGGCCCCCTTCTCCCGATGAACCCACCCATTTATCAATCACCCAGGGCACCCAGTCATCACCCGGGGCCTCGGTTCGATCTCGCCACAGGCTGGCGGAGCGCATGACGTGACGAATCCACCCCAGATCGACGTCCTGCTTCTGCAGGAAATTGTCATAGGCGAAAACGGCTGACTGGGTTTCGACCACGCCAGCGAGGTTCCAGAACAATTGCACCCGTAAACCCTCAGCCAGGGCGCGGTAATCCAGATACTTGCGGTGCCATTCGCGTCGCTCACCAATGGCATGAAAGATAAAGCCTGCCCCGAACAACGCGAGAAACATGTAAATCAGAAACTGTGGCCCTTCGTACTCCGCGTAGATCAGGAACACCAAGCCCATCATGACGGCCAACAGATGGACCACCATCATGCCTTGATGCACCCGCTTCTGGAAATGGATGGCCAGCCAATCGGCCTGACCAAACAAACTGTTGACCCGCCTGGCCCCGCCGGGCAAAGGAAAGTCTGAGTTAGCATCCAGCAGTGAATCGGCCTCTGCCAGGATTCGGTCTTCGTACTTGTGCACGTCTGCCTGGTACTCATGCAACCGTTGCAGAGTGATCCTGTAATCGAACGGCATTTCATCGGCCACCGTTCGCTCGAAATGCGCACTCAGCCAGTATTCCTGCAGCGGCTCGAGGCCCTCCAATGGCGCCCCGGACTCGCGCTCACGAGAAACCACGATCTGGTAGAGCAGGTCATTTTCATTGTCGGCCAGCAGATTCGGGGACTCCTCTTCCAGCTCGAATCCAGGCATGACCGCTGTGAGGTGATAGTTGACGACACCCGCCGTACCACCCACCTGCTCATCCGGCTTGCCATTCCACAAAGCCAACAGAATCTGGCAATGATTGGAGACGAACACACCGAGTTGCGCATACTGCCAGTCTCTGGCGGCACCGGGCGAATTGATGCACTCGGGCGTGCTGCCCTTGACCAACGGCAGCGGGATAACATGGCCCCGGTTTCTCAGCTTTCGGAAGTTTTCAAGGCCGGCCTGTGTGGCGAAGTCTTTCTCATATTCCGCAACCTCCATCGGCAGCGGCACGACCAGTGGAATATCGAGGTCGGTAGCCACCTCGGCCACCAACTGGTCCGCACCTTCCGCCAGTGGCGAAATCAGCTGCAGGTCGAGGCCCGGAAACTGCTCCTGCATGCGCAAGAAAAAAGCCCGAACCTGCTCCCGCAGGTCGGGCTTTTCTGATTCCAACAGGTCGCGGTGACCAGTGACACCAATGGTCAGGTTCATCGGCAGGTCGCGGTCCCGATAACCGGCATGACGACTGGGTCAGCGGCCGCCGGTTCCATCGTTTTCCATGCGCGGATCGAACCAGATGGTGCGGCCGTCACATTCCGCCGAAACGCGGTACCACAGGCTGTAAGCCGCACTGTTGTCATCCCGGATAGAAATGGAGTTGCCCCGACCCGTCGGGATGTCGCCGCTGCCGGCATCGGCACCAAAATCTGCCGCCGCGGTCTGGCTCAGGTTGCCCCACGAACCCTTGCCACCCGAGTTCTCACCACCCAGCTGCACGCCGGTCAACTCCCACATCGAGCCTGACCCGCATATACGATCATTGACCAGCCGGAACGTGATATCACCCCTGCCACTCACGCGGACGCAGCCATTCTCCGAACTGTTCACACAGCGGCCATGATTCGAACCCTGCGCGTTGTATTCCAGCGCGGTTTCGCTGTCGTTGACCCTGAGCAGCACGAGGTTCGATGGCTGCCCCTGGGCCATGGCGAGGCCGGGCAGAAATAACAGCGCCAGCAGTACGTATCGGGAACTTCCTGTTTTCTTATGCATTGTTTTTACTCCGTTGGTTAGGTGGCAAGTCGCAGGCACTGTCTACTCCTGCATTTCAATCACCGGTACACAATTCGTATTCCCGGCAAAAACTGATGAATTCGGGTTCGTAGTAGCCTTTCGCCAGCAGGTTCGCAGTATAGCCCTTAGCCGCTTCGCTTCGCTCCTGAAGAATCGCGTTTTGAACCGCCAGTCGCATATGGGTGCACGAAGGGCTTTCCGACTCGACAATGGGCATTTCCATTATCTCGTTCACATGGGGGGTTAAAGGTACTTGGCCGTGTCGTTGAAAATACCGAAAAGCAGCGTCGAGCAGAGAAAACTTAAGCAGTTCTATTTGCGGGGCCGCGTCAACTTGCTCACTTGAGTAAGCGAGTGCCTGGTTCAGTACCTCTTCCGCCAATTTGGACGCTCCGGCCGATCGCGCAATCCTTTCACGCACGAGCAGGAATGAACCGTATTCTTCACTGAGGTCAACCGGGATAGATTGCCCCCCCTGCAGCGTGGCCTGCCAAGCTTCATTCAGCTGGTCTGCCTCCGACAGGGCGACAGCCGCGGGTTCTTCCAGTGAGGTCACGGCCAGCAAACGCGAACGCCGCTCCATGAGCAGCATCTTGAGCCTGATATCGCTTGGATCAGATTCAATCAGGGTTTCGAGCAGACCAATGGACTCCCGCAAGCTGGCAGCCGCCTGTCCCACAAGGCCGACATTCAACTGGACCCGGGCCAAACCGCCAAGGCCGTAGCCGAGGAATCGCCTGGCCCGCGGATCGTCTGGGTCGGTCTCGACCTCCTTTCGCGCGAGTCGCGTGCCTTCGATTCGTGCCTGGAGTGCCCCGCCCAGATCACAGACTTGGAGGTGCGCGTCCGCCAGGAATGCGTGAGACTGTTCCAATTCGCGCTCATAATCCGAGTTGCCTGGGTCGAGCACCAAGGCAATCTGGTTGAATTGCAGCGCCGCCTGCAGATATTGCCGAGCCCGCAACGGGTCACCCCGCCGGCTCCGCTTTTCCAGGCCACCCAGGTTCGAGAGGGCATAGGTCATTTCGAGCACCCATTCCGCATTTTCCGGCTCTGCCCGTAACAACTTTCGTGTAATCCCCGTGTAAACCAGGAAAGATCGCTCCGCTTCGTCGAAATCGCTGGCGTCCATGGCCATCTGGCCGAGCCAGTACTCGGCCTGGCCCAGTTCAAACAGCAGGGCCGTGCTTTGATTTTCCCGATAATGTTCTGCGATCAAGGCCCAGGAGCGGCTGAATGCGTCGATGGCATCATCCGCCTGGCCTTGACGCCAAAAGTCAATACCTGCCTCGCGCAAGGCGAAAGCCGTGGTGAGTGCACTGTCCCTATCCACGCCGGATTCGCGGAGCAGCGCCTCGAGTTCAGCATCGCTCCATTCCTTGAGCCGGGCCAGTTCCTCACCGGCCTGCGGCGCCTCGATCAGGCCTGCCACTTCATTCAGCTTGAAGCCCACCAGTTGTTCGGCGGACGCGCGCCGCGCTTCGGCCGCCGCCTGGCTCTTCTGCGCCGAAATCCGGAAGGTAATCGCCAGCATGATAATCACGGCGACTGCGAGCACACCCACCGTCGTCAGTGCCCAAATGCGCTGCCGGCGCTGCAAGTCGCGGCGGCGGAGACTGTCCAGCGCAATACCGAGAATGCCGGACAGCAGCTTGAGCAGGGACAGCAGCTTGCCATCCGCCCATTTGCGGGCGTCCGCCGCCAGCGGCTCGATTTCCGACCCATCTTCGGCCTCCAGCAGCGCCGGCGGAAAACAATTTTCCCCTTCGCGACCCGCGGGATCGCCGTCAACGATGACCGCGAAGATCCGGTCGCCGCGGCCCTGCCGGCGAAATTCACGGATCTCCTCGTTAACCCACCGGGACGCGGCCGCCGCCGGTGAGCAGATCACCACCAACGCACCCGAATCGGCCAGGACCTGCTTGACCTTTGCAGACAAATCCGATCCCGATGACAACTCTTCGCGATCCAGGAAAACCGGCTGTAAGCGCTTGGGGATGACACCGAACGACGTGTTCTGTCCGACCAGTTTGCCGGGAATGCGGTAACGCTCCAACTGACGGTGAAACCACTTGGCCCAGGCTTCGTCCGCGTGGTTATAGCTGATGAACGCCTTGTATCTGAAGGAGGACATGTTGCCCGTCATACCTGCCTGAAGCGCGAACGGCGGGCGCTGGCACCCGCGGTCGCCTGACGAATTGGCCGCATTATCTGCCCGTGCCCCGGTTTTCGCCACGCGGGTCGGTGACCCACGGGCCGTCCTTGTTGGAACCCGGGCAGGCTTCTGCGGTCACCTGGTACCAGAAGGTTTTTACGCCATCAGCAGCATCATTGAAGTTGGCGTTGAGCAGCCAGACTTGCGTCGTACCGCTATTTACGCCGGCCTCATAGGCGTAGCCATTCGACAGGTCGAGCGCCAGGAAGGCGTCGTCCTTGAGCCATTGCTCAGGCAAAACGGTAAAATCGCCTTTATCCCCGCCACTGCTGGTCGCCAGTTCTGTCGTGGTCAGCTGTATACCTGTAATGACCTCCTTCGCCCCGGAATCGCAGGTTTTGCTGGTTTGCTTGGACCCGGGAAGGTAGAACTGGACCAGGCCAACCGTGTCTTTCGCAAAGCGCATGCAGCCGTTGTGAGGATTGTTGAGACAGCCCTTGTTGGCCGTATCGACCTTGAGCACACCGCTGTTCCCCTGGGGTACCAGTTTTATGGAAAACGCCTTGGCGGCAAGCCGGTTACCGCCACCGGTCAGCCCGATCTGAGTTGCACATCCTGTCAATACGGCTGCGGTCAGCACAGCAATCATCAATCCCTTGACTGGGTTTCTCATAGCCTTCTCCCCGCCGGCCTGAGCGCCGGCTATTTAATTATTGGTTTTCGTAGCACGACGACACACTGTCGGTGTGCCGGGATTTTTCTTGTTTTTCGAATTTTCCAACACGGAATATACCCGAAACCCGCGATTTCTGCGCTCAAACGCCCCGAAAATCCTTCATACGCTTGGCCGCCGGGATGCGCCGAGGGATAATGCGCGCGATTCAGGAAAGCCGCTAACGACTCATGAACTGCTCCGTATTTCGCTCGCCACGCAAAGACTATACGTACCTGTACCTGGCCGACGATTGCAGGCTGGAAGATCTTCCGGGCACCCTGCTCGACGCCTTCGGCACGCCTGAGTTCGTCATTGGACTGGAGTTGTCACCGGAACGCCAGCTGGCCAGCGAGGATGTGGGCGAGGTCATGGCCAACCTGCGCGAGCAGGGTTACCACCTGCAGCTGCCGCCCGGCGACCAAGTGGGCGACCTGATCTGAGAAAAGATTTCAATCCACGCGATTCATCAGCTGATCACGTTCGAAGCCATGAATCAGGCGCACGATTTGATCGATCAACGCCTGGCGGGCTTTGCGACTGGCCCAGGCGTTGTGGGGTGTCAGGATCAGGTTGGGTATATCGTCAGCCAGCAGCGGGTGATCAGGTGGCGGTGGTTCTACGCTGAGCACATCGATCGCGGCCCCTGCGATCAGGCCATCGCGCAGGCAGTCTGCCAGATCGGTCTCCTGCACGATGCCGCCCCGTGCCGTGTTTACGAGGACAGCGGTCGATTTCATTCGAGACATGACTTCGCGGTCAAACAAGCCGTTTGTCTCCTCATTCAATGGGCAATGAATGCTGATGACATCTGAGTGTTTCACCACCTCCTCGAATGGATGACGATCTGCCCGCGGCTCGCGCCCCTTGTGTTCGGCGATCAATACATTCATACCCAGGCGCTGGGCATAGTCCGCCACGCTGCGGCCCAAAACCCCGTACCCTACAATGCCCAGGTTCAGGTCCGCGAGCTGCCTGATGGGCCGGTCAAACAGGCTGAAATGCTTGGCAGACGACCACTCTCCTTTCCTCACACGATCCCGGTAAAAAACCTGCCCCGTGACCAGGTTGAGCATGGAAGACAACACGTGCTGGGTGACCGCTTCAGTGGCATAGTCGCGGCAATTGCAAACGACAATGCCTTGCTGACGGGCAGCCTCGAGATCGACGTTGTTGGTACCCGTTGCCGCGACGATGATCAATTTCAGACATTCCGCCTGGTGCAGGGTATCGCGATCCAGTGACACCTTATTGGAGATGACCAGCTCGGCCGGTGCAACGCGCGCAGCTACTTCCTCCGAGGAGGTCTGTTCGTACCATACCCAGTCGTCAAGGGAAGCAGATAGCGATTCGAGTTCAAGGTCATGGTTATCGACAGACCCCAGGTCGAGGAACACGCCATGATTCAGCAGCAACTTTGGAGCCTCCCTTCGCCATCGGGATTCATCGCCAACATCCTAACCAAACCGCCCCGACTTGTCGCCGCCCAAAATAAAAGGCCGCATCGCGGCGGCCTTTACATGTAGCCTGGTTTCGCTCTAGCGCGACGTGGTAGCCACGCTTACGCTGGCCACACCCACCGCCTCGGCTGCGTCGAGAATGGTCACCAACGCGTCTGTTTCGGCATCGGGGTGAGCCGCCACGATGAGCGGTGATTCCGGCTTTTCAGCCTTTTCCCGTTCCAGGTTGGCCTGAACCGCCTTGCGTTCCAGCAACCGCCCTTTCAGGGTGATATTGCCGCTGGAATCGATCTTGACCACGATCGGGCCCTTCTTCTGCTCCACCTGCTTGGGCGGCGTATTGGAGGGTCGTGAAACCTCGAGGCCCTTCTCCTTGATAAAGGAGGTGGTCACGATAAAGAAGATCAGCATGATGAAAACGATGTCCAACATCGGCGTGATGTTGATTTCGGCTTCGTCTTCAGCTTTGTACTTTCTGCGCATAATTCCCTATCTCTCTTTGCCGGCCACCGCGATCGGCCCGACCGGGCCGTCAGCTTACTCAAACACGGCACGATGCGCCAGCCCCTGCATTATAGAACAGGCCATGGTCCGCGCCATGCTCACCGAACTTGAACAGGCAGGGGTTCGCCGCCATGATGGGCACCGGCCCGAAATCGGCAGCTACCGGCAATAAGCAGCCGCCTTATGCAGAAAATCATTCGCCAAAAGCTGAGCCTCGAACCAAAAAACGGTTACCTGCACTACCATGCCCGTCGTTACGCCTCCTTGCTGGCGAGCCTGGAGCAGCGCTACGAACCCGGGCAACGGGTGCTGGAGATTGGGCGCAGCCCGTTCAGCGCCATGGCGGCCGAACATCTGGGCGCCCATGTGGATACGCTGGGTTTCGGCGAGGAACATGAGACCCGTCACGGCAGGCACTGGTGCTTCGATCTGAACCACAGCACCCGCAAAAAGAAGTGGAGACCCGATCTGCCCGTGTACCAACACATTCTCTTCGCGGAAGTGGTGGAGCACCTGCTCGCACCACCGGCATCCGTGCTGCGATTCATACGCTCCCTAATGGATGATGCCGGCTGGCTTTACCTGCAAACCCCGAATGCGGCCGTGCTGCACAAGCGTCTGCAGTTACTCATGGGAAAGAACCCTTACCAGGAACTTCCGACCGACCATTCAAACCCCGGACATTTTCGGGAATACACGCGCTCTGAAATGCTGCGATTTGCCGCCCAGGCGGACTTCGTGGTGCGGGATTGTTCTTACGCGAACTACTTCGACTATCGTTACAGCGGTCACGTAGAGGGCCGTCCACCCCGGCCATTGTTTGGGGCCATCAACGGTTTCTACCGGCTCTGCCCAGGCGGCCTGAAACCGGGCATGATGTTCATACTGCAACCCGCGCGGTAACGACCCGCTGCCGAGCCGGCGTCACTCCACTGTGACCGACTTGGCCAGGTTGCGCGGTTGGTCGACATCGGTGCCACGTTGGACGGCCGCATGGTAGGCAAGCAGCTGCAACGGCAAGGTCAGCACCACGGGCGCCAGCAACTCGCCACCCGTATCCAACTTAACCAGCCGGCCATGCCGCGGGCCGAATCGTGACTCCGTTTCCGTATCGGCGATCACCAGCAGCTGGCCGCCCCGCGCATGAACCTCCTCGATATTGGAGATCAGCTTCTCAAGCAGCGGGTTGTTGGGCGCCACCGCAATAACCGGCATTTCGGAATCCACCAGCGCCAAAGGCCCGTGTTTGAGCTCGCCGGCAGGATAAGCCTCTGCGTGGATATAGGAAATCTCTTTCAGCTTCAGCGCGCCTTCCATGGCGATGGGGTAATGACTGCCACGGCCAAGGAACAGGGCATGGTGCTTGTCGACAAACGCCTCGGACAGCTGCTTGAACGTGGCGTCCAGGCTCAGCGCCTGGTTCAGCAGGTCAGGCAAGTGATTCAAATCAGCGACAAATCCGGCATACCGATCTGCATCCATCCCATTCAGCCGCGCCAGCTCGAGCACCAGTAGCTGAAGCGACACCAGCTGGGTGGTAAAGGCTTTGGTCGATGCAACGCCAATCTCAGGGCCCGCACGCGTCATGAGAACGAGATCCGCCTCCCTCACCACGGAACTGGCTGGCACGTTGCAGATGGCCAGTGTCGTGAGGTAGCCCGACTGCCTGGCATGTCGAAGCGCGGCCAGCGTATCTGCTGTCTCACCCGACTGGGATATGGTGACGAACAGGGTGCCTTCGGGCACCACAGGGTCGCGGTATCGGTACTCGCTGGCCACCTCCGTTGTGCAGGGTATGCCGGCCAGCTGTTCAAGCAGGTATCTCGCCACGAGGCCCGCGTGAAAACTGGTGCCACAGGCAACAATATGCACATGGCGCACTTGGGACAGAAGCTCCTCGGCGCCGACGCCGAAAATGTTCGGCAATATCCGACGGGCGCTGATGCGGCCTTCCAGGGTCTCGGCGACCGCCGTGGGCTGTTCGAAAATCTCTTTCAGCATGTAGTGCCGGAAATCACCGCGCTGCACGGCATCGGCATTGATCTCCGCCTCCACCTCCGGCCGGTCCACCCGCGACCGTGCCGCGTCATGAATGACATATCCGCTGGTATTGAGGGCGACGACATCGCCCTCTTCCAGATATATGAAACGCTGCGTGATAGGCAGTAAAGGGAAAATATCCGAAGCCAGGAAATGCTCACCCTCACCCAGGCCCAGCACCAGTGGGCTGCCCTGGCGCGCGCCGACCACCACGCCCGGCTCGGCGGCACTGACCACTGCAATGGCGTAAGCGCCCTCCAGCCTGTCTACGGCGATCTGCACCGACTGCAGCAGGTCATGGCCCTGCTCCATGATGCCGGCAATCAGATGCGCCATAACCTCGGTGTCGGTTTCAGAGGTGAACTCGGTGCCGGATTGCTCCAGCTCCTGGCGCAAATCCTCATGGTTTTCGATGATGCCATTGTGCACCAGCGCCACGCGGTCGCCCGAGGCCATGGGATGCGCATTGCGCTCACTGGGAACGCCGTGCGTGGCCCAGCGCGTGTGCGCGATGCCGCAGTGCCCGGCCACCGGCTGAGCCTCCAGCAGCTGGTCCAGCTGGGAAACTTTGCCCTCCGTCCGTCGCCGCTCCAGCCCGCCACGGGCCTGCAGCGCGATGCCCGCCGAGTCATAACCCCGATACTCCAGCGAATGCAGACCCGACATCAGGATCTCAACAATGTCTCGCTCAGCGCTGGCGGCTACGATTCCACACATAACCCATCAGTCCTTTTTTGTCGGCCGTTTCCATTGGGGGATCGTGACCTGCTTGCTGCGGCTCAGGGTCAGCTGACCGGCGGGAACATCCCGCGTAATGGTCGAACCGGCGCCGATATCCGCGCCCTGCCCAACGGTGACGGGCGCGACCAATTGCGTATCCGAGCCGATGAAAACATCGTCTTCGATAATCGTCTGGTGCTTATTCACACCATCGTAATTACAGGTGATCGTACCGGCCCCGATGTTCACCCCATCCCCGATGGTCGCGTCACCCAGGTAACTCAGATGACTGGCCTTGGTCCCGTCTCCCAGGCGCGCGTTCTTGGTCTCGACGAAATTGCCGACCTTGGCGCCTTCACCCAGCTGCGTACCCGGCCGCAATCGGGCGAATGGGCCAATCTGGCAAGCGCCCGTCGTTGTCACGCCTTCCAGCACGCTGTTGGCATGCACCTGCGTGCCCGGCGCGAGCTCACAGTCTGTCAGGACGCAACCGGGTCCGACAGACACACCCTCGCCCAGGCGGACGCGACCTTCCAATACGACATTGACGTCGACCCAGGCATCGCTCGCCCCATCGACATCACCTCGGATATCCACCCGGTTCGGGTCCACGATCCGGACGCCGGCGCGCATCAACCGCTCGGCCTCCGAGACCTGGAATCTCCGCTCGAGCGCCGCCAGCTGCACCTGATCGTTGGCCCCGGCCAGCTCCCAGGCGCGCTCGGCGGTCACGCTGCCCACGCCCACCTGGTCGGCGGCCGCCATCTCGAAAATATCGGTCAGGTAATACTCGCCCTGGCTGTTGCCCTGCTCCAGGCGCCCCAGCCAACCCACTAAAGGGCCTGCTTGGGCCACCAGTACGCCCGTGTTGACTTCCTGGGTCAACCGCTGGTCGGGCGTGGCATCACGTTCTTCGACGATGCTCTGAATGCTGCCCTCAGCTCCCCTGACGATGCGTCCATAACCGGTGGGATCCCCGAGCGTCATGGTCAGCGCGCGCAAGGGCTCATCACCCGCCAACAACGGTCTCAGGGTTGCAGCGCGAATCAACGGTATATCGCCATACAGGACCAGCACCCGGGCATCGGGCGGGATACCCGGCATCGCTTGCTGAACTGCGTGCCCGGTGCCCAGGCGTTGCTCCTGAGGCACCCACACCACATCGAAATCGGCACAGGCATCGCGCACTTCGGGCGCCGCTGGATTGAACACGACGTGCATGCCTTCCGGCCCCAGCGCGCAGGCTGTGTTCAACACACGTCGGAGCATGGGCTGCCCGCCCACGGTGTGCAATACCTTGGGCAGGCGTGACTTCATGCGGGTTCCGTCACCGGCTGCGAGTATTATGATATGCAACGCCATGAGCGAAAATGTCCTGCAAACAATTCGGTTCAACAGTATAGCGGCAAGCCCTGACCCGCTCTATCGAATACAGGCGGTCAATCATGGCTTTTCCAGGGCGTTAATCCATGGCTGAAGGGCCATGAGATGCCGTTCCATCGCCCTGTTGCTCGCGGGGCTGCTCGTCATTCCGCTGCCGGACTCCACGCTCGCGGCCGACCCCACCCGGCAATTACTCAACGATGGGCAGGTTGTGCTGGAAGGAGCACCACCGATACCGCCCAGGCTGGCCGAGGAGCTGGGGCGATTCCAGGATACGCGCACCAGCCTGTTCGCGGATTTCATGGGGGCCGGAGACGACGTGCTGATCAGAACCCGGTTCGAGGGCGTCAACCAGCTCTACCGGGTGGAAGCGCCCGGCGGCGAGCGGCGCAGACTCACCACCACGCGGGAGGCCATTGGTGAAGTCGAGCGCCGGCCCGGCGCTGAACAAGTGGCTTTCACCATGAGTGATGGCGGCGATGGCTTTGACCAGATCTATCTGCTGGACCCGGCAGTCGGCGAGTCAAGACTGCTGACCGACGGCCAGTCGCTCAACAATCGCATGGTTTGGGACGCGACGGGAAAGCGCCTGGCCTGGAGGTCAACCCGCCGCAACGGGCGACACAACGACATATGGCTCATGGAGGCCAACGACCCGGGCACAGCGCGGATGGTGCTGGAGGCACCTGATGGCGCGTTGTGGAAGCCCGTCTCTTTCAGCCGAGACGGCCAACTGCTATTGATCCAGTATTACGCCGGCATTACCGACTCCAGGATTTACCTGCTCGACCTGGCCGCCGGCAGCTATCGGCTGCTGGCGGGCGGCCTCGAGGCGCCTTCGGCCAATATCGCCACCGGTTTTGACCATGAGGACACGGGGGTTCATTTCATCACCAATCGCCGCGACGGCGCCGCGGAAATAGGCTGGCTGCCGCTGGACGGCAGCGAGGAAGTGGCCTACATGCCTGAAAAGCTGATCTGGGATGTCACGGAGTTCGAGCTCAGCAGAGACGGCAAAAGAGGCGCTTTCGTGACCAACGAGGAAGGGGTCAGCCGGCTATACCTGTTCGACCCCCGCAAACAACGCTACCGGCGGGTCGAAAACACCCCCATGGGATCTATCAGCGGGCTTAAATACAGCGCGAATGGTCGCCGCCTGGGCATGACCATCTCTACCCCCAAGACGCCCAGCGACGTATTCATCCTTGATCTTGGGCTGCGAACGCTCGGGTACCGGCGCTTGAAGCGATGGACACATGGCCAGATAGACAGCCTCGATCCAGAGCAGTTCGTGGAGCCGAAGCTGGCGCATTTTCCGGCACCGATGATTACCGCGGACAAAACGCTGATGATGCCCGTGTTCTACTATCGGCCCAAAGGGGTCAAGCCGCCTTTTCCGGTGATTATCCAGATTCACGGCGGCCCCGAGGGACAGTTTCGGCCGGTCTTCAACAGCACCCTGCAAATGTGGCTGGACCAACTGGGCGTGGCCGTCCTGGCGCCCAACGTGCGCGGCTCGATGGGCTACGGCTCGGCCTACCTGGCCATGGACGATGGACGCCTGCGGGAAAACGCGGTCCGGGACATCGGCGCCCTGTTGGACTGGATCAGCGAGCACCCTGACCTCGATGAGAATCGCGTTGCTGTCTATGGCGCC
Organism: Lysobacterales bacterium; assembly: GCA_011524975.1. GTDB lineage: Bacteria > Pseudomonadota > Gammaproteobacteria > Xanthomonadales > SZUA-36 > WTJD01. The sequence goes on from WTJD01000029.1 coordinate 14,049, forward strand.
AGTTACGGCGGCTACATGGCGCTGGCCTCGGCGGTGCATTTTGGCGAACGGCTTCGGGCCGCGGTTGACCGTGCCGGCATCAGCAACTTCGTAACCTACCTTGAGAACACGCAGGGCTACCGTCGGGATTTGAGGCGCGCTGAATACGGGGATGAACGCGACCCCGATATGCGGGCCTTTCTGCAGGGTATTTCACCCCTGAACAACGTCGAACGGATTTCGACGCCCATGTTCATCGCTCAGGGCAAAAACGACCCCGTGGTACCGGAATCCGAATCCGAGCAAATGGTGCGCGCGCTGAGGGCGCACGGTCAGACCGTCTGGTACATGAACGCGCTGAATGAAGGGCACAATTATCAACGCAAGGAAAATCGTGACCTGTTTGAGCAAGTCACTTTTCTCTTCCTCACCCATTACCTGCTTGAAGAGCAGCGGCAGGAACAGGCGAAGGCGCTACATCAGGCCAGTGAGCAGCAATGAAACCGCGGGCACGTAAGTCACGATGATCAGCACGCTCAGCAGGATCATCAGCCAAGGCAGAGCCGCGACGATCACTTGCTCGATGCTCATTTTGGCCACGCCTGAGGTCACGAACAGGTTCAGCCCGACTGGCGGCGTGACCATGCCGATTTCCAGGTTCACCACCATAATGATGCCGAGGTGAACGGGGTCGATGCCCATGCTCATTGCGATCGGAAAAACAATGGGCGCAAGAATCAGGATGACCGAAGATGGCTCCATGAAATTACCGGCGATCAGCAACAGGACATTGACCACCAGCAGGAAGCCCCAGGGGGGCAACCCCAGGTCGATGATCGCCCGCGAGGCCATTTGAGGCACCTGCTCGGTGGTCAGCACGAAGGCAAACAAATACGCATTGGCGATGATAAACATCAGCATCGCAGTGACCTTGGCGCTCTGAACCAACGCGCCGGGCACCTCTTTCCAGCCGATATCGCGATGGATGTACAAAGCCACCAACAAGGCATACACCGCTGATACCGCGGCGGCCTCTGTGGGGGTGAACGCGCCCGAGTAGATACCGCCCATGATGATGACCACCAGCGCCATGCCCCAGATGGCCCGCCGCCCGGTCGTAAAAATGCGGCCCCAGCCCCGCCATGGCTGCCGCGGGATCTTTCGCTTCCGGGCAATGAGGTAGATCGCAACGATCATCACAAAGGTCAGCAGAAGCCCGGGAAGAATCCCCGCAATGAACAACTTGCCGATCGATGTCTCGGTGGCGGCCCCGTACACCACCAGCACGATGGAGGGGGGAATCAGGATGCCGAGCGTCCCGGCATTACAAATCACGCCCGAGGCGAATTTCTTGGTGTAACCCAGGTTGATCATGCCGGCGATGACGATGCTGCCAATGGCGACCACGGTGGCCGGAGAAGAGCCCGACACCGCGGCGAACAGCATGCAGGCCAGCACCGAGGCCATCGCCAGGCCTCCGTGCATATGCCCAACGCAGGCATCGGCGAAATCGATCATCCTGCGCGCGACACCACCGCTGGTCATCAAGGTTCCGGCCAGGATGAAAAAAGGAATCGCCAGCAGGGGATAGACCTGCATGGTGTGGAAAAAGCGCAATGCCAGTGACAACAAGGACTGATCCGCGAAAACCATCAGGGTCACGATGCTGGCGAAGCCCAGAGAGACCGCGATCGGCACCCCGAGCAGCAGGCATACAAACAGCATCGCCAGGAGAAACAACCCGCTCATGGCTCTTTTTCTCGGTTTGGAATCTCAATATCCATCGCTGCCGGCGTCTCTTGCTGGCCGAACCTCAGCCGATCGATGTCGCCCGAGATGAACATCCAGCCCAGCTGCATAAACCGGAACGCCAGCAAACCAAACCCGATGGGGATCATACTGGTCAGCACCCAGCGTTTTATGGGCAGATCCCTCGCCTCATTGCCGAGATCAATCAGTCGCCAAACCAGCACGCTGCCCCCGTAGAGCATCAATAGCGCGTAGGCGACACAAATCACCAGGGCCGCCAGGGTGGCCACCTTCAGCGCGCGGCCCTGCAACCGGCTCATCACCAGGTCCACGGCAATATGGCTGCGCGTGCGCACGCCGTAGGCCATGCCCAGCAGGACCAGCCACGCAAAACTGTAGGTAGTGGCCTCCAGCGACCAGATCAGGCCCGTGTTGAAGCCATAGCGCAGTAAGACCTGGATCGCGGTCAGCAGGGTCATGAACGCCAGGAAGGTCGCCATCAGACCCTCTTCCAGGTGGTTCACCCAATCGCGTTTTCGCCGCGTGTTCATGCTTCAGTCGCTGCGCCCGGCCGGCGTCGCAGCCATGATCTCGGGGCCAATCTCCCCGGCAAACGCTTCCCAGACCGGCCGCATGGCCGCACGCCAGGCGGCCAGGTCCTCAACCGAGGGCTGTATGATCTGCGACTTTCCCGCTGCCAGAATCCTGGCCCGGTCCTGCGCGTTGAGTGTGGTGGAATTGGCGTTTACCTCGGCGGTGACCTCGGCAATGATCGCTTCCAGCGCTTCGCGGATATCCTCGGGCAGGCGCTTCCAGTACCCCGGATTGACCACGACCAGGTAGCCCAGGTAGCCGTGGTTGCTCTCGGTATAAAAAGGCTGAACTTCGAAAAACTTTTGTGAATAGTTATTCGACCAGGTGTTTTCCTGCGCGTCGATGGCGCCGGTCTGCAGCGCCTGGTAGACCTCGCTGAATGCCATTTTCTGGGGATTGGCGCCCATGGCCAGGATCTGCGCCTCCAGCACATCAGACTCCATGATCCGGAATTTCATCCCCGCGGCATCCTCCGGCCGCCTCATGGGCCTCGGGCCTCCAAACTGCTTCATCCCGTTGTGCCAATAGGCCACGCCGAGAAAGCCTTTGTGCGACAGTTCACCCAACAATTCCTGCCCGACCGGGCTTTGCTGAAACGTTTCCACCTCTTCCAGGTCAGCAAACAGGAATGGCAGGTCAAACACCTGGAACTTTCTGGTCAGGCGGTCGAACTTTGACAGTGATGGCGCGATCATCTGCACTTCACCAAAGGCCAGCATCTCGATGGCATCATCCTCGTTCATCAGCTGACCCGACGGGTACACTTCCATCACCACGCGGTCACCCAGGCGCTCCTCGATCAATGCCCGCAGGCGTTCCGCGCCCTGTCCTTTGGGTGTGCCCGGCGCAACCACATGCGGAAATTTGAGCACGATGCGCCCGTCGCCATCGCCGCCACAGCCGGCCAACAGCCATACGAGGGTCAAAAGGGTGAGCGCATGACGGAACGAAAACACGCGCGCTTCACTCCGGGTGCAGTGCCGGACCCGTGGAACTGCCCGGCGCGTGATCGAAGAAATGGACGACCCCCGTTTCCAGGTCATATTCGGCGCCCACGATCACCAGTCCGTCCTCATGCGTCAAGCGCGACAGGATGTCTGATCCTTTTCGCAGCCGCCTCACCGAGGCATCGATATTGGCCCTGACTGCGCGGCCTTCCAGAACTTCTCGCTCCAGCCCCGATTCTGCCATCAAGGGCTCGACAGACGGCTTGATCCAGTTGACGATGGATCGAAGGTTGGGGGAACGCAGACGTTCACTTTTTGCCAACTGCTCCAGTGTCGCGGCCACGGCGCCGCATCGGGTGTGGCCCAGTACGACCACCAGGCGGGTGCCAAATTGCTCCGCGGCAAACTCGACGCTACCGATCTGCGTTGGCTCAACAATGTTGCCCGCGACGCGAATAACGAATAAATCCCCGAGACCCTGGTCGAAAACCAGCTCGGCCGGCACACGTGAATCAGAGCAGCCAAGCACGATGGCAAAGGGTGATTGTGCATCCGCCAACGCCTCGGGTGACACGGACTTGCGATCTGACCGCCCCTCCACGAAACGGCGATTACCCTGCTTGAGGCGCTCGATGGCGGTTTTTGCATCGATCATGCTGTTCTCTTTCTCATATTATTTGTGTCACCGGAGCCAACTGCGCCGGCAGGTGCCAGGCGAAAGATCTTACTTCGGGCTGCTCTGCGGCCCGGCGCGGAGCCCGCTGCCCTGCGTCATTCTAGCCCGAAACCCTGGCCCGAAACCTTGGCCCGAAAATGAACACCCAGGCGTCCGGGGCTCAAACACCCGAGCGGTTTATGCGGGTGGGGCACCTGCTCCGGGCGATCGCGGCGCGACCAGCAGGGTCAATTCCGCGTTGGCCCACGGCCCCGCCCATCGGAGCGGACTGTGCAGATGACGAATCTCCCTGAAAGACCGTCGCAACTGTGAGCGGAATGCCCGGTAATCAAAACCCGTGTGGTGCAGGTAGTAACGCGAACCCGGCATCAGTTCAACCGTTGGCCGGTCCACGGGCGGCCTTGCCAGTGTGCTGCGGAGCACGTTTGGCCAGCTGGCGTCATATTCACCGTAGCGCCGGAGCATGCGGAACAGGCCTTTGAGCAACGCCGGCGGTCCGATCTCGATGGGCACGCCGATAATCGCATGACCCTGTTGGCTAAGCAGCCGATCAATGCCGCGCAAGGCTTGCGCCATCTCCTCGAGCGGGAGATGCTCAAACACTTCAAGCCCAAACACGATATCCGCAACGCCGGCAGGCAATTCATCCAGGCCGGCAGCAAACTCGATGCCCGGGCAAGCGGAAAGGTTATCGCGAGCCTGCAGCAGCAGGCCAGGGTGCGGTTCGTAACAGACGATCCGGGTTGAGGGGAACTGCCCGGCGAGCCACTTGCAAAATTCCCCGTTGCCGGCGCCGAAATCCACCATCAAACGAGGCTCATCGAGCGCGGAAGCCAGCCGCAGGGCGTCCTGCAAGCGCCTCGACTGCAGGTAACGCTTGACACGGTTGCGGTCATCAAAAGTCTTTTCCGCGTAGGTCGTTTCCACTGGGTTTTCGCTGGCAGGCATGTTCTTACCGGTTCGCTGTGCCCGGGGCTCGAACCCGGCCCTGGGCTGCCCCGCTGATGTCACCATGGATGTAGGCGTCGATATGATCACCGAAGCTTAACCCGTTAAAGCAGCGAAAATTTTAGAGGATTTCACCGGCTGCCGCCCAGAAATAGTGCACAGGCATATCACCCATGCACATCACACTGGCACATCACCCAGGCAGCAAAAACGCGGGCGCGGCGCAGAGCCCCGGCTCAGATGACATACACGCAAACTGATAAACCTGACAGTATTCAGCGTGTTTGCCGCTATTGTAGACTTCAGGCTTCATGGACTGTGAGGGGCCTCGCAATAGTCCATCTGAAAACAACATGAACAAGATCTGGTGATCATATGAAACCTGGAAGGTCAACTTGGATACTGGCGCTGGCGCTGTGCTTCTCGACGGCAACGATGGCCGCGCCGGGCAAAGGCAAGGGCAATGGCGGAGGAAACTCCGGTGGCGGCGGCGGAGAATCAGGTGACGCCCTGGTCAGCGTCAGCGACGCGGAGTGGGACGAAACCGCGGTTCGCAAAGTGCTGGCGGCATTTGCCTATGGCGGGCTTGCCACCGACGCTCAGATTTCCGCCTGGGCGGATATGTCGCCCGGTGATGCCATCACGCAAATCCTGACGTTCAACCCGAACAATGACCTGCTCTCTCCACCCGATGGGGGTGACAACAGTTCCGCGCATTGTGACTCCGTGGAAGCCATGCAGGACTTCTGGAGCGGCAACGATGCGGGCAACATCATGAAGTACGCCGACCGTCACCGTTACGCCACCTTGAGCGGTAGCGGATCGGTGAGCGGCTCGAACCTGCAGCGAACCTGGACCAAGATGATCAGCACCCGTGGCTGTAATCCATTCCTGCATAAAATGGCGTTTTTCCTCACCAACTATCACGCCGCCATCAGCATTCACAAGACGCGTGGAGGCCTGATCAGGTCTTACTATGACGACGTTCTTGGCGAGTTGATTCGCAGCGGAAACTTCGTGGATGTCATGACGGTCGCGGCCAGCCACGCGGCCGTCGCGAGAGGCTACGGGCATCAGAACAGCAAGTACAGAAACAACCGGGAAGCTTTTTTTGGCACCGACGATTTTGCCCGCGAATTTCACCAGCTCTTCTTCCGTAATTACGGGGAAACGGAGGATATGGACTACCACGAGGACGTCACCATTGAGCACACAGCGTGGATGCTCAGCGGCATGAACCTCGATAAGGAACAGGGCGCATACGGCGCCACCAACAGCAACGACTGGTGGGTCGCGCCCATCGTGTTCACGGATCACTACGACCTCAACAGTTCGCCGCGTTATGTCAAGAACGAAACTTTCCACTATCACAGCGCGGAGGGCGCGGGCAGCTGCCTTGAGATTTTGAGCAACAACATCTGCGGCGCCAATGCGGGGGATAAAATCGCCGCGCTCGCGCCCGTCGCGGCCGCCCACCCCGAAAGCCTGGCCAATGTTCCGGTGTACATGGTCGACTTTTTCGCCGACGACAACCTGGACGAGACCAAGTCTGGCCAGATCAGGGCGAGCTGGGCAGCGGCGAACTTCGATATGCTTGGTTTCCTTCGCGCCTATGCCACGTCCACGGCATTTCACAGCAGTACGACCTACAAGTACAAAACCGCTTTTGACAGAAACCTCTTCCTGCAGAACATGCAGATACTGACGAATGAAGAAAACTTCGCCAAGGATCACTACGACTCACCACACAACCGCATGAGAGACCAGGGCGCTGAGCCGTTCCACCCGGCGCATGATGTATTCGGCGGGCAGACCGGATTGCAGGCAGCCAACAGCCGCTACCTGTTCCGAAGCGCTATGTGGGCGAATGTCAACAGTCCGACCTTTTTTGATGACTACAGCGATGAATACACGCTGGAAGCAGGCACGGACACCAGCCCCGCGCCGGTGTACGTCTGGCAGAAAGATTGGGCCAGCGTTATTCCCGTGAATGGGAACCTCGAACACCGGGTCGATGAAGTGGCCGTCTGGCTGTGGAACCGGTTTATAGGCGATGGAGGCAGCAACCTCGACGACATCGCCCGCGCGCAGGTTCATGCCATGCTGGCCACCGGTCACGATCTGGGCTACGCCATGGACCCCGACAACGCAAGCGTGGTCTACAGCAGCCGTGACATCACGCACAAGAAGGGCGTGGCGCGCAAGCTGGATGAGGCCCACGCGGCATACGTAATGAACGATCTATCGGATTACAACTTCAACAAACGCATTGGCATGGCCATCAATTTCATCAGCGTTCTGCCATACGCATTTGTCATGGAGGGGCAGTGACATGAACCAGAATCGCAGAGACTTTCTTCGCACCACCATGCTGGCGTCGCTGGCCGGCGGCGTTGGACTTGGGCTGGGCGCACCGGGCAGGGCCCTGGCGGCCTGCACGACGGCACCCATGCCCCGGACACTGATCAACCTCATGTTGTACGGGGGCATGGATTCCCGGTTTGTATTCATGCCCTCTCCATCCCATCCGGATACCGCGTACCTGGACAAGTTGTGGGCCGCGCGCAGGGCGCTTTACTCCAGCAGCTATACGGATTACGCGACCATGTTCGCCAATGAATACCTGCTCACCAATGATCCGGGTGGCGGTCCGTCATTTGGTATCTTCAAGCAGTGTGGATGGCTCAAGTCCCAGTTTGATCAGGGTCGCGTGGCCGTCGTTGCCAACAGCTTTTGCTCCCGCAACCGGAGGCATGATCAATCCCAGTTGAACGCCAACACCGGTGAACCCCAATATGATCGGCTGATTTACAGCCGAGACGGCTGGGGCGGCAGGCTGGCGGAACAATGCGGTGCATCCGTGAAAACCGTGGAACTCAGCCACGAAGTCTCCGTGTTCGCGCAGGGCACAGATACAGGTGACCGGCTGAAACAGGTGGTCCACGCGCAGGACACGAGAAACATTGCTCTGCCCAACGAGGACCCGACTTCGCCCAGGACCCATCGAAAGAATGTTTTGGCACGCGCGCTGAAGTCCTACTATGAGGCACGAGGCGAAGAAACTTCGGGTTCGAATTCGCCTGAACGAGTCTTTTTCCAGCACAACGCCGCATTCAGAGCCTTGGGTGATGAAGTCGAGGCCAGGCTGGATGCCTGTGGGCCGCTGCCCGCGGAGCTCTCTGGCCTGAGCCTTAACTCAGGTCACTTCGCGCAGCAGTGCCGGAATCTGTATGACGTTTGCCAGTCACCCGACCTGTTCAATGTCCGCCTGATGTCCATGCGCTATAACGGGTGGGATACGCATCACACCCAGCATAGCCGGCTGAGCAGCAATCTGGCAGATGTATTCGGCGCCAATGGCGGCCTTGCCACGGCTTTTCAACAGATCGACACGCTGCCCGGTTCGACCAATCAACCCGGTGATCAACTGACGCTGTTCGTATCCTCGGATTTTGGCCGACAACTGATCGCCAACGGCAACGCGGGAACAGACCATGGCCGCGGGATTTACACCATCTTGCTGGGCGCGCAGGTCAATGGCGGGGTCTACGGCGAAATGTTTCCCGAGCGGGAGGCGGTTGCGGATGAAAACGGCCGGGTACCACTGGAGACTTCCGGAGCGGATATTCTTGGACAAACATCGACAGAGCGCGTCTTGTCCCAGGCCTGTGAATGGATGCAGCCGGGCAGCGCGGCGGCCGTGTTCCCGAATGCGGCAAGCTCGGATGTGGAGAGCCCGGGGCTGCTTGACAACCTGATGTCTGTTTAGGCCTTGTTCAACGCCGGAGCAGACCGAGTGAGTGCGTGGGTCAGCCAGCCGTTCTCAACGGCTGGCCACGCGATCCCCGCCGCCAAACCCGGTCATGGGGAGCTTTTCAGGCCGATAATCTAAAATTCGTCCGCCCGGCGCTGGCGCCTGCAGCCCAACCCAAACGCCCGCCGGGTCGTACCACAGCGAAATGACGCCTTTTTCCAGCTTGAGGTCGTGCCTTTCGGCCAGAATCGTTTCGCCCATCACCTGGATTTCTTCCTGCCGGGGCGGCTGGGCCTGCACGTCAACGAGTTGACCCGTCTGCGCATTGAGCAAGCTGGGCATATCCAGCAAGCGCTTGTCCCAATAGGCGAAACTGCGTACGCAGTCCTTGGGTATGGACGTGGTGTCGGCCTGTGTCGCCACCTGGAAACCCGTCGTCTCAGCCGTGCCCTTCACCGCGTAGCTCTTTTTGCCAGCGCGGGTCGATGAATTTAAGTCTTGCAGACAGTCGCCGAACCACAATTCTTGCGTGGTATGCCGATAGCTGAATGCATTGAAAAACAGGATTTTGACGTCAAAGCTGGCGTCGACCCCAACCCGGCGTTCTTGCGCGTCGCCCTGGACTCGGAAGTGGTGATACCCCACCTCTTTTTCATCCAGGTAGACGCGAAACTCCCACTGTCGGTCCTCACTGGCCCGCATCGACTCCGTGGCGGGGGCTGCCTGGGCCGCCATAATCGCGAGTATGACCGCAGACGACAACCCCGCTCTGTTACGTCGAGCCGTATCAGCCATGAAGCAGCGCCTGGTGGTGCGTGATGTGAACCGGTTCGAGCGCCGATCGCTTTTGCGCTGCGCGCTTGCCACGCGCATTGCCGCTGGCCTCAAACCATTCGCTGTCGGTGATGACGTCTGAAATCAGACAGGCCAGCGGAAGCAGAATGGCCCAGCCCGCGGCCAGGACGCCCATCGCCACGAGGGTGTCCCCGAACGCCACTGCCCCCATCTTCGAACCGGCATAGAAGGCGGCAGGCCCGCCGATCAAGCCGAAGACGACGGGATAAATCCAATGGCGCTTCAGCCAGCTCAGCCCGTAGTTAATGGTGGTCCCAAACAGGACCCACATGGACACGATCCACGCCGGCGCCAGCCAGTCCCCGCCGTCAGTGCCCACGTATTGAAGCAAGCCCGTACCCGCGAGCACGCTCTCCCACACCAAACCCAAACCCGCTGCGCAGAGCAGGAAGAGTGCTTCCTTGGCCGGCACGGCAACCCGCGCCAAATGAATGCCGGCCACCACGGCGACGGAGAGCAGTGACAACAGCGGCATGCCGGCGGCCGCAAAAAGTATGCAAGCGATCCAGCCGACTTTGAAGAAAATCAGATTTTGGGCTGTCTTGAACATGGTTCCTGCTCCATCAAGTGAATGTTCGAGGCTCAGTATCAAGCCGTGCTGGTGAAACGGCCGTTTCGGTCACGTGAAGAAAATGTGAAGTGCCCGTGGTACGCTGCCGGCCCGCCGGGGGATGCCGTTTACCCGATTTGATGATCTGGAAACTCGACACTCACACGCGTGCCCTGGCCGGGTTCGCTCTCGATGCTGACCGGCCACTCGAACCGATCCGTAAGGCGCTTGACGATCGTCAGGCCCACGCCGAACCCACCGCGTCTTCGCTGACCGCGAAAATACGGCTGAAATAACTGCTCGACCTCTTCCGGCGCCATGCCCGGACCGGTATCTTCGATGATGACCCGGCCAGGGCTGATATGGACGCTGACACTGCCCTCGTCGGTATAGGCCAGCGCGTTTCTCAACAGGTTTCCGATGACGCTCTCCACAACCTTGCCCGGGGCGGGCACCAGCAAAACGCATTGTTCATCGACGTTGAACATCAGCCCCTTGTCTGGATGGATCACTTTCGACCTGTCCAGTTCCGCCTGGACCAACTCGTTGACGTTGACCAGTTCCTTTTCAAGGGTGCTGTTGGATTCGCGAGCCAGCAACAGGAATGCGGACGTCAACTGCTCCATGTCGCGGGCAGAGTTTTTGATTCTCATCAGTGATTCGCGATCAGCATCACCCAGGCCGGGCGCGCGCAACAACCTTCCTGCCGCGATGTTGATGACGGTCAGTGGAGTTCGTAATTCGTGGCTGGCATCACGGGTGAACCTCCGCTCCCGCTCAGCGAATTCAACCACACGATTGACCAGCCCCTCGAGTGCCTCGGCCAGGGTTCGCGCCTCGTCATCTTTCTGGTAGCCGGAGGACTCACCAAACAGCCTGGCATCCGGCTGTGTGGGGTCGAGTCGCTTGACCCGGCTGGCCAGGTCAATCAGAGGCGAAACTGCACGCCGCGAGACCCGGTAAGCGCTGAACAGGGACAGGTAAATGACCGTAAGTGCAATGGCCAGGGGCACGATACCGAAGGTGGTCACCAGGTCATTGACCTGCCCTGATTCAAAGACCAGGTATAAGCGCTGCCCGTCGCGCTCGGTCACGTAGGTGAGGGTCTCTCGTGGCGTCTTGCGATGATGGTAACCGGGCTCGAGTGGCCGGAGGTCTAACGGCACACCGATGCCGAACCCTTCGCGATAGGCCGTCAGATTCAGCGTGTCCGGCAGGACCGCGGCGGGGTTTTCATCCACGCGCTCCCAGTAGTAGTTGGCTTCACCCGTGAGCGCCTGCTCGATCAGGACGTCTTTAAGCAGAATGGCAACAACATAGATGCCCACCAGCACTGCGATACTGATGTAGACCGCCTGGAGCAACAACTCCCGGCCGAGCCTGCGCGTCAGACCATGTTCAACCGCCATCTTTTCGGTGCAGGCGGTAACCCATCCCGGGAATGTTGTGCAGCAGCGGCTGATCAAAGGGCTGGTCGACCGCTTTTCTCAGGTTGTACAGATGACTTCGCAAGGCATCGCTGTCTGGCACGATGTCACCCCAGACGGTTTTCTCGAGCGTGGCCTTGGAGAGCACTTTGGGGGATGCCTTCATCAAGGCGACCAGCAACTTCAGCCCAATTGGCGTCAATTTCAACTCCTCACCCTGGCGATGAACTTCCATGGTGCCGGTATTCACTTCAAGGTCGGCCACCCGAAAAACCTCGGCCGCCACCTCTCCACCCGCGCGACGCAGCATGGCTCTCACGCGCGCGTCCAACTCTTCGAGATCGAACGGCTTCACCAGGTAATCATCGGCACCCGCGTCGAGCCCCGCCACTTTATCTTCCAGCGTGTCGCGCGCGGTGAGCATCAGCAAGGGGGTACTCTTGCCTGCCTCGCCCCGAAGCTTTTTGCACACATCCAGGCCATCCATACCAGGGAGCATCAGGTCAAGAATGATGACGTCGAAGTCTTGCGTGACCGCAAGGTGCAGACCTGTAACACCGTCACCGGCGTAGTCCACTTCGTAGCCTTCATGCTCCAGATGCTCGCCGACCATGGCCGCGATATCGTGGTTGTCTTCGATGAGTAGTATCAGCGACACCGGCACTTCCTTTTATGTTCACATTTCAGTCTAGTAGCGATTGCGTGAAATTGCCGTGAAAGACTCGGCCCGGTGCGGAAGCAGCGCTTCCCCCGGACTGACCATCGCCGAGCGCACAAACCGCCGCTGGTGATGCCTGATATTCTGCGAAAAGCAAGTCTGCTGTCGCGTTTTCCTGTGGTGTCAGCGCCTGGTATTGGCGCTCGATGCCCCAGCCGTAACCCCAGCGGTACCAGTTAATGAAATAAGGGCTACCCCCCGCACGGACACCCTGGTACATCAAAGTGGCAAGCGCCACATCACCGGTTTTGGCTTCAACGCAGCGCTTGAGTTCCTGATCGGCCGCCTCACGCTGTTTCTCGGTCCCCCCCCGCCAGTAGGCCACATCATGCTCGAAGCAGCAGGAACACCAGTCAATCTCGGAAATGAGCGAACGATCCGGGAACAGCGAACAACCGTCGCTGGTGAATGGTGACAACGAGGATGGCTTGCCACAGGAAACCAGGACGGCCCAGCTGATCAGGATGAATAATTTACGCACGACAAACCCGTTCGCAGCTGATTGACGTCTGACAGATGCAGCACATACTTCGCTGCCTCATTGAAGCGTTATTCGACGTGCAAGCATGAGCATGACCCTCGATCGTAGGTCACAAGCCATAAACCAACTGCAAGCCTTCATCGATTCGCGCCAGTATTTTTCCGGGAAGCGCTTTTGCCTTTTTTGTGAGAACCGACTTATCCACCGTAAGCACTTGCGAAACGTTGACCACGGAGGGTTTGGAGAGTCCTGAGTCTGTTTTTGACACGCGAACATTTCCCGGCGCGTTCGCGAGTGAAAGATTTGAAGAGATTACAGCCACCAGGACCGTGGAGATCCTGCTTTGATTGAAGGCGTTGGCCTGAATGACCAATACAGGCCGCCGATAACCCGGCCCTGAACCCGAAGCCGGAGGCAGCGATGCCCACCAGACTTCACCACGCTTCATGATCGACGGCTTCGAATTGAGCCCTGGTCAGCCCTTCATCCAGCCCTGAGGTTTCCCGGCCATAAACCTCATTGAGAAGCGCGGTCACCGATTCGGAGTTTCTGGACTCGAGATAGGCCGCCAATGCTTCGGCAAACAATTGGCTACGCGGAATATCACGTTCTTTCGCCAGTTGTTCAGCGGCTTCGAAGATGGGATCTGGGATGGATACTGCAACTTTCATTCCTCTAGGGTATCACTCTGGTAATACCGCCACAAACCCGGGGCCTGACCGCAACTCATTCGCCGCGGCTTTTATCATCCGCGATGCCAGCAACAGCGCGACAAATTTCAGCAAACGCCAACCCAAAAACGGGTATGGCCCAGGTGATTTCGAAAGGCTGAAGACCCTGACCCGAGAAAGCCGCATAAACCCAACCCACCAGAATGACCGCTATGAGAAAGGCATTGAAAAGGGTCATAAAACTTCCCATGAACCGTAGCAATCGATAATTCGAGCGCTCAACTGCCAATGGCGTACTACTTACTAAAGGTTGAATGGTGACGCCCAGTCATACAAGCGGCTTTTTGCGCGCCTTGTGTAGGAAACGAACGACAAAAAGCGCGATGCACGATTCCCAAACGGGAGCAGCGAGCCATGTCCAAGAGTCACCCAGCAGGGCCAATCCACGTCCAGGACTCGCGCTGGAGAATGTCATGAAAGACAAAACGCCCGTTATTCCGATCAGCGCTGTCAGCGCGACACCCAGGTAGGAAACCCGGCCGACCCTGTACGCCACGAAAACGGCCAAAAGCACAGTCGCGAAATACCAGGCGACCTGAGCCCATTGGTAGATTGAAAATCCGGAACTGAAATAGTCGATGCCGAACAGCACCTCTAGAAATGCCAACCCAATAAGTAGGCTCCAAAACACCAGCAAAAGGCTGAAATAAGCTGCCGCCTTTCGTCCGCGCTCTGATTCCGGCGGTGAAAAAGGAATACCAGATGAGAACTTCAAGATTCAGCCTTTTCAATTTCTGCCGGGTGAAAAAGGACATCACGCCCAGCCCGGTCTTTGCACGCCAGGGACCGGCCTTCGCCGTCATCCTTCATGCAAAGCATGGATAGCGGGTCAAGCGACCGGCCGTTTCTGCATGAACCCGGGGCCAGTCTCACGATGAACCCATTGGCCGCCTCTGTTTTTCCGCCTTCCTGAACGCAGATCGTGGGTGTGGATCCCACATTGGGAAACTCAATCAGCACGTTGACTCTGGCACCCATGAAGCACATGTGCATCCGGTTCCTGACCCCAGGAATTACATCAGTGACATGCGACCAGCACTCTTCTTCAACATCGGGCTTTGCATCTTCGCTCCAGGCAAATGGAGTCCAGACGATGACACTCCAGACGATGGCACCCCAGGCGCAAGCAATCTGCGGGAGCGCCCATTTATTCAGTAATCGTGAATTCCGTTTCACTTCGAAGTCATCCAGATGGCTTTTGGCGTCCGATTAATGCGCATGCTATTTGACATGTGACGTATTTGTCAATTTGTTATAGGAACCACAATCAGGGTCGAAGCACCTTTGATCGAATGGCCGCTCTTCGAAAAAAAACGCCGGCTTGCAGCCGGCGTTTTCTTTAATCTCCTATCGCGGGTTTAGCGCTTGACCGTCTTGCGCAGGCGCTCCAGCGCTTGTAGCTGGGCGATGGCCTCGGCCAGCTTGGCCTGGGCTTCAGCCACCTCCAGTGCTTCGGTGCGGTCGGCCAGTTCGCGCTCGGCCTCTTCACGGGCCCGCTGTGCGGCCGTGGCATCCAGATCCTCACCACGCATGGCGGTATCGGCCAACACGGTCACGATGTGCGGCTGCACCTCCACAATGCCGCCGCCACAGAAGAAGAATTGCTCTTCTCCGGACTCATCCACAACCCGAACCGGGCCGGGCTTCAGCTGCGTGATCAGCGGCGTATGACGCGGATAGATGCCCAACTCACCGGACACGCCAGTGGCAAACACCTGGGCCGCCTGCCCTGACCAGATCTCGGCCTGGGCCGAGACGATGTCACATTGAAACGTTTTCATATCTCGCTCCGAACGGGGTCAGAGTCAAGGGACAGAGTCATTAACTTCGGGCCGAGTCTATACAGCAATGAAGCCGTGTTGACCCTGTCCCTTGACTCTGACCCCAGCACTTCATTATGCCGCTTCTTTGGCCTCCATGGCCTTACCCTTTTCAATGGCTTCCTCGATGCCACCGACCATGTAAAACGCCTGCTCAGGCAGGTGGTCGTATTCGCCGTCGATAATGCCTTTGAAGCCACGGATGGTGTCCTTCAGGGTGACGTACTTGCCGGGCGAGCCGGTGAAGGTTTCGGCCACGAAGAACGGCTGGGACAGGAAGCGCTGGACTTTACGGGCACGCGCCACGGTGTCCTTGTCTTCCTCGGACAGCTCATCCATACCGAGAATGGCAATAATGTCCTTCAGCTCTTTGTAGCGTTGCAGCACACCCTGTACCGCTCGGGCCACTTCATAGTGATCCTGACCGATCAGGTTCGGATCGAGCAGGCGCGAGGTAGAGTCCAGCGGGTCCACAGCCGGGTAAATACCCTGCTCAGCGATGCCGCGGCTCAGTACCAGCGTGGCGTCCAGGTGGGCGAAGGTGGTGGCGGGCGACGGGTCGGTCAGGTCGTCCGCGGGAACGTACACGGCCTGGAAGGACGTGATCGAACCCTTCTTGGTCGTCGTGATGCGTTCCTGCAACAGACCCATTTCCAGGGCCAGCGTCGGCTGATAGCCCACGGCTGAGGGCATACGGCCCAGCAGTGCGGACACCTCGGTTCCGGCCAGCGTGTAACGGTAGATGTTGTCAATGAACATCAGTACGTCACGGCCTTCGTCACGGAACTCCTCAGCCATGGTCAGGCCGGTCAACGCGACACGCAGACGGTTGCCCGGCGGCTCGTTCATCTGGCCGTAGACCAGGGCCACCTTGGACAATACGTCCGCTTCCTTCATTTCGTGGTAGAAGTCGTTGCCTTCACGGGTACGCTCACCCACGCCGGCGAATACGGAATAACCGCTGTGCTCGATGGCGATGTTGCGGATCAACTCCATCAGCGTCACGGTTTTACCCACGCCAGCACCGCCGAACAGGCCGACTTTGCCGCCCTTGGCGATCGGCATGATCAAGTCGATGACCTTGATGCCGGTCTCAAGGATGTCGTTACCACCTGCCTGCTCTTCGTAGGAAGGCGGCTTACGGTGAATCGGCATGCTCTTTTCAGCACCGATCGGGCCGGCCTCATCGATGGGCCTGCCCAGCACGTCCATCACCCGGCCGAGGGTCTTCTCACCCACCGGCACAGAAATGGCGTCACCGGTATTGGTCACTTCGATGCCGCGTTTCAGGCCATCGGTGGAGCCCAGCGCGATCGTGCGCACCACGCCGTCACCCAGCTGCTGCTGCACTTCCAGCGTGATCTCAGTGTTGTCCACCGTCAGGGCGTCAAACACCTTGGGCATGGCGTCACGCGCGAACTCCACGTCGACGACAGCGCCGATGACTTGAACGATTGATCCTTTACTCATCTTTTTGCTCCGCAAGAACAGGGACTAGGGACAAGGGACAAGGGACAAGGAACTGGACGTCTGTGCTCGTTCAAAGCCATTGCCTACTTTTTGCTGCTAGTCCTCGTTTATCCTCTTTCCTAAATAAAAAACTGTGTTCTAGTCCCTAGTTCCTAGTTCCTATTCAAACCGCTGCCGCGCCACCGACGATCTCCGAGATTTCCTGGGTAATCGCGGCCTGGCGGGCCTTGTTGTAGGCCAGGGTCAGCTCATCAATCAGTTCGCTGGCATTGTCGGACGCGCTCTTCATCGCGATCATGCGCGCGGCATGCTCGGATGCCAGGTTTTCCAGCACAGCGTGATAGACCAGCGACTCGATATAGCGCACCAGCACGCTGTCGAGCAGCGTCTCGGCGTCCGGCTCATAGATGTAGTCCCAGATATCCCGGATGTCTTCGTCATCCGTATCCGGCAATGGCAGCAGGCGATCCACCCGCGGCTTCTGCGACATGGTATTGACGAAGTCGTTGTAGGCCAGGAACACCCGGTCGACTTCCTGTTCGCGATACTTGTCGAGAACGATCTTGATGGCGCCGATCAGGTCTTCTATCTGCGGCTTTTCGCCCAATTCCTGAGCGTGACCCGCGATCTCCACGTTGATGTTCTTGAAAAAGGCCGAAGCCTTTTTGCCCAGCGTCACCATGCTGACTGCGACGTTGTCTTTTTGCCATTGACCCATGTCGGCCAGGACGGCTTTGAAC
The DNA here is from genome assembly GCA_011524975.1 of Lysobacterales bacterium. GTDB lineage: Bacteria > Pseudomonadota > Gammaproteobacteria > Xanthomonadales > SZUA-36 > WTJD01. The sequence goes on from WTJD01000029.1 coordinate 31,488, forward strand.
AGGTTGGTGTTCAGCCCGCCGCACAGACCGCGGTCTGTGGAAATAACGATGTAGCCGACTTTCTTGACCTCTGGGCCATGCGCCACGGTAAAGGGGTGCCGGTATTCCGGGTTGGCCTTGCCCAGGTGGCCGATGATGCGAAGCATCATCCGGGCATAGGGCCGGGTCGCGAACATCAGGTCCTGGGACTTCTTGATCTTGCTGGCGGACACCATCTCGAGCGCAGAGGTCACCTTCTTGGTGTTCTCAACACTCTTGATCTTGGTGGTGATTTCCTTGCCGCTTGCCATATAACTGCTCCGTTGAGCCTGTCGTTCAGCCTGTTACCAGCTGCCGGTGGCCTTGAACTCTTCGACGGCCGCTTTCAGCTTGGCCTCGAGGTCGTCGTCCCAGTCGCCATGGTTAAGGGCGTCCATCAACTCGGCCTGACCCGTGTTCATGGCATCGATGAGCGCGTTTTCAAAGGCGCCGATCTTCAGCAGGTCGACATCATCCATGAAGCCGCGATCGACCGCGAACAGTGAAACGGCCATCTCAGCCACCGACATCGGGCTGTACTGGGGCTGCTTCATCAGCTCGGTCACGCGCTGGCCACGCTCCAACTGGGCGCGGGTAGCGTCATCGAGGTCCGAGGCAAACTGAGCAAAGGCTGCCAGCTCACGATATTGCGCCAGGGCCAGTCGGACACCGCCACCCAGCTTCTTGATCACCTTGGTCTGGGCCGCGCCACCCACACGGGACACGGACAGGCCCGCGTGCACGGCCGGGCGGATACCACCGTTGAACAGGTCGGTTTCCAGGAAGATCTGACCATCAGTGATGGAAATCACGTTGGTCGGAACGAAGGCGGAAACGTCGCCCGCCTGGGTTTCGATGATCGGCAGGGCCGTCAGGGAACCCGTCTGGCCTTTGACCGCGCCGTCGGTGAACTTTTCAACATACTCCTCGGACACGCGCGCGGCACGCTCCAGCAGGCGCGAATGCAGGTAGAAGACGTCACCGGGATAGGCTTCGCGGCCCGGCGGACGCCGCAGCAACAGGGAAACCTGGCGGTACGCCCAGGCCTGCTTGGTCAGATCGTCATAAATGATGAGCGCATCTTCGCCTCGATCACGGAAGTACTCCCCCATGGTGCAACCCGCGTATGGCGCGATGTACTGCATGGCGGCTGATTCGGAAGCCGAGGCATTGACCACGATGGTGTGCTCCATGGCGCCGTGCTCTTCCAGCTTGGCTACCACGTTGGCCACCGTCGACTGCTTCTGGCCCACGGCCACGTAGATGCATTTGATGCCGGACTTGGCCTGGTTGATGATGGTGTCGACCGCAATGGCGGATTTACCGATCTGGCGATCGCCGATGATCAACTCTCGCTGACCACGACCAATCGGAACCATCGCGTCAATCGACTTCAGGCCGGTCTGGACAGGCTGGTCCACAGATTTACGCCAGATAACGCCGGGCGCCACTTTTTCGATCGGAGCGAATCCATCGTTTTCGATCGGCCCCTGACCATCGATGGGGTTGCCCAGCGCGTCCACCACGCGTCCCAGCAGGCCACGACCATGCGGCACTTCCAGGATACGACCGGTGCACTTGACCGTGTCACCCTCGGTGATGTGTTCATAGTCACCCATGATCACGGTACCAACTGAGTCACGCTCCAGGTTGAGCGCCAGGCCAAAAGTATTTTCCGGGAACTCGATCATCTCACCCTGCATGGCGTCTTCCAGGCCATGGATACGGGCGATACCGTCGGAAACGCTGACCACGGTGCCTTCATTACGCGCCTCGGCTGAAATATCCAGCTCTTCTACGCGCTGACGGATCAGTTCGCTGATTTCTGATGGATTCAATGTTGCTTGCATCGTCTTTTCCTGTCAGACCGCCATGACCGGCGACCCATGTTTAAATCGTATTTAGGCCAGTGAGCTCGAAAGGTTGGCCAGGCGGCCCTTGAGGCTGCCATCGATGACCTGGTCGCCGGCGTAAATCACCGCCCCACCCAGTACGCTGGCATCCACTTCGTTTTCCAGTTCGATATCGCTGTCGAAACGCTGTTTCAGCGCCGCGCTCATGCGCTCTGCCTGGTCCTGCTCCAGCGGTACAGCCGACACCACGCGGACCTTGAGTCGCTGCTCCGCCGCCTCGCGCAGACGTGAGAACGCCTGGGAGATCTCCGGCAGCAGGGCCAGCCGGTCGTTCGCCGCCAGGACTTCCAGGTAGCGCCTGAAAGACGGGTTGTCTTCTCCGACCACGGCATCGGCCACCAGGCCAGCCGCGCCCGAACGGTCGAGACTGGGGGATTCCAGCCAGCTTGCCATGGTGTCTTCCGACACCGCCTCGGCAGAACCCGTCAGTGCGGCATCCCAGTTCCCCAGGGCATTTTGTGCCTGGGCCAGGTCGAAAGCCGCCTTGGCATAGGGCCGGGCCAGAGTCGCCAAGCTGCTCATATCTCGGCGATCAGCTTGTCGATCAACTCACGGTGGGCATCGGCGTCGATTTCTCTCTCGAGAATCTTCGACGCGCCCAAAACCGAGAGGCTGGCGACGGCCGCTCTCAACTCTTCTCGGGCCTGGTTGGTGGCCAGGGCGATATCGGCTTCCGCAGCCGCCACCTGGCGCTGTCGTTCGCCCAAAGCATCCTCTTTGGCCTGGTCCAGGATCTGGGTGTGGCGCTGGTTTGCCTGGTCGACGATGGTGCCGGCCTTTTCACGGGCCTCTCCAATCGCGGTCTCGGCTTCCTTTTGCGCCTCCTCCAACGCCTTTTCGGCGCGGTCTGAAGCGGCCAGGCCATCGGCGATCTTTTCGCGACGCTCGTCGAGCGCTCGCAGGATCGGCGGCCAGACCACCTGCATACAGAACCACACGAAGATCAACATCGCGATCGACTGCAATATCAGGGTGGCATTGATATTCATGCCCTTACCTCGTTTATCTGGTGACTGCTTGTCTTACCCGCCCAGCGCGCTCTGCAGCTGGCCGACAAACGGGTTGGCGAAGGTGAAGAACAGTGCGATACCCACACCGATCATCGCCACGGCGTCGAGCAGAGCGATCGCCAGGAAGAACTTGCCCTGAAGCATCGGGGCCAATTCAGGCTGACGGGCCGAACCTTCCAGCAGACGGCCGCCCAGGATACCCACACCAATGCCAACACCGAGTGCGCCCAAGCCTATCAGCAGGGCAACGGCGATTGCGGTCATTCCAATTACTGTTTCCATTTTGCTCTCCAGTAGAGTCTTTGGTACTAAACAAAAAAAGCGATGCAGACCTAGTGATGCTCAGTAGCCATACTGAGATACACGATCGTCAACATCATGAATACGAAGGCCTGAAGCGTAATCACCATCAGGTGGAATACAGCCCATCCAAAGTGCAGCAATTGCCCACCCAGGAATGCCAATCCACCGATCACCAGCATCTCGCCAACGAGGAACAACCAGGTGTGCTTCATCGAAAGCCGACCCTTGATATTCATCCACAGCGTCAGGCACACAGTGGCTGCTGACAAGATCCAGAACCATGCCGGTATGTGCTCACCAAAAATGGAGCTGAGGCCTGCCGCGAACCAGGCTGAACCGGCCGTGAATACCACGGCAATCAGGATAAAGATCAACTCTCCTGCATACAGATTGCCGAACAGTCGCAGTCCCAGGGATACCGGTTTTGCCAGCAATGACACCGTTTCCAGGACAAGGTTGAAGGCCATCACAAATGGCCACACCACTTTGGGCATATTCAACTGTTTCGGATTGAGCGGGTTGAATACGAGTTCGCCGATGAACCCTCCAACACCCTTGAAACGAATGCTGTAGACGATGATCAGTATGAACACCGTAAGCGCCATGCCCATGGTGGCGTTCACGTCCGTTGTCGGCACCACTTTCTGATACTTGATCCCCGCGGCGACAGCTGCTTCGGGCAGCCAGTCGACCGGGATCAGGTCCATGAAGTTCATGAAAAAGATCCATACGAACAACGTCAGCGCCAGCGGCGCGATGAGTCGGCTGGTACCGTGGAATGAATCCCTGACGCTGGTGTCGACGAATTCGACGATGGCCTCGATGGCCGCCTGGAAACGCGTCGGCACACCGGAGTTGGCCTTTTTGGCCACGTTGCGAAACAGAACAAAGAAAACCAGGCCGAGTATCACGGACCAGACCAGGGTATCCATGTGAAAACCCCAAAAGCCTAACTGGGCTGCCACATCTGCGCCTCCACAGATAAACCCATCCTCCCCGAAACCACAGGTCAGATTTTGAAGGTGGTGCTCGATGTAGCCGCTCGGTGTCAGCTCAGCATTGGGATTGGCCATCTGGTTTCGCGCCTTGCTCTCGTGTTCTGCCGTTCAGTCCCACCGGGACATTGGTCTCAATTGCCGGAATTCAACCCCCGATAAAGCCCGGCCCAGCCTGCGATGATTACCAGGATCATGCCGGCAAAAAACCATTCCGGCGCCAGGGGGTCGACCCACCTGAATGTCACCACACAGATGACGGCGGTCAGCGCCAATTTCAACATCTCGCCGATCACGGCTGCCTGAAGAAATTCGCCGCTGCTCGCGCCCAACTTTCTTCCTGCGAAAATCGCAAAAAAAACGGCGGGCAATAAAGCCGCCATACTGCCGAACAGCGAAGAGTAAACTGCCGTCAGGCCCAATGGGCTCAGCGCCACCGCCAAAACCAGGGCCGAGAGCCACTGGGGCTTCAGCCATTGTCCGGTCGGCAGGGCTACTGGTTCATTTCCAGCGCTTCCGAACCCGTTTGATTCCGGTTCGGGGAGTTTTTCGGGGGCTGGATCAGCCTCCATCGATACCGCCTCTCTGGACTGCCCTGTTCACCAGGCCGGGGTGATTACACCCGTGTTCCCTTTACAGGCGGCAAAAAGATCAGCGCCGCCAAAGACCCCCTATTTTAACATCTCATGCCAAAGGCGGGCAACGCTGAATCATGCTTTCAAGGCCCGGCCCGGCCCAGGCCACCATCGGTGGCACCGGACCCTGCCCTGAGGACACGCGCGGCTCGATCAGGCAACCTGCTCGCGGCGGACGGTTTCGATCTTCGTATCCAGCTGGATTTTCGAATTCATCGAATTGGTGATCAGGCAATTCACTTCTGATTTTTCCAGCAACAGCCTGGCCTTCTCCTCACGGACACCCTCCGGGATGCGCAGTTTGGCGCGGATATGAAAATGGGTGAAACGGGTGAGCTTGATGTCTTTGTCCAGGCGGCCTTCGGTTTCAACGTCCAGGTCGAGCCATTCCAGCTTCGATGCCCTGGCGATGGCTCTGAAGGTCAGAATAAAGCAGTCTGCCACCGAGGCGACCAGGAGCGTCTCCGGCGACCAGGTGCCTTCCGGTCCGCCAAACTCGGGCGGCGAAGTGGTGGCAATGGCCGCCAGGCCCGGACTCAGGATGTCGACGGCTCCCTCAGGGCCGGCCACGGCCTCTGCATGGTAGATGTGGGGAAGTTTCTGCATGACTCACCTTTTGTTTGTTGAAGTTGCCATTCGGAGACGAAGCCACCTTATTCAAAGCCTGCTTCAGCGGTTTTGACCAAGGTCAGCAAAAAGTGCATCGCCGGGTATTGAATGGGTTTTGTCCCTCGTGGCCCAGCCATCGTAAAATGTCCGCAGCCTCACCCAAGCGCGCCCCATGCCCCAACCCATCATTGTCAAATTCATGGCTAAAAAGCTCCGCCCGGAGACCACGCCGGCGTGGCGTCGCCAATTGCCGGACGCGGCCCCGGAATGGGGTGCATGCCGCTTTGAATTCGACCCGGAACTGCGCGAATACGACTGGCTGGTGGCTTATGACGACCTGTCCCCGGTCGGGCCCGAGAAATTTTCCTTGAGAAAAGAAACACTGGCCTGCCCCAGGGAGCGGACGATACTGGTCACGGCTGAGCCCTCTTCCATCAAGTGCTACAGCCGTGATTACTGTGCGCAATTCGATCTTGTCATCAGCCACCACGAACCCTGGGCCATCGAGCACCCCAACCTCCTCTACACACAGACAGGCTATCCCTGGTTCTATGGCCGTGGTGATAACGGCGTGCTCAGTTATGACGAGATCAGCAAACGGGCTCCTGTGCGTAAACCCTCGCTCATTTCCACCGTCTGTTCTGCGAAGCAGGATCCGGACACCCTGCAAAGACAGCGCTTCGAGTTCACGGCCCGGCTGCAGGAAGCGCTGCCTGAGATAGACCGTTTTGGAAAAGGCGTGCGCCTGCTGGACGACAAGGCCGAGGTGCTGGATGGCTATCGTTACCACGTGACCATTGAGAACGATGTGGCGCCCCATTACTTCACTGAAAAACTGGTCGACCCCTTCCTGGGCCTCAGCCTGCCGTTCTACTTTGGCTGCCCCAACGCGGCAGACTATTTTCCGGAACAGAGCTTTATCCCGATCGATATATTCGATTTCGAGGGCTCGCTGGCGATCGTTCGACAGGCCATCGAAGAAGACGCCTATGAGCAGCGCCTGCCGCACTTGAGGGAAGCGCGCCGTCGCGTGCTGGAAGAACACAACCTCTTCGCCCTGCTGGCCAGGGAGATCGAGTCCCGGCATGCAGGCACCGCGTCAGCGGGGGCAAAAGGCGAGCGCATTTTGAGCCGGCGCGCTTTGCGCAACAGCGGCCCGATGGTATTTCTGCGCACGGTTTGGGAAAAGGAACAACTCCGCCGCAAAGTGGCGCGGCGCAGAAAACCCGGCCTTCAGGAAGGTCACTGAGAGGAATAAGGATGAAGATACTGGTAACGGGCGGCGCGGGCATGATCGGCTCCAACCTCGTCAAGCGCCTGGTCAGAATGGACCACGAGGTCAGCGTCGTGGACAACCTCTGGCGCGGTCAGCGCGAATACCTGCTGGACGAGAAAGGGAACCCGGCGATCGACATGGACGCTCGCCTCCATGTTCGAGACCTGTCAGAACCGGGGGTCATCGATGACCTGTTGGCGGGCGTCGACGTTGTGTATCACCTGGCTGACATCGTTGCCGGCATTGGCTACGTGTTCAACCACCAGGGTTCCATTTTCAGACAAAACTTGCTGATCAACTCCAATGTGATCGACGCGGTCCGCCGTCAGCCGGTCGGTGGGTTTATCTATGTCGGCACCGCCTGCAGCTTTCCCCAGCAGATGCAGTTTGGCGTAGAGGCGCCGCCCCTGAAGGAGGAAGACCTCTACCCGGCCCACCCCGAGTCCGCCTATGGCTGGAGCAAGCTGATGGGCGAGTACGAGACGGCATTGCTGGAAGAGGAGTCCGGTATCCCAACCGCCGTGCTCAGCCTGCATAACGTGTACGGCCCGCCCTGTGATTTCAGTGACACCAGCGGCCAGGTCATTCCGTCCCTGATCCGCAAAGCGGTCGAATATCCGGACCAACCCTTTGTCGTTTGGGGCAGCGGGGCCCAGGGCCGCGCCTTTGTGCATGTTGACGACATCGTCGATGGCCTGGTGTCGGCGATGGACAAGGGCATGGGCCAGGGCGCCATTCAGCTGGGCCCGGATGTCTGCACCACCATCCGCGAAGTTGCCGAGACCATCGTCGAGGTTTCCGGCAAAGACATCACCATCGAGTTCGACACCAGCCGCCCGGAGGGCGACCGGGGGCGCCGTGCCGACTACAGCAAGGCCCGCCGGGTGCTCGGGTGGGAGCCTCGGGTCAAGCTCAAGGACGGCATGGAGCAGACCTACCGGTGGGTGGAGCAAAGGATGAATTCACGCTGAACCATGGATTTTGTGACCTCGACAGTGATGCCCCGCGCCTGATGCCATGAGGATCAGCCCTCCTTCAGTGGTTCAACGAGACGGCCGCCAGGTGCTGGAGGCCGCTGTTACCCTGCAAAGCGACATCGTCGACTACCCGCCCACCCTATGGTTCAGCTCTGACCGGGAAGCGCGTTGTTTTCTGCCCGAACTTTCCGATGCCTTCCTCGTCGGGCTGATCGCATCGGCGATGTACCTGCGGGAGGACATCCATGTCGAAGGGGCAGTCAGCACGCGGCTCGCGCACGGCCTGGAGACTTACCAACAGGCCCTCAGCACCTGGTGGCCCGGCATCTTCAACAGGGTCGAAATCCATTATGGCTCACTGGTGAACCGCCGGAACGACCCCCGCCCCAGCGGTATGGGATGCACATTTTCAGGCGGTCTGGACTCGTTCCATGCGGTCCACCAGCTGCTGCCCGAACGCGTCAAATACGAAGGGTTTTCCATTACCCATGCGCTGATGATCAACGGCTTCGATCAATTCTACGATCCGAAGCGGCTGGGGTTGGCGCAAAACATGTACAACCACTATCAACCTCTGCTGAAGGCGTGGGGCGTGGACCTGCTGATGCTGGATACCAATCTGAAGGCCTTCAGAAACGTCACCTTGAAGCGACCTGAACAGGTCCACTCGTACAGCAGCTCACTGGCAGCCTGCGCCCATGCGCTGGGTGGCATATTCGGGCGCTTCGGCATTTCCGGGCACGCCACCTACGCCTATAACCAGCTGGAGCCGGACGGCTCCCATCCGGCCACGGACCCCCTCTTAAGCAGCGACCAGCTGCAGATCATCCATACCGGCACGAATCATTCGAGATCCAGGAAGACCGAGTTGCTGGCGGATGACCCCCAGGTCCGGCAAGGCCTGCGTGTGTGTTTCGGGGCCATCGAATTTGACCCGGCCTCGGGCATGCCGATGAACTGCTGCATGTGCGAAAAGTGTGTCCGGACCATCTCGGCCCTGATCATCATCGACAAACTGGACGCGTTTCCGACTTTTGGACGGCGGCGCTACCGGAAATACGCCTATCGCAATCCCGATATTCTCCAGGTCATCGACGATCACCATTTGAAGGACATGACAGAAATGGCCCGCCGCCATGAACAGTCCGACTGGGTCCAGGCGCTGGAACAGGCGCGAGCGTTGAAACGGGCTGCCGAGGGTGGATCCTGAAGAGATCTTTCGATTCCCTGGTTTCGATTCCCTGGTTTCGAATCCCTGGTTTCGAATCTCAGACCTCGAGTTATGGCTCACCGCTCTTCAAATGCCCGATAATCCCCTCCAGCTCATCGGCCGAGTTGTAGCTGATCACCAATTTCCCCTTGCCTTTGCTCCCATGCTGGATTTTCACCGTTGCGCACAGGCGCTCTCCCAGCTGATCCTGCAATCGCTTGATATCCGGATCCATGACCTTTTTCTTCCGCCCCGGCGGATTCAGCAGGCGGCGCACCAGCGCCTCGGTGTCACGCACCGACATTCCCTTTGCCACGACTTCGCGGGCGGCGGCCAGCTGCCGCACATCATCCAGGGCCAACAGCGCTCGCGCGTGCCCCATCTCCAGTTCGCGCGAAGCCACCAGATCCCTGACACCCGCTGGCAGGTCGAGCAGCCGTAACAGGTTGGAAACCATGGAGCGGGACCGGCCCACCGCGCTGGCCGCTTCCTGGTGGGTGAGACTGAAATCATCCACGAGCTGTTTCAGGGCGTTGGCCTCTTCCAGGGGGTTGAGGTTTTCCCGCTGAATGTTTTCGATCAGGGCAAGCGCCACCGCGGTCTCGTCATCCACCTCGCGGATAATGACGGGAATGGTTTCAAGGCCGGCCAGGTGGGCTGCTCGCCAGCGGCGTTCACCCGCAATGATCTCATAGTCATCCGCGGCCTGACGCACCACGATGGGCTGAATAACACCCTGGGCTTCGATGGAATCGGCCAGCTCTCGCAGGCTTTCCTCCTCGAATTGCGTCCGCGGCTGGCAAGCGCCGGGCTGGATGCGGTCAAGCGGCAATTCCCGGTGACCGCCGTCGGGCGCCTGACCCCTCGACCGGTCAGCGGCCTGTTGCAGGCTGTTCTGGCTGAGCATGGAGCTGAGGTTGCGGCCCAGCACGGATTTCTTCTTGCTACTCAATCGTACCTTCCTCGGCTATATCTGCTGTCAGGGCTCTGCCCGCCTCGCGATTGCGGCGCCGGCGAAGCACTTCACCGGCCAGCCCCAGGTAGGCAAGCGCCCCTCGAGACGCGGGGTCGTAGCGCAAAATCGGCAACCCGTAACTGGGCGCCTCGGCGACACGAACGTTGCGAGGCACCATTGTACGGTAGACCAGATCACCAAAATTACCCGTCAGCTCATCCGAAACGGCTGAAGAGAGATTATTTCGAATGTCGAACATGGTCCGCAACAACCCTTCCACTTCGAGCCCGGGATTGACGCTGGCCCTGACTTGCTCGATGGTCTCGAGCAGAGCCGCCAGACCCTCGAGGGCATAGTATTCACACTGGATCGGTATCAGAACACTGTTGGCGGCGGTCAACGCGTTCAAAGTGAGCATATTGAGCGAGGGCGGGCAATCGATGATGACCCATCCATAGCGGGGAGCAACCGCCTCGAGCGCTGACTTCAGGCGGAACTCACGCTCCTCCATTTCCAGCAACCGAACCTCCGCGGCCGTCAGGTCAGAGTTCGAGGGCAGCAAATCAAAGCCCAGTTCGTCCAGGCTGATCACCACATCCTGAACTTCCAGGGCGCCGGTCATGACATCGAATGCCGAGTGTTCCAGCGAGCGGCCATCCACCCCGCACCCCACCGTCGCATTGCCCTGGCTGTCCAGATCAACCAGGAGCGTGCGATAGCTCATATCGGCCAGGGCCGATGCGAGGTTGACACAGGTTGTTGTTTTGCCGACGCCGCCTTTCTGGTTGGCGACCGCGATAATTCTTGCCATCGGTAACTGTTCTATGCTCAAGAGCGCTGCGAAGAGAGCGACATGATGACGACATGTCGCTCCGCGTGCAAACCCGGCACCTGGTAGGCTTCAACGGCCTCGACTTTGACCGATGGATGCAGGGCAGCCAGCTCCTCTGACGGCAGCCTGCCCTTGATGGCCAGCACCTGGGTCAGGTCTCCGGCCAGATGCCCCACGCGCGCGGCATACAGCGCCAGCGATGAAAAGGCCCGGCTCACGATGGTGTCAAACGGGGCGCTGTGCTCGAATTCCTCGACCCGAGACTGTGACACGGTGACATTCTCCAGCCCAAGGGTTCGAACGACATGCCGTAAAAACCTGACCCGCTTGCCTGCACTGTCCAGCAGCCAAAAATGCTTTTCTGGATTGACCATGGCCAGCGGTACGCCGGGAAAACCCGCCCCACTGCCCACATCCAGCACGCGCTCATCACGCAGCCACGGGTTGACGCAAAGGGCGTCCAGCACATGTCGGTCGACCAGAGCGTCAAGATCGCCACGCGCCACCAGGTTATAGCTGCCCGACCATTTACGGATCAGGCCGATATGCTCCAGCAGCCCGCACACGACGCGCTCTTCCACGGCCAGGCCGAGCTCACGCATGCCGTGCTCGAGACGGCGGCGCTCATGGGTTTCCTTGGGCTTATCCATCCCGCGGCATCTCATGGCATTGCGATGCCCGCGCGAAGCGGATACCCGGCGTCGGGTCGCTTTCTTCACGATGACGGCAAGCACCCGGGCCGCCCAGGTTGCGGGCGCCGGCCGGCAACAGGCCGCTGCGCAGGGTGTTCATGTGCTGGAACATCAATTTCAAACCGGGCATCCCGTCCTAATCGCCATCCGGCGGCGGCCAGACGCCGCTACTCGCCCCCGGGCAGTTCGCTGCCGCCCGGGCTCACATCCCTGACCATTGAAGCCGGCCGCCCGCGCCGATGAGCAGTGACCATCACCGGGTCTGATTCAGGCCGCCCGGCGGGGCCGTCTGTGCCGACACCCCGCTCAGAGCTGCGCCCGGCAGCGTCGGGCAGGCGGAAGTATTACCCGACACATCGGTGTATCCTAACCCGTTCAGGGGATGAAGATTTAACATTTCATTCGAGGGCATGGGCAGGTGGCAGAAGAACACACCGGAACTCTGGAGAGCAAAACGCAGCTGGTCGAGTACATCGAATCGGGCTGCAAGCCGCCCGAGGACTGGCGGCTGGGCACCGAGCATGAAAAATTCGGCTTCTCCGTTGCTGATCTGAGCCCGCTTCGCTATGAGGGTGACCACGGCATTCGCGCCATCCTTGAAGGCCTGTCCGACCAGTTCGCCTGGCGCCCCGTGCTGGAAAAAGACAATGTCATCGCGCTGCTGGATGAAACCGGCGCCTCCATCACCCTGGAGCCGGGCGGGCAGCTTGAACTGTCCGGAGCCCTGCTCGACAGCATCCACCAGACCTGCACGGAAGTGAATACCCATTTGAAGCAGGTCAAGGCGGTGGCCGAACCGCTGGGCGCTGCTTTTTTGGGCATGGGCTTTCACCCCCGCGCCAGGAGAGAAGATATTCACTGGATGCCTAAAGGGCGATACCAGATCATGCGGGACTACATGCCAAAGGTGGGGTCACTGGGGCTGGACATGATGACCCGGACCTGCACCGTCCAGGTGAACCTTGATTTTTCCAGTGAGGATGACATGGTCCGCAAGTTTCGGACCTCATTGGCCCTGCAGCCCATCGCGACCGCCCTGTTCGCCAACTCGCCGTTTGTCAACGGCCGCCCCAGCGGTTTTCTCAGTTATCGCTCTCATGTCTGGGAGGACACCGACCCGGACAGAACGGGCATGCTTCCCTGGGTCTTCGACGACGAGATGGGCTTCGAACGATATGTCGACTATATGCTGGACGTACCCATGTACTTCGTCTACCGCGAGGGCCGATACGTGGACGCGTCGGGCCAGTCGTTCCGGGACTTCCTGGAGGGTCGTCTGCCCGCATTGCCTGGCGAACTGCCCCGCATCAGTGACTGGGAAGACCACCTGACGACGGCATTCCCGGAGGTCAGGCTCAAGAAATTTCTCGAGATGCGCGGCGCGGATGGGGGGCCGTGGGGCGAATTGTGCGCCTTGCCGGCACTGTGGGCCGGCCTGCTCTACGATGCCACCAGCCTCGAGGCCGCCTGGGATATCACCAGGGGCTGGAGCATGGAAGAACGTTTGCAACTGCGGGCCGATTCACCCCGGTTGGCGCTGAATGCCGAAATTGGCGGACGCACCGTCCGCGACATCGCGCGCGAGGTTCTGGACATCGCGCGCGCGGGCCTGGCCAACCGTGCGCGGCTCAATGGGGCGGGGGACAATGAGACCGGCTTCCTCCTGCCGCTTCAGGAAACCGTCGAATGCGGCAGCACGCCCGCGGATCGCAAGCTCGAACTGTTCCATAGCCGATGGGGCGAGTCAGTGGATCCTGTCTTTGGCGAGTGTGCTTACTGATCTCTGGTTGGGGGTGAGCCACGGGCTTTGAGGCCCGTGGACCATTGGACCACCGGGCCTAGTCGCAGTCGCCCAACCGCTCGCCGGACCACGACATCGATATTTCCATTTGCTGACCGCCCAGGTCGGAAACCATCTTGCCCTCTCCCTGCATGCTGTCTCCGTTAGAGGTAAATGACCAGGTACCGCTGGACGGCCCCATCGGACCCGAACATTCCATGGACCAGCTGATGGTGCCGCCATCCACTTCAGGGCTGCTCGTGCTGCAGCCGGAGCCCTCATCCATCTGGAAATCCTCGGGGTCGAACGTGGTTTCCTCAACACAATCGGTGAACGTCCGCTCCTGCGGATCCGATAGCATCGGCATCGTCATCGAAAAGCGCATTTCCCAGAGCCCCGGTTCAAGAGAGACCCCGTCCGCGTGAGCAAAAGAAACACTCAACAGCCCCAGCAAAAACATCATTCGAATCCCATTCATGGTTCATTGCTTCCTTTTTCAATTCAGCCGGTCACGCAGAAACCGGCGTAACATCAACAAATAAAGGGCCAGCATCTGCTGGCCCCCGATGACAAAAGCGCGATGATACAACGGCCCGCGGGCCAACCGCCAGCGGCTGTCTAGCCCTCTTCCGGTTCCACCTTCCAGACCACCAGCCGCCAGTCATTGACGTTTCTGGAACTGTGGTCGAAACCGATGTAGTAAGTCTTGCCCGCCTCGAACTCGACTTCCAGGTCTGGCACCTCCTGGCTGACTCTCCCGTGCAGGGGGCGACAGTAGGAAGTGTCCAGAAACGCGCGGCCGTTCAGGCTGTGCCTACCCGCCTCGATGTCGAACCCGTTGCGGTGAACATAGACTCGCTCACCATCCACCCGCCAGATCTGCACCGCTGACAGGCACTGGGCCGGTTTGCTGTTCATCGTCACGATTCGGGCATTGGACGCCGGGTCCTCCGAGGCGGTCGAAGCCGCGAGGGAAAAAGCCAGAACGGAAAGCATGCTTCCAAGCAGAATCCTTTTCATTCGGTGTCCTCCTGTATGTATGCGCGCGAAACGCGCCACGCAGTTCTCCTGTTCTCCCAGCTTAGCCCAAACGGCTTCTTGTTGCCGGCATCAGCCGGCTGGCCTGTCTAAAACGGCAGCTCCAACTCCGGCTCGATCGCCAGCATCTGCATGCGAAACGCCTCCTGGATCACCTGCAAAGCCTCCTCGCTCTCGGCATCGAACCTGACCACCAGGATGGGCGTGGTATTGGAGGCCCGGCACAGACCCCAGCCGTCTTCGAAGTCGGCACGAATGCCGTCTATCGTGTTGACCCGGGCATCAGGGAAGTTGGCCTGATCCTGGAATTTCCGAATGAACGCATGGTTGGCGCCCTCGGTCATCTGCACTTTTAATTCAGGCGTACTGACGCTGTTGGGCAGAGCGGTGAGCACCTCCTCCGGTGAACGCTCGTCCTTGGCGAGAATCTCCAGCAGCCTGGCGGCGGAATAAATGCCACAATCAAACCCGTACCAGCGATCACTGAAGAAGAAATGGCCGCTCATTTCACCCGCGAATGGCGCGCCGGCTTTGCGCATGTGGTTCTTGATCAGTGAATGACCGGTCTTGTACATCTCCGGCTCACCCCCCGCCTCACGAATCACCTGGTCGAGATGCCCGGTGCACTTCACGTCATAAATAATGGGCGCGCCCGGATGACGGCTGAGAATCTCCGTGGCGAACAGCATCATGACCCGGTCAGAGTAGATGATCTCCCCCGAAGGCGTCACGACACCGAGCCGGTCCGCGTCACCGTCAAACGCCACACCCAGGTCGGCATTCATCAGCCTGACCGACTCGATCAGATCGCGCAGGTTCTCGGGCTCGCTGGGGTCAGGGTGGTGATTGGGGAAATCACCGTCCACTTCGTCGTAAAGGGGCAGCACCTCGGCGCCGATCGCACGAAGCACGTCGGCCGCGTTCACCCCACCAATGCCGTTTCCACAGTCGGCGACCACCTTCAAAGGCCGCTCGAGTTGAATATCGGAGGCGATTCGATCCCGGTAACGATCCAGCGCATCGGTGCGATTCACGATGCCCTCACCGGTCTTGAGATCACCGGATTCCAGGCGTTCGAACAAAGCCCTGATCTTGTCTCCGGCAAGGGTTTCGCCCCCGATCATGACTTTGAAACCATTGTAATCCGGAGGGTTGTGACTGCCGGTGACCATGACGCCTGAACCGCTGTCACACTCGTTGGCCATGTAGTACAGGACCCCGGTGGGCACAGCACCGATGTCGACCACATCACAACCGGTGCTTGAAATACCCTCGACCATGCCTTCCGCCAGGTCCGGGCCTGAATGGCGGCCATCCCGACCAACGACCACGGGTGCGGCATTGGCTTCCAATGCGGCGCTGCCGATGGCCTGACCAACCCTGTAGGCAATACCCCTGTCCAGGGTCTCACCCACAATGCCCCGGATGTCATAGGCCCGGAAAATATCTTTGCGCATATCAACCTCCGTTTCTGGCTGCGGACGGTGCTCTCTCCGGTGCTTGTCCGGGTCAAAACTCACATCTTCCAAATTGACCTCGGGCATGGGATCAGGCTCGGGTTCGGGTTCAGGCTCGGTCTCGGATTCCTCGAGCAGATCGGCCCCGGACTCCGGCTGCGATGACCCAAGCGCTTCTGTTGCCTCCTCTTCGCCCTGCGGGGCCATGTCCTCTGCAACTGCCTCCAGCATGGCGGGGTCTTCCTCGAGCTCACGCAGGGTTCGAGCCAACTGCACGCGCCTGATGCCCCCGAACGCCACCAGCAATCCGCCCAGGACAAACAAGGCGAGGCTCACACTCGAGGGCATCCCTGCTGCCTGCTGACCCATAGGCAAGACGACACGGAAAAGCGTGCCGGGCACGTTGAGTCTGTACGGTGAAGCGCCCAGTAGCGACGAGTCTCCGAAAGACTTCAGCGCGGTCGCTGAAAACCGACCGTTGCGTTGCTCCAGACCGATATACCCCGCTTCCGGTATCGTCATGTTGAACCCGCCAAGAACCAGCCCGATGTCTGCCTTGATCAACAAAACGGCCTCAGGATCACCTTCGCGCGGGATCGTCACCGCACCGGCCACCACGCGCTGACCGTTGACCTCAAAGGACTGCACGTCGGCCTGCCCCGACTCGAGGGCTTCCAGCGCCATGGCCATGATGATGAAATGATGGTCAGTCGGGCTGTCGTCGAGGGCAAGGACCTGCTCTGGATCGATGATGCTCAAGCCGACAAATTCGCTCACCCGGCCAGCAAGATATTGTTCGAGCTCCGCTGTGCGGTCCGGATTCTCCATGGCCAGGCCGGCGAGTTCGAGCACCTGCTCATCCTCGAACAGCCGCGTGAATGCTGTCACTGCTTCCCGCATTTGACCAACGGCTCTTTGCCCCTGGGCGAGCGCCTGATCAGACTGCTGTTCACCCGCCGACCCCACGAACAGCATTCCGGCCGCCACCGCGATCAAGACCGCGCCCGAGAAAATGAGAAACAGGGGTTTCTGCAGGAATCCGGGCAGCTTCACCGGCTTCTTTGTTTTGGCAGGTTGGTCAGATTTGCGTTCTTTGGGCGATTCCTCAGCGTTGCTGTCGCCTTTACGCCTGAACAGTTGCATCATTCGTGTCCCGTGTGTCCGAAGCCCCCGGCCCCGCGGTCAGTGGCGTGAAAATCATCGACGCATTCCCACTCTACCCGTTGAATCGGGAGAAAAACGAGCTGGGCGATTCTCGCGCCCACCTCGATCAGAAAGGGCTCGTCAGACCGGTTCCAGCAGGAAACAAACACCTGTCCCTGGTAGTCGCTGTCAATCAATCCGACAAGGTTGCCCAAAACGATCCCATGCTTATGCCCCAGGCCGGAGCGCGGCAGAATAACCGCAGCCAGGCCGGGATCAGCAATATACATCGCAAACCCGCTGGGAATGAGCACCGTTTCGCCCGGTTCCACCGTCAGGTCTTCCTCCAGGCAGGCTCGAATGTCCATACCGGCAGAGCCGTCTGTGGCGAAATCCGGAAGGTCAATCTCGCGGCCCAGTCGCTGGTCTATCAGCCTGATCTGGATAGGCTTCACGTGGTTTGGCTCCTGCTTGATTTGGGCGTTGTTTTAATTCTCTCCACATCATATCAAGCCCAAGGTGTTTTCGCCGAATCCGGGCGCAGGCGCGCGCTCGGGAACCGGGTGACGAGACAGTTTCTGACGGCATCGTGCTGGGGTATCCGATTCCCCGCACCCGCCATCAGGGCCAACATGTTCTGATGGACCAACGAAGCAACAGCGACCTGCTCATGCAGGTCATCGGCAAGGGTGACAGCTACGAGCGGACACGTCAGGAGGCCAGGTCCCTGCTGGACAAACACGGCAGCCTGCACGCGCTGTTTGGAGCAGCCCGCAACGGTAGCGGGTGCTCGAGCAGCGCCCTTGGACCGCTGGCCGCAGCCGTTGAGCTCTATCGCAGACGCTGCCTCGAGCAGCTGCTCAGGGGCGAAGCGCTCACCAGCCCGTCAAAAACCCTCGACTATTTACGCTGTCGCCTGGCTGACGCCCGGCAGGAAATCTTCGTCGGGCTTTTTATGGATACCCGTCATCGCGTGCTCGCTGCCGAGGACCTGTTCCAGGGGTCCATCGACGGGGCTTGCGTGTATCCGAGGGTCGTCGCCGAACGGGCGCTGCAGCTGGGAGCGGCCGCCGTGATCGTGGCTCATAATCATCCCTCGGGTGTCGCCGAACCCAGCCTCTCGGACCAGGCGATCACCCGCCGGTTAAAAGACGCCCTGGCCCTGCTGGAGATACGGCTGCTTGATCATTTCATCATCGGGGACGGTGAACCCGTGTCGATGGCGGGACGCGGTATGCTGTAGCCGTACCGGATCATTCGATGCAGGCGCGAACACTCCGCCCCAGAGCCCTTGCGTATCGGTCGTTATTGATGTTTAATATGCGCCCTTTTTTAGGTTCCAGACAAGCGGGAAGTCCCATGTCCAGAGTATGCCAGGTCACCGGTAAAAGGCCGGTCACCGGAAACAACGTGTCGCACTCCAACATCAAGAGCAAGCGACGTTTTTTGCCCAATCTTCACAACCATCGCTTCTGGGTGGAAAGTGAGAATCGATGGGTCAAGCTGCGGGTGTCCACCAAGGGGCTCCGTATCATCGACAAGAAAGGCATTGACGCCGTTCTTAAAGACATGCGCGCCCGCGGCGTGCGTGTCTGAAGGAGGAAATCAATATGGCAAAGTCAGCACGTGACAAAATTCGCCTCGTGTCTTCAGCCGGCACTGGTCACTTCTACACCACCGATAAAAACAAGAAGAACACCCCCGGAAAAATGGAGATGAAGAAGTACGATCCGGTGGTCCGCAAGCACGTCATGTACAAGGAAGCCAAGATCAAGTAAGGCAAGCCGAAATCGCACGGATAAAACCCGCCCGCCGTGGCGGGTTTTTATTTTTGGCGGGCCATGATCAGGTTGCCCCAGTCATCCACTTCCAAATCCCAACCGGGCGCCACCCAGGTGGTCGCGACTTTCTCCGTTACGATGGCCGGTCCAGCCGCTTTGAAACCGGGCATAAGCTCATCGCGGGACAGGAGCGGCACCGAGGCTTTGAGGCCAGCCAGATAGATGTGGCCGGAATGGGGGTCACAGGCTCTCGCCGCCACCTTCTCTGTTTCGCGCACTAGCGCCGGGGCCCGCGCACTGACACGCAGGTTGACCAGCTCGATGGGGTGATCAAGGCGGTGACCGCAGGCGGACTCATGAGCCGCGTGGAATGCCTCCGCGAGATCGTCGGCGGCCGTGTCATCGAGCAGAAATGCGGCGCTTTGTCCCTGGTACCGCAATTCCAACAGGCGGCGGAAGCGAAGCTCCTGGATATCGATGCCCTCCCGGGCCAACTGTTCACTGGCGGCTGACTCCAACTCACCGAAAACGCGCGTCGCTTCAGCCTGATCCAGTTCGCTCAACAGACCGGGAAACGCGCGTGACAGGTCCCTTCCCGGTTCACTGGCCAGCATGCCCTCTGCCGACAACACACCCGCCCGAGCAGGCATGACCACCGTGGGGATATCCAGCAGGTCCGCCAACTCACAGGCGTGCAAGCCACCCGCGCCACCAAAACTGAACAAAGCGTAATCACGGGGGTCATGCCCACGCTCCACCGAGATGACACGGAGCGCGCGAGCCATGTGCTCGTTGGCCAGCCGAATCACGCCACGGGCCGCCTCCAGCCGGCTGCAGCCCAGCCGCTTTGCCAGCGTGTCCATGGCCTTGATGGCGGCCGGCTTGTCCAGTGGGAGATACCCGCCCAGCATCGTATCCGCCGGGATTCTGCCCAGAATGAGGTTGGCATCGGTGACGGTGGCCTCGACACCCCCCCTGCCATAGCACGCCGGCCCGGGCTCAGCCCCAGCGGACTCCGGACCGACCAGCAGCAGACCCCCTGCGTCCACCCGCGCAATGGAGCCACCACCCGCTCCAATGGTGTGGATGTCAACGGAAGCAATCATCAGCGGCCATCCGCCAACACGGCTTTGATGGGAGAGCGGTATTTCACCGTTCATCAGCGACACATCGGTCGATGTTCCTCCCATGTCGAAGGTCAGCAGATCGGTACGCCCCGTGACTTCGCCGAACAGTCGAGCCGCCGCCAGTCCTCCGGCCGGACCTGACAACAACAGGCGCGCGGCATGTCGCGCGGCCTGACCGGCCGCAACGGTCGTTCCCGACGACTGCATGATGGATACGGCGGCGTCCGGCAGCCGCTCCTTCAGCCGCGTCAGGTAGCGGGACATGACCGGCCCCACCGAGGCGTTCAGCCAGGTGGCGATACCGCGCTCGTACTCGCGCAACTCGGGCAGCACCTCGCTGGACAGCGACACGAACCACTTCCCTTCCAGCGCGCGGGCAATACGCTCTTCTTCTTCCGGGTGGAGGAAAGAAAACATCAGATTGACCGCCACGGCCTCAGGACCGGCGCGTTCGATCTGCTCTCGCAACAGCGCCAGCTCTTCCCGGGTCGCTCGGGAGCGCAATGTACCGTCGGCCGCGCCGCGGGTGGTGACCTCCATGCACAGCTCCGGGGGCACCGGCGGCGGCTGCTGTGGCTGGCACAGCTGGTAAACGGCTTCACGATGTTGTCGGCCCAGGCTCAAAACGTCCGCGAACCCTTCGCTGGCCACGTAGGCCACACGGGCGCCCTTGCCCTCCAGCACGGCATTGGTTCCTACCGTCGTGCCATGAATCACGCGGTCCACCTTGCCGGCCACACCCAGTCGGTCGAGACCCTCAAAAATCGCGCGGGAAGGGTCGTCTGGCGTGGACAGCACTTTGCAGTGCCGGGCACGGGCGCCAGCCAGCACCACGACGTCTGTGAACGTACCGCCGGTATCGACCCCGGCCAGGATGATTTTTTTTGCCGACAAATGAAAACTCCGGGCGGTTTGCCGTATTGTATGGCCCTTCTTCAGCTGAGACACGCGCATGCCGGAACTGCCCGAAGTCGAGACCACCCGCAGGGGCATCGAGCCCCCACTCCTGGGCCGAAGGATTGAGTCCATCGTCGTCCGGGATCCGCGTCTTCGATGGCCCGTGACAGATTCAGTGCAAGCGGCCTGCGGGCATGAGGTGACCGCTGTTCGACGCCGCGCCAAGTACATCATTATCGAGGTGGGCGATGGCGGGCTGCTGCTTCACCTGGGCATGTCGGGCTCAGTTCGCATCCTGACCGAAGACGAGCCACCCCGGAAACACGATCATTTTGACATTCTCACCCGGGAGGCGACGCTGCGCTATTGCGACCCACGCAGGTTCGGCTCTTTCTCGTGGTGCCCGCGGCCATTCGAGGCCCACCCCCTGCTCAACGGGCTTGGCCCCGAGCCGCTTTCGGAGGCATTCTCGGGTGATCACCTCTATCGCCGGTCCCGAGGCCGTCGCGCCGCCGTGAAGAACTTCATCATGGATGGCCGCATCGTGGTCGGAGTTGGAAACATCTATGCCTCCGAAGCGCTGTTCATGGCCGGCATTCACCCTTCAAGGGCAGCCGGCCGAGTATCGGCAGCACGGTATGCCGCGCTGGCCCGGGCCATACAGGATGTACTCGGTCGCGCCGTCCGACAGGGCGGCACCACGTTGCGGGATTTCAGCGGCGCCGGAGGAACACCCGGTTACTTTGCGCAGGAACTGCTGGTCTATGACCGGGAGGGTCGCCCCTGCCTGCAATGCGGAACATCGATCACCCGACGCGTCATCGGACAACGTTCCAGCTTCTACTGCACTTCCTGCCAGCGTTAAATCTGCCATGAACGGCCTTCTATGGATATCATGTGGTCATCGGGAACCGCCGTTTCCGAACCCCGTGTCTGAGATGGAGTAGAACCGTGAAAAAAGGCACCCTGTCCGTTCATGCCGGCAGCACGCGAGAGCGTTACCTGGGCGGCGTCAATTCACCGATCGTGACATCCAGCGCGATCGAGTACCTCGACGACACCGAGGTTCGTTACCCGCGCTACTTCAACACCTTCAACCAGCAGGTCGTCGCCGCCAAGCTCTGCGCGCTGGAGGGCGCGGCGGATGGCATCGTGACCAGCTCGGGCATGGCCGCCATTTCATCCATCATGATGGGGCTGCTGCACCCGGGCGAGCACGCCGTGGTACTGGAAGGGATGTATGGCGGCACTTACAGCCTGGTCACCACTGAATTCCGACGCCTGGGCATCGAATTCAGCATCAGCTCGGGCGAGCCCGATGACATCAAGGAAAAAATACGCCCGAACACCCGGCTGCTTTTCGTGGAATCCCCCACCAATCCACTGCTCAGCATCCTTGACCTCGCCGCCATCGCATCCATTGCGAGGGCGAAAGACATTGTCTGCGCCATCGACAACACGTTCGCCACGCCTATCCTGCAGAATCCGGTAGAGCATGGGTTCGACCTGGTCATGCACAGTGGCACCAAGTACCTGGGAGGCCATAGCGACCTTTGCTGTGGCGCCGTGGTCGGTCCGGTTCACCTGATGGAAAGAATCAGGGCGCACGCGCTGATGCATGGCGGCAGCCTCAATGCCCAGGAGTGCTACCTGCTGGAGCGCAGCCTGAAGACGCTGGAGCTCCGGGTTCTGAGGCAGTCTGAGAACGCCTTGCAGCTGGCCAGCGCGCTCGAGGGCTCCCATCGCGTCGCCCAGGTCCACTATCCCGGACTGGCCGCTCATCCGCGTCACGATGTCGCCACGCGACAAATGAAAGCATTCGGCGGCATGCTCTCATTTCGGGTAACAGACGGTATCGATCCAGATGCATTCCTGAGGGCACTGGACTGGATTCCGTGCGCGGTCAGCCTCGGTGGAGTGGAAACCATGGTATGTCAGCCAGTGGCCACATCACATCAGCGAATGCAGCACGAGGAACGCGAGCGCCTGGGAATCACCCCGAAACTGATCCGGGTGTCCGTCGGCATAGAAAACCCGGAGGACATCATTGAGGAAGTGCTGGGCGCCCTGGACTCGGCCGCCTGATCCATCGGCCCCTGATTAACGTGTCAACAGGCTCGACAGGGGCTGGAGCACAGGGGCCAGCAACCCATGACAGCTGCGGCATGCAGGCCGGCCTCCGCAACGTGTGGGTATCACAGATGCGCCATGCAAACGGTTATCCACCGTCTTCGCTGAGCTGGTCTTCAAGCTGTTTTTGCCTGGCCGCGCTGGCTTTCAGGTAATCCTCCTCCACACCCTCCGCTTTGCGCAACGGCTTGATCTGGTCGCCGATGAAGCTTTCCTCCACCGGAACAGGCTCCGGTTCGGGCATGAAGAAATAAAACGCCAGCAGAACAACGATCAGAATAACCAAAAACCGCATATCCTTTTTCCTCCTGCTGAATGGGTGCTGTCGAACCTAGAGCAGGCCGGGGCTGTCTTCCTCGCTCGGCTCCTGATCATATATCGGAGGCTCGATAAACTGGACGCGCTTGCCGCCTGAGAAAACACTTTTGAACTCACGCCGGCTCACGGATACGTATCGGTCGTTGCCCCCAATCTCCACCTGTGACCCCTCCTGGACGGCGTATCCCTGCTCATCCACCCTAACCACCATGGTCGCTTTCCGCCCCGTGTGACAAATGGTTTTAAGCTCCTGCAGCTCATCCGCCCATGCCAGAAGATACCGGCTGCCCTCAAACAGCTCCCCCTGGAAATCCGTTCGCAAGCCGAAGCACAGCACCGGTATGTTCAGCTCATCCACCACCTCGGACAGCTGATAAACCTGGTCCCGGCTGAGAAACTGAGCCTCATCGACCAGCACGCAGTGAATATTGCGCGTCTCTAATTGTGCAGCGGTGATCTCCAGCAGGTCGCTGTCTGGTTCAAACACCACCGCGGGAGACTTCAGGCCAATGCGTGATTGGATAAGCCCGACTTTGTAACGGTCATCCAGCTTGGGGGTGAAGAGCAGAGGGTTCATTCCCCGCTCCCGGTAATTATGCGCGGATTGGAGCAGGACCGTCGTCTTGCCCGCGTTCATTGCTGAGTAGTTGAAGTATAGTTTGGCCATGTCTTTTGGGTGCTGCCCATTCAGGGCGCTTCTTGCGTCGGGCGCTCTGTTTCCTGTTCGCGCTCCAGAAAAAACTGGCTCGCCACCTGCCAGATTCGCCACTGGGCTGAATCCTTATCGATGTGCTGACCGAGATAAGCGCAATAGTCCTCAATCAGCGCGGCGGTCGAGCCCGCTGGTTTTGGGTCTGTCATTTCCAGTATCTTGAGGGCCTCGCTTCCCGGCTGCAAGCTGATGGCATAGAACTGGTGCTGTCTGCCCGAATCCCGCAGGAGTTCGGGGAAGCCGGCATTGAATTGCACCGGCCAGCCCAACACGGTCCCTGCCAGGGTGGAGCGCCCCGGAGCAGGCGGGGCGTCCAGCACGACGATGGATGTACCCTTCTCGGGAAGGCGCTTTCTCAAGGCGTCGCTCGCGCCACGCACGGGCACCGCGCGATCGCCGCAGGTCTGGCGAATGTATCGGATCGCCTTTTTGAGAAACAGGTAATAAAACGGCCTCGACCTGAGCAGATCCCGCTCTACCTGCCGGTAAACCAGCAATGGTCTCATGCCATGGTTGTGCAGTAACTTCAGAATCGAGATGGACGGGCCCCAGTGCATACCGACCAGGACGCGATCACGCGCCTGGGCAATCTGCTCCGAGCCCGAAATCTCATTCAAAACCGCTCGGCTGCGGCCCCAGGTCAACAGAAAGAGGTCGCGCGCGTCCAGCATCACCACCATGCGCCAGCGCCGCTTCCATTCCTGCGCATGCGTGATTGGGGTATATTGCGCCGCGTATGCGTGGCAGGCTTCCACTTCGCCCCGCAACACCCAGTCCCAGTCCGCGACCCGGCGGACCAAGCGACGGGAGAGCGCGGCGGGCAAAAAAAATGCCGCCACGGGGACTAAGATATACACCAGCAGGTCGGACAACTGCAGGCCGGGAGTGATTCTTACCTTCATCGCGCCAGTGGTTTCCGGGGGGTCGAAATTATAGCCCAGGCGAACAGGCCTGATCTGAAGGAACCTTGACGAAAACTTGGAATATGTCAAACCGGCCTGTCATTCTGACCTACCACTCGCAAAACATCCTTGGCGACCACGCGCCCGTCAATGACCACCAGTCGCTGGCGAGGGACCTGGAGGCCATTCATGGCTCTGGCCGGCGCTTCATTTCCCTCGCCCGGCTGATAGACCGTCTGGATGAGGGATCCGACCTCCAGGACCTGCGTGGATGCGTATGCCTGACATTGGACGATGGCTGTAATTTCGATGTCCATGACATTGAATGGCCGGGCGCCGGCCTGCAGAGAAGCATGCTGGGCATCCTGCGGGATTTCTCCGAGCGGCACGGCGCGGAGGCGCAGCCCGGGCTGCATGCCACCAGTTTCGTCATCGCCTCACCACAAGCGCGTGAATTGATCGACCGCGGTTCTCTACTGGGTCGGGGCTGGATGGGTGATGACTGGTGGGCCGCGGCCGAGGCCGACGACCGGATGACCATCGCCAGCCACGGGTGGGACCATCTTCATCCCGACCTGGGCGGTAGCGGTTGTTTCGGCACGGTGGATGACTGGTCGCAGTGCGAAACCCAGGTCATCCGCTCCGCCCGGTACATCGAGCGGCGGACCGGGAAGTGGCCTGACCTGTTCGCCTACCCGTTCGGAACATCGAGCAACTACATCCGCGAGGAGTTTTTTCCCCGCTTTCGGTCCGAGCACCGTTGCCGGGCCGCAGTCGGCACGGATGCAGGGACCGTCAGGCCCGACACTGATCGCTGGAACCTTCCTCGGCTGGTCTGCGGACGCGACTGGCGTTCAACACGCGAACTGCTGCAGCTCATCGAATCGCTTTAGTTCGCCAGGGGAGGCGTAGACGGCCTGATTCAGGGCAGCCGATAGCAGTCGAAGTGCATGCTGATTGAATTGTGCGGCCCTCGCAAATCGCGATCACACAGCTCGGGCACCTCGCTCTGGTTGAACCGCTGGCGGCGCCCCTCGAAGCCGCACTCCTTGAGCAGGCTCAGAAACGTGTGCTCGTCGTACATGAAGGTATGGCCCGCGAACCGCATGCCCAGGTTAAAGACTTCTCCCGGGGTGCCAAGCTTGAGCGGGACGCCGACATGCGTAGTCCATAACTCCATCAGCTGGTCGGGCTGCTCGAGATATAACCGGGCCAGCTGCTCCAGGTCAGGCGTCAGTGTTCGCAACACCCCGCCAGGCCGGAGAATCCGGTGGCACTCCAGCAGGAAAACGCGCGCGCGCTCCAGGTCGAGCTGGTCGATGAAGTCCTCATTGTGAATGAGATGGGCGGAGTCCGTCTGAAACGGCAAGCCGGAGCCCAGGTCCACGCAAACATCCGGCTGGCTGCCCAGATCAAGGTCCGCGTTGATCCAGCCGTCGAACTTCCAATGACCCGAACCCAGGTTGATAAGAACTTTGCTGCTCATTTCATCACTCACACGGCGCGGGCGCTCAGGCCTGCCCACTCCTCATGCGAGATTTGATCCCAATCAGAAAAGCGACGACCAAATGCACGGATGACGGCCTCGGCCTGGTGGTTCAGCACGCCAGCAAGAACAAGCCAGCCACCGCGCCTGACGGACTCGCCCAGCACAGGCGCCAATTCGATGAGTGTACCGGACAGAATGTTTGCCAGCATCACGTCTGCACCTTTCACCGCATATGAATCTGGGGGGAGAGGATCCACAAGGTGCCCGACCGAGTTGGCAGCCGCGTTTTCCCGCGTGGCCAAAAGCGCTTGTGGGTCGATGTCCACGCAGGTGACTTTCGCCGCGCCTTTCATGGCCGCGGCTACGGCCAGGACACCGGAGCCGCAGCCGTAGTCGACGACACTCATCCCCCGGAGGTCGTGCCGATCGATCCACTCCAGGCACAGACGTGTGCTTGGATGCGTTCCGCTGCCGAAAGCCAGACCAGGGTCGAGCCGCAGGTTCAAAGCCGCCGGCTCGGGCGGCTCACAGTGGGTGGGCACGATCCAGAGGGACTGACCGAATCGCAGGGGCTTCGCGTCTGCTTTCCAGGCATTCATCCAGTCGCGATCTTCAAACCCGGAAACGGCAACCTGGCCGGGCGACTCCACACCGGGCGCCAGGCTAAGCGCGGCCTGCAGCGCTTTTACCGGTGTTTGGCCAGGGAAGAGGCCACTGACCATCACTTCAGGCCAAAGCGGCGTCTCGCCAATGGGCGGCTCCAGCACGGGAACATCTGCGACATCTCTGAAGGTCACAGCCAGCGCGCCCTGCGCCTGCATCAGAGATTCCAGCGCTGCAACGAAGGTCCGTGAGACGGGGATGGTGACCTCGATGAAATCCTCACGTGCTGCCATGGTGCTGGCTGTCCGGGGGGGCCGGGTCAGGCCTCGGAGCGCTCCTCCAATCGTTTCTCGAGATAATGGATATTGAAGCCTCCCTCGAGAAAGCCCTTGTCCGTGAGCAGCCAGCGATGCAGGGGCACATTGGTCTTGATCCCGTTGATCACCAGCTCTTCCAGCGCGACCTTCATGCGCGCGATCGCTGTTTCCCGGTCTGATCCGTGAGCGATGATCTTGGCAATCATGGAATCGTAATTGGGCGGAACCCGGTAACCATCATAGATATGTGAGTCCACCCGAATGCCGGGTCCGCCGGGCGCGTGAAACTCCTCGACCAGGCCCGGGCAGGGCATGAAATTATCGGGATCTTCCGCGTTGATCCGGCATTCGATGGCGTGGCCAAGGACGCTGATGTCCTCCTGTTTCATCGACAGCGGCGCACCAGCCGCCACCCGGATCTGTTCCTGGACCAGGTCAACGTTGGTGATGCGCTCGGTCACCTGTCTCTTATACACATCTGACGCT
>WTJD01000216.1 GCA_011524975.1 Lysobacterales bacterium
GCAGTGGAGGAGGCCAAGATTGCGGAGTCTGCGGCCGCTGCCGCAAACGCCGCCGAGGAAGGGTCGGCCGGCACGCTCAGTGCGGCGCCTCGCAAAACGCTGCCGCCCGCCACGGTGCACGAACCGGGCAATTCAACCCCGAACACCGGCAGCATGCGCTCAGTGTGGTCCCGGCTCAGCATCGGCTCACTCACATGAGAACGGCCGGACGCATACAGGCCCGCCAGCAGCACACAGGATTTAACCTGGGCAGACGCAACGGGTGAGTCGTAGTCAATACCCTTCAGGGACCGCCCCTTGATGCTGAGCGGGGCCGTATCGCCCTGCTCTGCCTCAATGGAGGCGCCCATTAATCGAAGCGGCTTGATGATTCGGCGCATGGGCCTGTGACTGAGCGAATCATCGCCCACCAGGACGGAGTCAAATGGCTGGGCGGCCAGAACACCGGCCAGCAAACGCATGGCCGTGCCGGAATTGCCCATATCCAGCGCGGTTTCCGGCGCCTCCATTCGCCCGCCAAGCCCTTCTACCTCGACGCCCTCGGGCGTGTCGATAAATGTCGCGCCCAACTGGGCCAGCGCGTTGCGGGTGGCCCGGGTATCGGCGGCCTCCAGCAACCCGGACAAACGGGACCGGCCCTTGGCCAGGCTGGAAAGAATCAGGGCTCTGTGGCTGATCGATTTGTCACCCGGCGGAACCAACGTCCCCCGAAGTGAATGCCGGGCTGTCTTGACCTCTAGCACCATCGTTCAGGCTCGATCCGGCCGCGATTCCGGCTTGCGCTGGCGCGCCATCACGGCTTTGGGATAGGAACCGAGGATACGCACCTGACCGCCCGTTCCCTCCAACTCCTGCAATGCCGAGCTAAGCGGCTCTTCCTGCGCATGCCCGTCGACATCCACGAAAAACACGTATTTCCACCGGCCGAGTCGAGACGGTCGTGATTCGATGCGATTCAGGTTGACCTCGTGCCGCGCAAGCGGCTCCAGCAGCCGATACAAAAGCCCCGGCCCTTCATCACCCGTCAACAGCAGCGACGTCTTGTCCGCGCCGGAAGGGCTGAACAGCTGCCGGCCAATCACCAGGAAACGGGTCGTGTTGTCAGGGTTGTCTTCGATGTTGGAAAACAAGACCGGTACGCCGTAAATCTCGGCGGCCATGAGACTGGCAATGGCGGCCGCTTCCGGCGCGTTTCGGACCCGGCGGGCGGCTTCCGCGTTACTGCTCACCGGCAACAACTCAACCTCGTTCAAGTGACGTCGCAACCAACTACGGCATTGCGAGAGGGACTGATGATGCCCGTAGACCCGCTCGAGCCCGGCCAGCCCGGAAGCATGGGTGAGAAGATTGTGATGGATTCGCATTTCTACTTCGCCGCAGATTTTCAAGTCGGAATCCAGGAATTCATCCAGGGTGTGACTGACGATACCCTGAGTCGAATTCTCAATGGGCACCACGCCGAAATCGGCCTCGGCACCCTGCACCTGCTCGAACACGGTATCGATGGCCGGATGCCCCAGCGCCTTCACAGAATGCCCAAAATGCTGGTGCACCGCCTGCTGGGTGAATGTTCCCTCAGGACCGAGGTAGGCGATCTTGAGCGGCTCTTGCCGGGCCAGGCAGGCTGACATGATCTCCCGGAACAGCCGCAGGATTTCCGCGTCACTCAAGGGGCCCTGGTTTCGGTCCAGAACGGCTCTGAGCACCTGCGCCTCGCGCTCGGGGCGATAGTAGTCTACCGCGTTGGGGAGTTTACCCTTGGATTCCCCCACGGCGAATGCCAGTTCGGCCCGCTGATTGATCAGTGCCTGAATCTGCTCGTCGAGTGCATCGATTTGCTCCCTGACTGCCGCCAGGGCGCTATCGCCATTTTTCGAAGAATCGCCCATTCAACCTTCTTCCCAATGATATCCATGCTGTATGCGAGCCGACATTGTACGTCCTGCTTGGGGCACGGTGCATCATCGTCCAGGCTGCTTTGTCATTGGCGCGCGGCGGCCGGCACGTTATACACTGCGTGCAAGCTGCTCCAGGGAGGCAAGCGTTTGTCCACCATTGATATTCATGCCTATCACGATCTCACCCGCGAGGAAGCTCAGGGAGCTGCCGAGGAGTTATCGAGGGACCTGTCCGAGAAGTTCAGCATTGAGTACGGCTGGGAGGGTGACTCGATACATTTTCAGCGTCCCGGCGTGCATGGCGAGATCCTGGTGAACGGGCAGGAACTGCGAATCAAAGCCTACCTGGGATTTATGCTCATGATGCTCAAAAACCCCATCGAACAGGAAATCGTTCGTTACCTGACGGAACATTTTGGCTGTCGTTTCGACGATTGCTGAACGGGCTCCCCGTTCAGGTCTGACCCGCAACCGGACCCAATGGGTCGGCCGCTCCGCTGAGGAGGCGCTGCATGATGGCGGTTTCACGCTCCCAGATGGTCATCACGAACTCGGTGCCGTCACCCATGGCCCGAAATGCTTGCAGCCCTCGCTCCAGAAAGCCTTGCAATAAGCCAAAACCCGCCGCCCGCGCCGGCCCTCGCAGTACCCTGATCAGCATCAGGACCAAGCGATGGTGCACCAATTCGTTCAGCGCCAGCCCGAGTTCCCGGATCAGGTCAATTTGTTGTTCTCGCGCCGCGACCCGGCCGCAGGACCGGTAAATTTCGCCATAGGATCGAGGATCGAGCCGCTCTACACCGCGCTCCTCCATGGCCTCAACCATGCCCATGTCGAGCTCCAGGCTTAACGCCTGCAACTCGAAGGCCTCCGCCAACGAGACCAGCATGTCTTCGCGAAGCGTGCGCAACATGACCGGGAGCACCTTTTCGACTTCCTGGTCACGCTCCCGGAAATGCAGCCCGCCGTACAGTTCGTCAAGGAAGAACGCGCCTGCTGCCTGAAAACGGGGGTGATCCAGCAGATCCGCGTAGGTTTCGGCCAGCCTGACCCGTTGCCACTTCTGCAGATATTCAAGCCTGCTGAGCGGGTATCCCGGCACATCCAGCAGCGATGCCAGCTCGTGGCTGTCGCTCAGCGCCTTGCGAAGCCGTTCAGCCTGACGCTTCACCTGTGGGTTCCTCGTCCAGTGCAGAGATGACTTCCAGTAGCTCTTTCGTGCGGCGCCTGAACAGCGCCAGGGCCTCGACATGCGCGTAGCGGACTCGGCCCTGTTCATCAATCAGAAACACGGCCCGCTTCATGCCAAAGGGGCCCTTGCAGCCCCACTGACGGGCGACCTCCAGTTTCTCATCGCTCAGCAGTTCGAAAGAAAATTGGTGCTTTTCACGAAACCGGCGGTGACTGTCTTCGCCATCGGGGCTGATGCCAATCAGCCTGACACCAAGATCTGAAAACGCCTCGATACCGTCACGGTATTCGCACAACTGCGCGGTACAGACCGGCGTGCCGTCGCCAGGGTAGAACACCAGCAGCAGGCGCTCGCCGCGATGATCAGAGAGGCGAAAATCCACCCCGTCATCGCCGGGCAGGCAGAAATCGGGAGCAAGTTCGTTAAGCTGGACCATGGTCATTTTTCTCCAGAACATCCGGTTCGGCCAGATACCATTCTTAAATATGGCGTCACGCTGGCTAATCGCAATACCGAAAGATAAAATCGTAGATATTCCCTGACGAGCGCATAGGTATGCTCACCATCCATCCGGCCCGAACACCTGCACCTGATCGCACGCCGTTCAGAACCGGCCTGGCGGTCGCCGGCGGCGGGCCCGTCGGCGCGGTATACGAACTGGGCGCGCTCAGAGCCCTGGATGAGAGCATTGATGGACTGAGACTGCACGAGCTTGATGTCTACGTTGGCGTCAGCGCGGGCGCGTTTATCGCGGCCAGCCTGGCCAATGGCATATCGACCTCTGAACTGTGCCGCATATTCATGGGTGATCCGCACGCTAAGCTGAATTTTGAACCCGAACGTTTTTTGCGCCCTGCCTACCAGGAATATTTCGACCGTGCGACTTCAGTCCCCGGCATCGTTACCCGCAACCTGATGAAAATGATCCGGCGCCCATCGAACATCGGCCTTTCGCAGATGATCGGCGAGCTCGGCCAGGCCGTGCCCTCGGGCATTTTCAACAACGAAACCATCCACAACTTTCTGAGCGAGTCTTTTGAACTCACCGGTCACGGAAACTCTTTCGATGACCTTCATGCCGAACTGTACATCGTGGCGGTCGACCTGGATTCGGGAAACGCCATCCGGTTTGGAGATCAAACGCACAGGGATGTGAGTATTTCCCGCGCGGTGCAAGCCAGCGCGGCACTGCCCGGCCTGTATCCGCCGGTAGAGATCAAGGGCCGTTACTACGTGGATGGCGCTTTACGCCGCACACTTCACGCCTCGGTGGCGCTGGATGAAGGCATCGATCTGCTGCTGGGCGTTAACCCACTGGTGCCCTTCAGCGCAGCGGACAGCAAAGGCAAGGAGCGGACGCAGGCACGCAAACTGATCCGTGGCGGCCTTCCGCTGATCCTCTCCCAGGCATTCCGGGCACTGATCCAGTCAAGAATGAACGTGGCCTTCCAGAAATACCGCTCCTCGCATGCCTCGGCGGACCTGGTGCTGATGGAGCCTGACCCCTGGGACGAGGAAATCTTCTTCACCAACATCTTCAGCTACTCGAGCCGCAACGCCCTGTGCGAGCACGCTTTCCAGGTCACGCGGAGAGATCTTCTCGAGCGAAGGGAATTTCTTGAACCGATCCTGGCGGAACGCGGCATGCGGCTGCGCGTGGATCTGCTCGAAGATGAAGAACACACACTGGAATCAAGCCTTGGGCTCGCAGGCCGCAGCCATGCGACCCTGGCGCGCGATCTGGCCAGCGCCCTCGAAGACCTGGAGCAATACTTGCGCGACAAGCAGGCCTCCAGCGGCTAGGCGCCGCTGGTGTGCCGGGCACCCTCGCCGTTACCAGTGAATTCCGCGCATGACGCTGGCAAAGGCGATTTGCTCCTGTGAGGCCTTCTGCTGATCCTCCGACAAGCCGCGCGCTGCTGCTGAATCGGGAAACATTCGGAACGCGCTGTTCATGACGATCTCCGACACCTTGGGCGCGATGGCATGCAGCATCACCGCGAACACGCCCAGGCGGGTGGCGATTCGCTGGGGCCGATAGATGACCGCCTGGCGGATGAACTCCGCCGCCTCTTCCGGAGATATGGTCGGTACATTGTCGTAGATCTTGGTCGGCGCGATCATCGGCGTGCGCACCAACGGCATGTTGATGGTCGTGAACGAGATGCCCGAATCGCTGAATTCAGATGAAGCGCAGCGGGAGAAAGCGTCCAGGGCGGCCTTGGAGGCGACATAGGCGGAAAACCTCGGCGCGTTGCTCAACACCCCAATGGAAGAGATGTTGATGACCTGGCCATATCGCTGCTTCTCCATCCCGGGCAGCGCACGCATGATCAGGCGCAAGCTGCCGAAATAATTCAGCTGCATGGTCCGTTCGAAATCGTGGAAGCGGTCGTAAGACAGCGCGATGGAGCGGCGAATGGAACGTCCCGCGTTGTTGACCAGCACATCGATGTTGCCGTGCTCCTTGATGATGGTGTCAATCAATCGGTCACAGTCTTCCAAATCACTGATATCCGCGGCGTAAGACCAGGCCTTACCGCCTTCCGCGGCGATCTCGGCCTCCGTCTCGGCCAGCTTATCGGCGCCTCTGGCCACCAGCATCACCCGCGCGCCGGCGTTGGCCATCATCAGGGCCGCGGCCTTGCCAATGCCCGAAGACGCACCAGTGATCACCACCACCTTGTCCTCCACGTGGCCGCGCAGGCTCCGGTCGATAAACAGATCGGGGTCCAGGTGTCGTTCCCAGTAATCCCAGAGCCGCCAGGCATAGTCCTCCAACCTGGGAACCCGTATGCCGCTGCCTTTCAGGGCGCTCTCCGTCTCACGGTTATCAAAGCTGGTGGGATAGTTGATGAACTTCAGCATGTCCGGCGGCAGGCCCAGGTCCTTCATGACCTGGCGGTAGATGCGCTTGACCGGGGGCAGCATGGCCAGGCCGTGCTTCACCGCGGCCGGCAGGAAACTGAACATCCGTGCATCGATCCGCATTTGCATTTGGGGCGCGTGCGCCGCGTCGGCAAACAGATTGAGCACTTCGCCGATCCGTTTCGGCTTGGGGTCCGTCAGGTGAAAACAGCGCCCGTCCAGCCGACCTTTGTGGGAAATGTGCATCAAGGCATTGACCACGTAATCGACGGGCACAATGTTGATCCGCCCCCCTTCGACACCCACGGTGGGCATCCAGGATGGCATCATGCGGCGCATCTTCTGGATCATTTTGAAAAAGTAGTAAGGACCATCGATCTTGTCGATCACACCCGTCTCCGAGTGGCCCACTACGATACCGGGCCGATAGATGCGCCATGGAACCTGGCAATGCTCCCTGACGACCCGCTCCGACTCGTGCTTGGTCCTGAAATAGGGGTGTTCCAGGCCCGTGGCCTCGTCGAACATGTCCTCGCGGAACACACCCGGATACATGCCGGCCGCGGCGATTGAACTCACATGATGGAATCGCTTGGCCTGAATATCGGCGGCAAAACGGATCGCATGGGTGGTTCCGTCGACGTTGACCTTGACCTGGCTGTCCTCGTCGGCCATCAGGTCGTAAACGGCGGCGAGATGATAAACATGATGGATCTGCCCCTCCATCTCGCGTCGCTTCTTGGGCGGGATCCCGAGCATGGGTCGCGTCAGATCACCGGTTACGGGGATGACCCGGCGCGCGCTTTTGCCCCATTCCTTTTTGAATGTGTCGAGTTTCTTGCGCGAGCCTGACCGGACCAACACGTAAATAGTGCCCTTCTTTCTCTTGAGTAATTCGCTGATCAGGTTGTGGCCGATGAAACCGGTGCCACCGGTAATAAAGTAGTTCATTGCGTCTGTTCCGTTTTCCGTGCCTGGACAGGCGACCGTTGCAGAAGGATATTAGCAGATTCGCATCACCATCCCATGGCCAGGCCACCGTGCCGGGTCAATCGGGTGTTGCACTCTCAGCCATGGAGGGATAACGTTCCGAAGCGAAACCCGCCTCAGGGCGTAGCTGGAGCGGCAGGTAGCCGCCGTTAGCGGATCAGGCAACAGGAGTGATGGATCAGTGACCGACATGAAAGCAAAATTTGAGCAAGCCGCCCTCGATATCAAAGAGCTCGCTGAGAGACCTGACAACGACACCCTGCTGCAACTCTACGCGCTGTACAAGCAGGGATCGGAAGGCGACGTGAGCGGTGAGCGACCGGGCTTTTTCGATTTTGTCGCCGCCGCAAAATATGAAGCCTGGGAAAAGCTCGCCGGCATGGATCAAGACACCGCCATGCAGCAGTACATCGACCTGGTCGAGCAGTTGAGCGGCTGAAGCCCTGCAGCAGTGGCCCGCCGCGACACCCGTGAACTGATCCTGGCGACCAGCCTGTCCCTGTTCAATGAACAGGGCGAACCCAACGTCACCACCAACCAGATTGCCATAGAAGCTGATATCAGCCCGGGCAACCTTTACTACCATTTCCGCAGCAAAGAAGACATCTCGCTCGAGTTGTTCAAGCGTTACCTCGTCGCAGTGCAACCCCTGCTGGAGACCGTGGAGAACGGGCCACCGGAAGCCGAGGATCTGTGGCTCAGACTGCACCTGATCTTCGAAGTCATGGGGCGTTTTCGGTTTATCTTTCGCGACCTGGCCGATCTCCATACCAGGATCAGCCACTTACGACATGCCTTTCATGGCTTGTTGGCCAGACAGCGAGAGGCGCTTCGCATACTGATCGAACAACTCGAGGACAGCGGCGTCATGGAGATCAGCCGCCATGAGGCGGCCATACTGGCCGACAACATCATGCTCAACATGACGTATTGGATCCCTTACGCCGAAGTCCAGGGCATCCAGGGAGGGGATGACGGCCGGATACCCACTGAGGCGGTATCCCGGGTGCTGCATCTTGTTTTGCCCTATCTGCGAGAGCCAGAGGCCGCGCATATCGCACAGCTGGCTCAACGCTATCGCCAATCATAAAAAAGGGCCGGTCTCACGACCGGCCCTCAGGGCTCACAGGGGTTCCGGAGTGCGGGACCCCGGGGCTTGCCTTCGCAAATCAGCTGGCAGCCGCTTTAGGCGCTGCCGTCTTGGCCTTGGTGGCCGTCTTTCGGGCAGCAGGCTTTTTAGCGCCATTGGTCTTCGACATGGCAGAGACCTGCTTGGACAGATCGGCAACCCGCTTGCTGAGTTTGTTGACATCGTCAGCCGTCGGTACACCCAGGCGACCCAGCACCCGGGCAACCCGATCTTCGAAAATACCTTCGAGCTTGTCCCAGTTATCCACCGCCTGCTGCTTGACGGAATCAACCCGTGATTCAACGCCTCCGCGCAGATCACCCACCGTGGTTTCGGTCAGGTCACGCGTTTTCTTTTCCAGCTTTTCGCCTTCAGAAACCAGCTTTTCAAACAGCTTGTTACCCTGCTCGATCAGCTTGCCACCTTCCTGTTGAGCCACAGAGAATGCGCCCAGCCCAGCCAACCAGATTTCCTTGGCAGAATCGACCACCGGGGCCGCAAACTTGCCAATTTCGGGCTTGGCCTGTACCTTTTTCTTCAACGTCTTCTTAGCCATGATGTACTCCTTCGTCATCAGTGTTCGTGCTTGAGTGGCTTCATGGTAAGAAAGAAATTTAGAGTGATCACACTAAAAAACCGAATTTAAACTGGACGGAAAAGCATGCCTGAATGGAATCCATTCCCTCACTCGGCTGACGAATATCAGTACCCGGGCGAGAAACTCGAGCAAGCCTGGCCGGAACTGCACCGGGGCGACGTTGCCACTTTCTGCGACAGCGACTGGGCCGCCGCTTGCATCGACCAGGCGCCCGGTTGCGTGAACGCGGAGTTTGACGGAGACATCTCGGGGCTGGCCGAGCGCATGCAGGATGCCTGGCGTCACTATCACAGCGGCGACTTTGGCCAGGCAGTGGCGCTCGCCGACAGTTGCGGCCTGATCGGTCATTCCGCGGCCAACAAGGCCAGCGGGATCTACGCGACCTACCTGGAACCGGACGAGCAAATACAGCGAGCCATCTTTAAACGCGCCATCGAGCGGGCCGAGGCAGCGGTGGAAACCCTGCCTTTCGATGCCAACAGTCACTACTTTCTGGCGTTCAACCTGGGCCGATACAGCCAGAGCATCTCGGTGGTCAAAGCCTTGCGCCAAGGCGTTGGAAGCCGGATTCAATCCGCCCTGACCGAAGCGCTCGCGCGCGAGCCCGATCACGCCGAGGCGCATACCGCTTTTGGGATGTACCACGCCGAAATCATCGACAAGGTCGGCAAGATGATCGGCAGCATGACCTACGGCGCCAGTGCTGATCTCGCCATCGAACATTTCGAAAGAGCCTTGGAGCTGACACCCAGGTCACCCATCGCCCATATCGAATACGGTAATGGCCTGTACCTGCTGTACGGTGACCGGCAGCTGGACAAGGTATCCGAACTCTACGAAAAAGCGGTCGAACTCGATGCGCTGGACGCGATGGAAAAGCTCGATATCGAAGCGGCTCTGGAGGAAATGGAGTAAGCCCCTACTCCTTGTCCGCATGGTCCAGGAGAACGCGCGCGCTCCCCACATTGGGCCGGCCTTCCAGCGGCAGCATCATGCCCAGGTACAGCAGTTTTTCAAACTCAGGCTTGAACCGTTCGATGATATTTCGGGGGTCTGAGACCAGCCGGCTGTCGGTGATCAATCCGAAAAACACTTGCCCGTTATAACTCAGGATGCTGATGCCAAGACCAATCTGGCCGTTTTGCGGCACCCAGAACATCAGCTCTTCAATGCGGGTGCCCGAGAGGTAAATCGGCTCACGTGGGCCGGGCACGTTGGTCAGCACTGCGGACGCCTTCTGGCTGAGAACATCCAGCACCGGCTTTTGTAACGCTGAAGGGCCCATGCCCAACGCGGCGAGAAAGCCAAAGGTGACCGCCGCCTGCCGCGAGGATTTAAGCTGGGTCATCCGCTCATTGACCGCATAGAGTCGCTCGAGCGGGCTTTCCAGCCCGAGCGGAAGCTCCAGGAACACGAGACCAAAGTGATTACCCAGGTCCTTGGCATGTTCCAGCGGCCGCAAATTGACCGGCACCGTGGCGCGAATATCCTGCAGGGCATCCTTCGAATCACCCTGCGCGATCATATAATTGCGCAGTGCGCCGGACACGGCCGCGATGAGGACGTCATTGACCGTGCAGCCCAGCGCCTTGCCCACCGCTTTCACCTCATCCAGGGCCAGTGGCTCCGCCCACGCTACCTGCTTGCGCACCCCCAGGGTGCCGCGGAACCGCGTGTCGGGATCGTCAGGAAGCGTCAGGGAGTGGGACAATTCCTTGACGATTTCAGTAGCTTCGACCACGTAGTCAGTGGCTACAGACGGGTCCTGCAGTATTTTCTGGCCCTCCGCCACAAGGCGCTGCCCCATGTGGGTGGCAAAATCGAGTCCTTCCCGGGCAGGCTCAAGCAAGCGCTGAAATATGGGCGACTCGCTGGCCCTTCTCTTCTTCCAGGTCTCGGGTTCTCCCGCTGAAGCCCGCCCCTCCGGGGTTGAGTCTGTCAGCGACAGGAACACTTGCACCAGGGCGATGCCATCGGCGATGCAATGATGAATCCGCACGATGATGACAGGCCCTTCGATAAAATTCTCCACTACGTGGAACTGCCACAGCGGTCTGTCTGGATCCAGTGGCGTGCTGGCCAGGTCGGACACCAGCAATTCCAGCTCTTCTTTGTCCGCCTTGCCCGGCAACGCCGTGCGGCGAACATGCCAGCTGATGTCGAAATCCGGGTCGGTAACCCAGTGGGCGCCAGCCGCGCCGTCGCTGGCCTTCTGAGTGAATCTTCGAAAGGTCAAAAAGCGCTGTTCGATGGTTTGCAGCAGCCGTTCGTAATCCAGGGCGCCCCCCAGAAAGATCACGCCGTTGATCATCATCAGGTTGGTCGGTTGCTCCATACGAAGCCAGGCGGTATCCACCTTCGACATCGGCTCTTTGATAATTTCTCTATTCAATTCAATTACTTCAAATTGATATTTAATGCAGATAGTTTAATGATTGCCCGCGCGACGCGCGAACGAGCGCGACTCAGACATGACAGCTTAACACCGCCAGCATGATCCGTTATGGGTATAGATCAGCTGCTCGCAGCCTGCAGCCGCCGCTGTGAACGTGCTTCATCCGATCTGATTTTCTGCAATTGACGAAGGTAATCGTCTTCCACGCCGGTGATGTACTCACCGGAGAAGCAGGAGGTATCAAATTGATGAATATCGTATTTACCTTTCTTCTTGCACGCTTTGACCAGGGCATCGAGATCCTGGTAAATCAGGCGATCGGCGCCCAGTTCCTGACGAATTTCCTCCACCGTTCGCCCGCTGGCGATGAGCTCTTCCGGGGCGGGCATGTCAATACCGTAGATGTTGGGGTACCTGACCGGTGGCGCGGCAGAGGCAAAATAGACCTTGCGAGCGCCCGCGTCACGCGCCATCTGGATGATCTGGCGAGAAGTCGTTCCACGCACGATGCTGTCATCGACGATCAGCACATTCTTGCGCCGGAATTCCAGGTTGATGACGTTCAGCTTTTGCCGGACAGAACGGCTTCGCTGCTCCTGGCCTGGCATGATGAACGTGCGACCGATGTAGCGATTTTTGATGAAGCCCTCGCGGTACTTGGCGCCCAGGTCGTATGCCATCGGCAATGCCGCCGTTCTGCTGGTATCGGGCACCGGAATCACCACGTCGATGTCGTGATCGGGCCATTCCCGAATGATCTTGCGCGCCAGCTGTTTACCCATGCGCAAGCGGGCCTTGTAGACGGACACGTCATCGATCATGGAATCGGGGCGGGCAAAATACACATACTCGAAAATACACGGAGAGAGCTGTTTGGCCAGCGGGCTCTGATAGCTGTGCAAGTTTCCATCCAGGTCGATCAACACCGCCTCACCCGGCCGCAAATCCCGCTCGAGTTCAAAACCGATGGCGTCCAGGGCCACGCTCTCGGAGGCCATCGCATATTCAATGCCCTGATCTGTTTCACGGCGACCAAGCACCACGGGCCTGATGCCGTAGGGATCGCGAAAACCCAGCACACCCTGACCGACCACCAGCGCAATAATGGAATAGGCGCCACGGCAGCGGCGATGCACGCCGTCCACGGCTCTGAACAGATCTTTCGGACAAAATCCGTCCGTTTGCACGCTGGAGAGTTCGTGGGCCAGAACATTGAGCAAGGCCTCAGAATCCGAATCCGTGTTGAGGTGGCGCCGATCACTTGCCCAGAGATCGCGCTTGAGCTCTTCGGTGTTGATCAGGTTTCCGTTGTGACCCAAAGCCATGCCATAGGGCGAATTCACATAGAAAGGCTGTGCCTCATCCGAGTCATCCCGGCCGGCTGTGGGGTAACGTACATGACCAATACCGGCGGAACCGGTGAGTGAGGCCATGCTGTGTTCATCGAACACCTCGGAAACCAGGCCGTTGTTTCGCACGAGATTCATGCGTCGGCCTTCTATTGTGGCGATGCCGGCTGCGTCCTGCCCCCGGTGTTGCAACATGGTAAGAGCGTCGAAAATGGTCGGGGCAACCGGCCCTTTACCGACTATACCTACGATTCCACACATGACACGGGATCCCCGGGTTCTGCTCGCGGGGCGATTCTAGCACGCACCCGACGGTTGATGTGCATCAGGCCTCTGCCACTTCGGGCTCGGGATAAAATTCCAGGTGCTCACTGACGGATTCCGGCAAAAACCCTGCAATCCACTCTGCCAGCGGAAGCAAGCCCTCCACCGCTGCAGACGCCTGCCACCAGGGGTCCTGAGTCATGGGCGTAAAACCCACCACCAGGATAACCAGAACCACCAGCGCGAGGCCTCTCGCCGCCCCAAATACGGCCCCAAACAAACGATCGGTGCCGCTCAGACCCGTACCTTCAACCAGCTTGCCCAGCAACCATGTCGCCAGGGCGCCAATCAACAGCACGACAATGAATATTCCCACGAAAGCCAGCGCGGTGCGCGCGGACGGCAGGGATATGGCCTCGCCAATCATCTCGGCGAGCACACCTGAGAACTGAAATGCCAGCCAGAATGCCGCAATCCAGACCGCCAGGGCGAAGACTTCCTTGATGAACCCCCGCCATAGGCCAATGGCGATAGACAGCCCAAAGATGATCAGTATCCCAATGTCCGCCCAGGCCACGCTCAATGACCCTCAATCGGGGAACTGCGCGAATCCGCTGTTAAGGTATCGCCGAACACGCTAATCCACGCTCATGACCATGCCGTTAATACCCATCTTCTCCAACAGCTGGGCATCAAGCGCCTCTGCATGCCGACGCTCAACGACGGGGCCAATCTTTACCCTGAACACGGTTTTGCCGCCACCGGATTCTTCCTGCATAAAGGCGGAGAAACCTTCATTACGCAGACGCTGCATCATGCTCTCGGCATTCTCACGCGCCGAAAAAACACCCGCCTGGACCACCCAGCGAACCATGGGATCCGAGGGCTCGGTCACGGGCGCTTCCTCTTCCGGAAACAGGTCGACCATGCGCGGCTGCAAGTCGAGGTTGAGCGCGCGAATGCTTTCAATGGCGGTATCTGCCTGCGAAACCTCGTCAAAAGGACCGACCCGGACCCGGTGCAAACGACCTGCATCTGTCGTGACCTGGTCAAGCAACACGGGCAAACCGATCTGACCGAGCATCTGCGAAACCTGGTTGACCGAGGCGGGGTTGCTGAAGCTCGCCACCTGGACAAGATATCGGCCCCGGGCTGGGGCGCCCTGCCCCTGATCACTTTCTGCCTGCTCAACGGAGGGAGCCGGCGCGGCCGGAATCTGCGCCGGTCGCGTTTCTTCGTTCGCATCGGTTGGCACCGCCTCCTGGGCCGCAGCGCTTACGCCGGGTGAAGCGTTTCTTTCAGGTGCCGAGGTCTCGGCCGGGCGTGACCGGGGTTGTGTCTCTGGTTGTGTCTCTGGTTGTGTCTCTGGTTGCGGCTCTGGCACCCTGGATGAGTGGCTGTCGTCCTGCTGACCAATCGGAAATCGACGTTTGTCCATGGAAAGCTCAGGCGGCTTGTCCGGTAATTCGATCCGGCGGCTTTCATTCTGCAATTCGGGCTGCCCGCTCAAGAGCATGGGCAACAGTATGACTGCGAGAATGATGAGAACGGTCGCGCCGACGAGTCTTTGCTTCAGAGCCTGATCCATGAACGTTCCGCGGGGGTGGTAGTTGATACTGCTGCGAATTCTATCAGCATTGGTCCCGACCGGCCTCAGCGCTCTGCAGACAGTGAATGGCATCTTCAACGGTATGGAATGAACCGAAGACCAGGATTCGCGCTTCGTTCCCGGCCATCGTCCGCGCTGCTGTCAGCGCCTCGCTCACCGAGCGGAAGTCCCGTACCGAAGCCGCTGGAAGCTGCGCTCTGACGCGTTCAGCCAGTTCGTCACCCGCCTGGGCGCGGTCACCATCGAGCCCGGCACAGTACCAGTGCGCAATGTGTGGGGAGAGCGCCTGGACCGCGCGCCCCACGTCTTTGTCTGACAGCATTCCCAACACGCATATGGTCTCGCTGGCAGGGTACCCCCGCAGGAATTCGGCAGCCGCCCTGGCCGCCATCGGGTTGTGACCGACATCAAGGATGATGCGCTCATCTCCGGGCCAGGCCTGAAGCCGCCCGGAAAGCCGAACGGCCGCGAGGGCCCTCGACAGCCAGTCCGTATCCAGTTCCCCCAGGTCCATCAGCACAGTGAACGCGGTCAACGCCACGGCCAGGTTGTCCCATTGGTGCGCGCCAGGTAAAGGCAGACGAGCAGGCAACTCGATGGCATCTCTGCCCAGATAACGGCGCCCGTTTTCGGTGTCTCCGATATCGAAATCCGCACCCAGATAGCTCGGAATGGCTGAGATCGCGTCCACCTTGTCCCTCAGGCTTTGGGGCGGATTGCGATCTCCGATAACCACCGGTCTGCCTGCGCGGATGATGCCCGCTTTCTCCAGCGCGATGCGCTCACGGTCCGGCCCCAGGTATT
This sequence comes from Lysobacterales bacterium, assembly GCA_011524975.1. Taxonomy (GTDB): domain Bacteria; phylum Pseudomonadota; class Gammaproteobacteria; order Xanthomonadales; family SZUA-36; genus WTJD01. Next base: position 15,097 of record WTJD01000216.1, read on the forward strand.
CGACATGATCAAGGCCAATCGGAGTAATCACCGAACAGTGGGCATCCACCAGGTTCACCGCGTCCAGCCGCCCACCGAGCCCCACCTCCAGGACGACCGCGTCAAGATCACGCTCGGCGAACAGCGTGAATGCGGCCAGCGTCGTGAACTCAAAAAATGTCAGTGAGATTTCACCGCGGGCCTCCTCGACGCGTCGCAAGGCATCGACGATCTCAGCATCTTCCACATCGACACCGTCGATCCGGATACGCTCGTTGAACCGGAGGATATGCGGCGAGGTGTAGCAACCGGCGCTCAGCCCGGCGGACGCCGCCATGGCAGAAAGGAAGGCCGTCACCGAGCCTTTGCCGTTGGTGCCCGCCACGCTCCAAATGCGTTCCGCCAGCACCGGCCTGCCCAGTCTCTCGTAGACCCTCCCACAGCGCTCCAGTCCAAGCTCTATGGAATGCGGATGGAGACGCTCCAGGCGCCGCAGCCAGTCTCCCAGGGACCGGGACATTCGTCGGTCAGGCGTTCAGGAGTTCGCCGCTGACCGTGCGAGCTCGATGCCCGGATAGAAGCAGGGACAGGATGGCGGTGATCTTGTCACGCAAATTGCGGCGATCCACAATCATGTCTATCGCGCCTTTTTGCAGGAGAAACTCGCTGCGCTGAAAACCCTCGGGCAACTTTTCCCTGACCGTTTGCTCGATGACACGTGGCCCGGCAAAACCAATCAAGGCGCCCGGTTCGGCAATATTCACGTCTCCCAGCATGCCGAGACTGGCGGAAACGCCCCCGGTCGTTGGGTGCGTGAGCACGGAAATGAAGGGCACGCCCTGCTCGGACATTTTAGCCAGCACGACCGAGGTCTTGGCCATCTGCATGAGGGACAATAATCCCTCCTGCATGCGCGCCCCGCCGGTCGCGGAAAAACACACCAGCGGCGCCTTGAGACGCAGGCTTTCCTGGGCGGCCCGGGCGAATTTCTCGCCAACCACCGAGCCCATGGAACCACCCATAAAGGCGAAATTGAATGCGCAGACCACCACCGGCATCCCGTTGAGCTCTCCCGACATCGCAATCAGGGCGTCCTTCTCACCGGTCTTCTTTTGCGAAGCAGCCAGCCGGTCCCGGTATTTTTTGCTGTCCTTGAACTTCAGCGGATCGACCGGTTCCAGCTCGGTCGCGATTTCTTTGCGGCGCTCAGAATCCAGGAAGGCCTCCAGGCGCTGGCGCGCGCCGATGCGCATGTGCATGCTGCATTTTGGGCACACCAACAGGCTCCGATCCAGCTCCGGCCGATACAGGACCGCCTGACAGCTGCCGCACTTGGTCCACAGACCTTCGGGAACGTTACGTTTATTGCCACCCTCGGTCCGGATACGGGAGGGCATCAGTTTCTGGAACCAGCTCATAATGGAGACCTGTAGCGCGGTGGGCGCTGCCGCCGAAGATCAGCTATTGTCCAACGCCTGCCGGATGGACGCAACAAAAGTACTGGCCGTGCTGCAAGCGGCATCGGCGTCTTTGGCCTCGGAGAGGGCTTCAACCAGCGCGCTTCCGATGACCACGGCATCGGCGACGGAAGCCACGCCAACCGCCGAATCAGCATCCTTGATACCAAAACCCACGGCCACCGGCAGATCGGATTGCTGCCTGATGCTCTGCACCGGCGCCGCCAGGGCGTCCGTATCCAGGCGCCCCGCCCCGGTGATGCCCTTGAATGAGACGTAATAGATAAACCCCTGGGCCGCCTCCGCAATGGTCTGCAGCCGGTCTTCGGTCGTGGTCGGCGCAACCAGCCGAATGCTGTACAGACCCTTTTGCGTCATAAATTCCTGAAGCTGGGGCATTTCTTCAGGGGGGCAGTCCACCAGCAGCAGCCCGTCCACACCCGCCTCTGCCGCCCGGGTCGCCAGGCGCTCAAAACCATACCTCTCGATGGGGTTCATATAGCCCATCAGCACCAGCGGGCACTCTGTGTTACCGCGACGGAATTCTTCGGCGCAATCGAGTACGCGCTCCAGGTCCATACCCTGAGAAATGGCACGTTCACTGGCGGCCTGGATGACAGGACCATCCGCCATCGGGTCTGAAAACGGAACGCCCAGCTCGATCAGGTCGGCACCCGCGCCCGCCAACGCATGCATAACCGCTACGGTCCAGTCGGGGTGCGGGTCGCCCGCGGTCACAAACGGAATCAGTACTTTTCGCCCGGCGCCGCGAGCCGTTTCGAAAACGCAGTCAATTCTGTGCGTCACAGCGACATTCCTTCTATCGCGGCCAGGGTCTGTACGTCTTTGTCACCCCTGCCGGACATATTGATGAGCACCATCTGGTCCGGCCGCATGCGCTCGGCCATCTTCATTCCATGGGCAACCGCATGCGCGCTTTCCAGCGCGGGGAGGATACCCTCCAGTTGGGTGAGCGTGTGCGTGGCGGCCAGCGCTTCATCATCATTCACAGCCACATACTCGGCCCGCTCATTATCCTTCAGCCACGCGTGCTCGGGACCCACACCCGGATAGTCCAGCCCGGCCGACACCGAGTGGGTGTGTCGAATCTGCCCGCCATCATCGTCAATCAGGTAGCTGCGGCAGCCGTGCAACACGCCGGGGCGACCGGCCACCAATGATGCGGCGTGCTCACCTGAAGCCAGGCCTCGACCCGCGGCTTCCACGCCGACCATGGCGACTTCTTCATCTTCCAGGAAAGGATGGAAAAGACCGATGGCATTGGAACCACCGCCCACGCAGGCAACCAGCGCATCAGGCAGAGCCTCGTACTGATCGAGCATCTGCTGCCGCGCCTCGCGCCCGACGATGGCATTGAAGTCGCGAACCATCATGGGATACGGATGCGGCCCCGCTACCGTGCCAATCACGTAAAAGGTGTCATCCACATGGGTCACCCAGTCCCTCAAAGCCTCGTTGAGGGCGTCTTTTAGGGTTTTGGAGCCGGAGACAACGGACTGAACCTCCGCGCCCAGGAGTTTCATACGGAACACGTTGATCGACTGGCGGGCAATGTCCACCTCGCCCATGTAGACAAGGCATTGCTGGTTCAGGCGCGCCGATACGGTAGCCGTAGCGACACCATGCTGGCCGGCGCCGGTCTCGGCGATGACGCGGGACTTGCCCATGTGCCTGGCCAACAACCCCTGCCCCATCGTGTTGTTGATCTTGTGGGCGCCGGTATGGTTAAGGTCTTCGCGTTTGAACAGTATTCTGGCGCCGCCGCAATGGGCACTGAGCCGCTCGGCGTGATAAATCGGAGATGGCCGCCCGACATAGTGCCTGAGGTCGTCATCCAGTCGCGCCATGAACTCCTCATCACTGCTCCACCGCTGGTAGGCGTCCTTCAGTTCCTCCAGCGCGTGCATCAGTGTTTCGGAAACGAAACAACCACCAAATGGGCCAAAGTGGCCTAACTCGTCGGGTAAGGCTTTCAATTCAATTCCTCTGTCTTCCATTCACGCCTTGCGGATTTCGCCGCCGTGATGAAGGCGCGCATCAAATCCGGGTTCTTGAGGCCAGGACCATCTTCGACCCCGCTTGAGACATCAACCCAATCGGGATCAAGTTTCCGGACGGCCTGGGTAACATTGTCCGGGTTAAGGCCACCTGCCAGCCAGAACGGGCAGTCAATCCCGCTGAGCAAGGACCAGTCAAAAGTCCGGCCCGTACCTCCGGCTCCGCCCGGAGCCGGCGCATCAAACAAGATGCCCCAAGCGTCAGGATACCGCCTGGCTTGCCGGATCGCACGGTCAGAATCGACAGAAATAGCTCTCAGGAAAGGCAAACCGAACGAGGCGCACCAATCGTTTTCCGCGGGTCCGTGAAACTGCAGCAAATCCAGCCGCAGCGCGCCGATGATCTTTCCCACCTCCTGCCGCGACTGGTTCATGAACAATCCAACTTTCAGCACGCCGCTGGGCACCTTTGCCAGGCATTTCGCGGCCTGTGGGACACTCACCTGGCGCGGGCTTTTAGCGAAGACCACGCCAACCGCGTCCACCCCAGCGTGCACTGCAGAGAGAACGTCCGCCTCGCGTGTCAGGCCGCAAATCTTGACCTTGACCGGTTTCACTGACCGGCCTCTTTCGGAAAGGCTGCAACCCTGCTGGGCAAGTTGAACTCGGATGGATAGCGAACCGCCATGAAGCAAAGGCCGGAAGCGGGCGCCGTCACGCCCGCCAGTTTGCGATCGCCGGCCGCCAGTAATTCTGCCATCCAGTTCTCTGCCCGATCGCCCGCGCCTATCTCCAGCAAGGAGCCGACAAGGTTTCGCACCATGTGATACAAAAAGCCATTGGCGGAAATACTCACCTGGATCCGGTCACCCTCCCGCGACACCTCAGCCCTCAGTACATTGCGAATGGCGTGCCGCGCCTTGCAACCGGAAGAACGAAACGCACTGAAGTCGTGCTCCCCCTTGATGGACTGCAATGCCCGATGCATTCGTCCGGCATCCAGGGGTCGGCGCATCCACGCCACCTCGCCGCGGCCAAGGGCCGGACGAATCCACCGGTTAAGTATGGAGTACCGATAACTGCGTTCGAACGCCGAGAAACGCGCATGAAAATCTTCGCTGACGGGGTGAATCCACAGCGCGCTGACGGCATCCGGCAGATTCGAGTTGACGCCAAGCAACCAGGATCGAGCCGATCGCTCGGCATGGCTGTTGAAATGGACAACCTGGCCCCGCGCGTGCACGCCAGTATCGGTTCTTCCCGCGCACACCACGGACACATCGTGGTCTGCCACCCGGGAAAGCGCGGTTTCCAGCGTGTCTTGAACGGTGGGCGTCTGGCGCTGACTTTGCCAACCCAGGAAGCCGGCACCGTCGTATTCAAGACAGAGCGCGTATCGCATGAGCGAAGCAGGGTTGAGCAGCGCGCGACAGGGGCTGGCCGGGGCTGGGAGAGAACGTTAGTGGTTTTAGAGAACCGCACGCATGTGGCATTCAGATCTCTTCCATCATGTCGCGGGCTTCAAGGATCTGCTCATCGCTTCCTTCCAGGATAACCTCCTCCAGCAGTTCCCGCGCCGCATCCTTGTCACCCATGGCGATGTGCGCCCGTGCCAGATCCAGCTTGGTTTCGGGGTCCACCGGCTCATCCTGGGCATCCTCCGCATCTTCGGGCTCAGAGGCATCGGCCGCTTCGCCCACGGTCGACGTTTCCGGCTCATCGCCGTCCGCAGTCACTTCCGTCTCGGCGCCGGACTCTGATTCAGGCTGCCCCGGTCCGTCTTCCGAACCCGGCTTGTCCTCCGACTCAGCTTCAAGATCCGGCTCAGCTTCAAGATCCGGCTCAGCTTCAAGATCCGGCTCAGCTTCGTCATCAGCCGCCGCATCGAATCCATCGTCGTCTTCCGCGTGCCCGATGTAATTGACCAATTCGACCACTGGAGAGCCCGAGACATCGGGCTCCGCCTCAGGCCCCATGGGATCAGGTGCTTCCTCAGGCGGCTGCGACTCGTCAGCGGTGACCATCTCTTCCTCGCCCGCCGTCTGCCTGCGCTTGAACAGCCAGGCAGCAAGGCCGCCAATCAACACCACCGCTGCCAAAAGCAGCCACCCGCCGTAAACGCTGAACCCAGCCGGGGAAGCCGGAGATTCACTCATGGCCTGCGGGGTCACCGGCGCCTCTTGCGTCCTCTGCTCGCGCAGCGCCTGTTCCATTTCCGCCAGACCTTTGTCTTCTATGCCGACCACGGTGGAGTCATCTTCAATATCGAGCTCTTCGCGCAGCTCCTGGATGCGCTCGGTGAGGTGCTCCGATTCCTGCATGGCGCTGTCGATCTCCTCTTCGCTTAGCAGTTCCGAGTCAAGCAGACCGTCTTCGCCCATGGCCTGGTCCCCACTGCCCGCTGCTTCGACCTCTTCGCCGCTGTCCTGTGCTTCTGGCGGGACCAGCTCCAGCCTGCCTGCAACCTCGCCCGCGAGCGAGTCAATGGGCACTTCGGGCTGAGCATCCGGAACGGCCGGTTCCGCCACCACCGGAGCCGGCCCGGGTTCGGGCATTCGCCCGGCGATGATGTCCGCGTAATCGTCGGCCTGGCGCATGGCCTCCAGCATGGCGTCACGAACCGCCAAGCGCTCTATCTCGCTGGCGGGCGGAAGCCTCAGGATGGAGCCCCGCTTGAGTAAATTGATATTGCCACGACCGAAGGCCTCGGGGTTTACTCGCTGTATCGCCAGCATGATCTGGTTGAGGTCGTAGCCTGAATCACTGGACAGCTCGGTCGCAATACCCCACAGCGTTTGCCCGGGTCGCACCGGGCCATAGGTCTCCAGGTCCTCCGGGGTTGCCTGGTAGCCTGGGACAGGCGAACTGGCAACTGGCAGCGGTTCTTCCGGCGCCTGGTCATCGCTGCCGTCACCGGGACTGCGTTCGGCGGCCTGCTCATCGGCCTCCTGCCTCACATCGGCCGGCGCTGAGGTCTCCGCTGAGGTCTCCGTTGAGGTCTCCGTCGCGGACTCCGCGGCAGCGGCCTCCCCGGAAACCGACGCATCGACCGTTTCAGCCGGTTCGCTGCCCGGCGCGGTCTCGGGTAGCGCCTCCGTTGGGGTTGGGTCCGCGGATTCCCCGGCAGAGGGATCGGCCGGTTTTTCAGGGCGATCTGCCGGGTCAGAAGATCCGGTTTCAGACGGATCTCCCGCACTCGGCTCGACCGAAGCTGCGGACCCGACGCACCACGGGGATCGCCGCGTCGGCGTCCCAGCGTTGGAGCGACCGGCCCTCGAAGCGTAGCGGGAGTGCGACACCGAGCATCTGTTGGCTGGGGTTCTTCAATTCGACCACGAGTTCTTCGCCGTCCCAGCGGCTGCGATGTTCGAGCAGGGCTCGGCTTCGCCAGAATTCGACGAGCTCCCGTGGGCGGCTGCGCTGATGATTCTCCGGCGTGGGGTCGGTCAGCTCCGTGGGGTCGAGCCATAGCAACCAGCCGTGCGCGCCGTAGCGATTCGCCTGCAGCTGTCGACGTTGGGTCGACAGATCCGGGGCTTCGGTCGCGGCCATTCGTTGCGTCCTCCCGGAGTCGGATCGGCGGGGCAGTTGGCTTCCCGACCAGAGGCCCGGGCCACTCTCGATGAGGAGTCGGACACCGGCGTTTCCGAGCTCGGTGACTTCGATCGGATGGGCCCGATGCGACCGCAACAGCAGGCTGAACT
>WTJD01000111.1:0-16552 GCA_011524975.1 Lysobacterales bacterium
GGCGAGTACTGAACAGCTCGAGCAGAAACAACGCACCGCCAGTGACCGTCACGATGGTCAGGAGTGCCAGGGAAAGACGGGCGAACAGGGATTTCATCATCGAGCGAGTTCCATTAATGCTTTTCAGGCAGACAGGCTGACCACGTTGTCAGCCGCGTGGCCCTCACTGCGCGCCGCGGCGGGTGCGGTATCGAGCTTGTAGCCAACACCCCAAACCGTGGTGATCAACTCGGGCTGCGCCGGATCAGGCTCTACCTTTGAACGCAAACGATTGATGTGAGAGTTAACGGTGTGCTCATAACCCTCATGGCCGTAGCCCCACACGCTGTCCAGGAGTTGCGCGCGCGAGAAGACCTGTCCCGGATGGCTGGCAAAATGCTGCAGCAGATCGAACTCGCGCGCGGTAAGAGAGACCGGTTGTCCATTCAGCAAAACTTCGCGGCCACCCGTATCGATGCTCAGCGGGCCGACGTTCAGAATCTCGCCCGTGGACGCGAAACGACGTTCAAATGATTCCACGCGGCGGAAAATCGCCTTCACCCTCGCCATCAGCTCGGACACACTGAACGGCTTGCTCACATAATCATCAGCGCCCAGTTCCAGGCCCAGCACCCGATCCAGTTCAGAGGATTTTGAGGTCAGTATCAGGACAGGCACGTAAACCTGTTCGCGCCGCAATGCCCGGCAAATACTCAAACCATCCGGGCCAGGCAATCGCAGGTCCAGAATAACGAGGTCCCAATGGCGGCTGAAGGCCTGGCGCATGCCCTGGTGCCCGTCGGCGGCAAGGGTCACTTGGCAGTTGGCCTCGGTCAGGTGCAGGTGCAGCAACCGGGCAATATCCTGCTCATCTTCCACAACCAGCACCTGGTGTTCTCTCATGTCGTCTCTCCCCATTCAGGTTCAGACAACAAGACCGGGAATATCACGAAAGTATCACAAAATTTTTCTGATTTCTAAATATATCCATTATTTTCAGTTATTTATAAAACACTAAGCGCGAGGCGGGCGCCGAATGTCCGTGACACGGGCGTGAAACTCACCCACCAGAATGTGCATCAGTGACAGTCAGCCTGACTGCACCGACCCCGAGAATGGAGGACAACACATGAAACGCTTAACCGGATTGATCACAGCAACCGCTATCGCTCTTTCAGGCGCCGCCATGGCCAACGATAAAAGTGACTCGGCCAATGAGGCTGCCAGCTTCCTTGCCACCTATGAAGTCACCGTAACCAACCTGACCAAGGGCCAGTATTTCACACCCCTGATCGTCGCAACGCACAGCCCCAGGATTCGCATGTTCATGGTGGGCGAGGCGCCCAGTGACGCGCTGTCCAGAATCGCCGAAGGCGGTGCCACGGATGAGATGGCCATGGCGCTGGCCGACTCGGGCATGGGCTACGACATCCAGTTTTCGACCAATGGGCTGATCGGGCCGGGCGAATCCAGGACCGTGACCGTAGAAGCCAACCTTCGCCGCTACAACCGCGTCAGCCTGGCCGGCATGCTGCTCCCGACCAATGACACCTTCGTGGCACTGGATGCCCTGCGACTGGAGAAGCACATGACCCAGCAGACAGCATACGCAAACGCCTATGACGCAGGCAGCGAGATGAACGATGAGTCATGCGCGCACATCCCGGGCCCCATCGAATGCGGCGGCGTGGGCCAGCCCTTCTCCGATGGCCTGGCCGAGGGCTATGTCTACCCCAGCCCCGGCATCCACGGCATGGGAGACCTCGATCCCGCCATGTATGACTGGCGTGGACCGGTGGCCATGGTGAAAGTTGTCCGGATCGACTAGGGCTCATTCATGTGACCCTATACCCTTAGGCAAGACCCGACCCGGACCAGGGGGCCATGTTTGGCCCCCTGTTTTTTTCAGGGCGCAGAGATTGACGCAAAACCTGTACAAAACATCGCTCAGACGGGGATAATTAGCGTTCAGTCTGCACAGCACGGCCCGGCGGTCTTACATCAAGGCATCGGGGCGACATAGCCGGTGCTCGGCGTGCGTTGGCCAACGCTGTTAGACACCATGGCCACGGAACAGCCATCGTTGAATTTCACGGCCATTTCACAGGTGGCTGGGATAATTGCTAACGGGTCTGAGTAATCCTGGCCGTTTTGGGCTGGAGGGAGTGCAAGCGATATGGCTAGGGACGAGCGTGAGACGGAAAAGACCGGCTTATTCAGAAAAATCATACGATCCATTTTGCCGGTAGCCGTTATCGTCGGCGCGCTGGTGGTGGTTGCCCTGCTGGTCAGCTTTTCTCGCGGGCAGCGCCCGGAGCGGGTCGTCACGGGCGACCCAGCCGTGCTCGTTGACACCATCGCCGCGGAACAGCGATCGCTCAACTTCACCGTCGTCTCACAGGGTACCGTGCTGCCGCGCACGGAAACCTCGCTGGTATCTGAGGTCTCGGGGAAAGTCGCTTCAGTTTCGGCGGATTTCGTGGCGGGCGGCTTTTTCCGCAAGGGCGAGGTCCTGCTGCTGATCGACCCCAGTGATTATGAAACCGCGCTCAAGCGGGCTGAAGCCGCGCTGGCTTCACGCAAGGCAAGACTGGCCGATGAGCAGGCCCGGTCCGACCAGGCGCTGAAAGACTGGCGCAACCTGGGCCGCAGCGGTGAGCCTTCCGACCTGGTTCTGCGCAAGCCGCAGCTGCAGGATGCCCTGGCCAACGTCAGCGCGGCCGAAGCGGACGTGCAAAAGGCCCGCCGTGATCTGCAGCGCACCCGGATCTCAGTGCCCTATGACGGCCTTGTCCGCGAGAAACTGGTGGATGTGGGTCAGTACGTCACGCCCGGCACGCGCCTGGGTACCAGTTTCGCCGTGGACACGGCGGAAATTCGTTTGCCGTTGTCAGCCTCCGACATCGCTTACCTTGATCTGCCCTCAGCCACAGACGCGGAAACCAAACGATTTCCGCGCGTAACGCTGTACTCGGAGGAAGGCGGAATACGACGTCAGTGGGACGCCCAGATTATACGCACCGAGGGCGTGGTCGATGTTGCCAGTCGCGTCGTGTACGCCGTGGCCCAGGTGACGGACCCCTACGGCGTGCTGGGTCAGAGTGAGCAGGAGGAACTCAAAGTGGGCACCTTCGTGCGCGCGGTTATTGAAGGACGCAGCGCGGAGAACGTCGTCGTTCTGCCACGTTATGTGTTGCAGAGCGACAACACCGTGCTGGTCGCCAACCGCGATAACGAACTGGAAATCCGCACGGTGACCGTAGCGAGAGCGGAGCCCGAATGGGTGTACATCATTGATGGCATCAGCGGCGGTGAAAGCGTCGTAACCACCACCCTCGACGCGCCCCTCCCGGGAATGAAGCTCTCTACCGGTAATGAATCCACTGACAGCCCGCGCATGTCCGCGGCGCCCGAGCGTGGAGAAGGGTCATGACCGGACGCAACCCTTATGAAGCGCTGATCGAATGGTTCGCGCGCAATTCCGTGGCGGCCAACCTGTTGATGTTTATTGTCCTGGCCGGGGGCTGCTACTCGGCGTTCACCATCAAGAAAGAATCCCAGCCCAAGATCGAAACCAACTTTGTCAGCGTCAACATGCCCTTCCTGGGCGCGGCGCCGGAGGACGTGGAAGAAGGCATCCTGATCAAAGTAGAGGAAGCCATCCAGGATATCGAAGGCATCAAGGAAATGGTCTCCACCGCGCGGCGCGGCAGCGGCTTGGTCCAGGTCGAGGTGATGACGGAATATGACGTCCAGGATGTCATGAACCAGATCAAAAGCCGCGTTGACGCCATCTCCACCTTCCCGGACAACACCGAAAAGCCCATCGTTTCACGTACCACCTTTGAGCAGCAGGTGCTGATCGCCACCGTTTACGGCGACGTTCCCGAGCGCACCCTCAAGGAGTACGCCAAGCAGGTGCGCAACCAGATTGTCACGCTGCCGGGCGTTACGCGCGCGCAGATTCTCGGCTCTCGGCCTTACGAGATCAGTATCGAGATCAGCGAATACACGCTGCAGGCGTATGACCTGACGCTGGCGGAGGTGGCGCAGGCCATTCGCCGCGGCTCTCTGGACCTGCCGGCCGGCACCATCCGCTCTGAGGCCGGCGACATACAGGTTCGCACCAAGGGGCAGGCCTATGTCGGCCGCGATTTCGAAGACATCGTCGTTCGGACCAACCCCGACGGCTCGCGGGTGATGTTGAAAGACATTGCCGATATCCGGGACGAGTTCGCCGATGTCGGTCGATTCTCGGAATACAACGGCAAGCCCGCCATCAGCATTCGAGTGCTCTCGGTGGGTACCCAGAACGAACTGGACATCTCTGCCGTGGTGCGCGAGTGGATCGAGCAGAAGCAGGCGACGCTGCCTGATGAGATCGGCATCGCCGCCTGGGCCGATGTCACCTACTATCTGAAAGGTCGTCTCGACATGATGACCAAGAATCTCTTCTTCGGCGCGATCCTGGTGTTCCTGTCACTGGCGCTGTTTTTGCGTCTCAAGCTGGCATTTTGGGTCATGGTTGGGCTTCCGGTAGCCTTCCTCGGCACCTTTTTCCTCATGCCCACGCTGGACGTTACGGTCAACCTCGTCAGCCTGTTTGGGTTCATCCTGGTACTCGGCATCGTGGTGGACGACGCCATCATCGTGGGCGAGAGCGCCTACACCAACATGCGCGCAAAGGGCCACTCCGTCGACAACATAGTCGAGGGCGTCATGAAAGTTGCCGTACCGGCCACTTTTGGCGTATTGACCACCATTGCCGCGTTCATGCCCATCCTGCTGGTCAGCGGGATCTCCGGCGAGTTTTTCGCAGCCATCGGCTGGGTCGTGATCCTGTGCCTGGTGTTTTCCATCGTCGAATCCAAATTGATTCTGCCGGCCCACCTCGCGCACATGAAAGTGCGGCATTATGAGAAGGACACGAGTAACCGGATGGTGCGGTTTCAGCGGTTTTTCAGCGAGGGGCTGCACTCGTTCATCGACCGGTTTTACGTACCGTTTCTCGCCAAGGCGCTAAAACGCCGCTACCTGACGCTCTCGATCTTCATCTCCATGTTGATCCTGTCCATTGGACTGGTGGCCGGCGGCATCCTGCGCTTCGTCTTTTTTCCCGACATCGCCTCAGACTTCATGCAGGTGGATATCGAGATGAACGAGGGCACACCCTCGGCGCAAACCCACGAGGCCATTCGTCTTGTCGAGCAGGGTTTGTGGCAAGTGGATGCGGAAGTCAGCGCGGAACAAGGAGTGGAATCAGGAGCCGTGGTCAGCCACATGCTGTCTTTTGCGCGCGGTGAGACCTCCGGTCAGATCATCGCGGAACTGGTGAAGGAAGACCAGGCGGTCATCAACGGCCCGGAGACCCTGAGACGCTGGCGCGCCGCCGTCGGTGAAATACCCGGCGTCAAGCAGCTGGGCTTTCGCGGAGCATCCGGCCCCGGTGGCGGGCCCGCCATTTCCATTCAACTGATCGGCGCCAACATCGACCAGGTCGGACGTGCTGCCTTTGAAATAGAAAAACGCATCCGGCAGTACCAGGGTGTGTATGACGTGCGCAACAGCTACGAGCGAGGCCGCCCCGAAATAAAGCTCAACATCCGCCCGGAAGCCGAGTCGCTGGGCCTGACCTTGCAGGACCTCGCACAGCAGGTCCGCGCGGGCTTTTACGGCACCGAGGTGCAGCGCGTTCAGCGCGGCCAGGACGAAGTCAAAGTCATGGTTCGGTTCCCAAGGGATGAGCGCGATTCCGTGGGATACCTGGACAACATGCGTATTCGCACACCCGGGGGCGGCCGTGTGCCCTTCCACGCGGTGGCCGAAATCGAATTGACGGAGAGCCCGCTGCTGATCCAGCGCTTCGACCGTGAGCGAGCGGCGCGTATCACTGCTGAGGTGGACAAGGACAGGTACGAGCCAGAAAAAATTCTTGGCGATATCCTGTCGAAGGAGTTGCCCGATGTGCTCTCGAAATTTCCTGGCGTGCGCTCCCGGCTCAGCGGCGCGAGTCAGCAAGCCCGCGAGGCCCAGGGCGAACTGGCCAAAGGGGCCATGCTCTCCTTGTTCATGATTTTCGCACTGATCGCCATTCCGCTGCGCTCCTACACGCAGCCTCTGATCATCATGTCGGTCATCCCTTTTGGATTCATTGGCGCCATGGTGGGTCACTGGATTCTTGGCATACCGGTCAGCATGCCGAGCTTCTTCGGCGTGATCGCCCTTTCGGGCGTGGTGGTCAACGACAGCCTGATCCTGGTGGATTTCGTCAACAAGGAACGAAAAGTCGGCGTGCCGCTGGCGCAGGCGGTCATTGATGGCTCGAAAGTGCGTTTCAGGCCCATCCTGCTGACTTCGCTGACCACGTTCCTCGGCCTTGCGCCCATCACGCTGCTGGAAACCAGCCTGCAGGCGCAATTGCTCATCCCAATGGCCGCCTCGCTGGCATTTGGCATTGTATTTGCCACGATCATCACGCTGATACTCATCCCGGCGCTCTACCTGCTGTTGGACGACGCCAAGAAAGGCTTAATCAAACTGCGTGGATTTCTGCTGCCTGGCCTGGCCCAGCCGCCTCGCCATCCGCATCCCAGCGCTGTTCGCATGCGCCGTGAGCGCGATTGAAACAGATGACGGTTCGCCAGCACCTCAAATCCGCCAGGGACAAACTGGCGGAACTGTCCTCGGGGCGGTTGGAAGCGGAAGTGCTCCTGGCGCATTGCCTCGGGTCACCCCGATCACTGCTGTACGCCGATCCGGATCTCGAGGTGCCGAACCAGCGCAGCGAGCTCTTTCAGCAGTTGATCGAAAGACGCCTCAGCGGAGAACCGATTGCTTACCTCACCGGCTCCAGGGAATTCTGGTCGCTGTCGCTGAAGGTGACACCCGATGTCCTCATTCCCCGACCGGAAACGGAACTACTGGTGGAACTGGCCCTGAAACGCATTCCGCGCGATGGGCGCTGGCGAATCGCCGACCTGGGAACGGGAAGCGGGGCGGTCGCCCTGGCGCTGGCCAGCGAGCGCAGAGGCTGCCGCGTATTTGGCACGGACACGAGCCAGGCCGCTATCGACCTGGCCGGTGAAAATGCGCAGCGCCTGGCCATAGAGAACGTCAGCTTCACGCTGGGATCATGGTGCAAACCCTTGACCGGCCGCTTCAATCTGATTATCAGCAATCCGCCTTATGTCGCCAGGAACGACCCGCACCTCTCAAAGGGTGATTGCCGATTCGAACCGCTGCGGGCACTCTCTCCAGGGGAAGATTCCCTGGCCGCCCTGCGATCCATTGCGAGTGAGAGCATGGGCCACCTGGCGCCGGGCGGCTGGCTGATGCTGGAGCATGGCCCGGATCAGGGTGAGGCTGTGCGCGGGATATTGCGGGAACGCGAATATACGGACATTTTTACCGAGCGCGATCTGCTCGGACACGAACGCGTCACCGGCGGAAGAATGAATTCGTAAACGCAGAGGCTGCCGTTGCACCTCACCAACGGGTCTTGCAGATCGTCTGGCCCCCGATGCTTTTTGTCGAGTAATCGCGAAACCCGTCCGAGAAATCCATTAAAATATACACACGCTCCAGCCCGAACGCGAAAGGTGCTGATACATCATCGTCAGCATAGGGCGCCACTTTTGGACCTGCATGAGCAACGATACCAGACCCAACGCCTTTAGCCGGGAAGACCTTGAACGATGCGGCCGGGGCGAATTATTCGGCGCCGGGAACGCGCGACTCCCATCCGATAACATGCTCATGGTCGACCGGATTACCTCCATCGACGACCAAGGCGGCGCATTTGGCAAAGGCCAGGTCAGCGCGGAGCTCGACATCCGGCCGGACCTCTGGTTTTTTGGCTGCCACTTCAAGTCCGACCCGGTGATGCCCGGTTGCCTGGGCGTGGATGCCCTCTGGCAACTCGGTGGTTTCTTTCTTGCCTGGCTGGGAGAACCTGGCAAGGGCCGGGCGCTGGGCGCCGGCAAGATCAAGTTTTCCGGACAGGTACTACCGACGGCCAAACTGGTAAGCTATACGCTGGATATCAAGCGCGTGATCAGCCGCAAGCTATCCATGGTGTTGTTCAACGGGAAAGTCATGGTTGACGGACGTACCATATACACAGCCGAAGACCTCAAGGTCGGGCTGTTCCAATCCACAGACAATTTTTAGGGAAGTAGCATGAGACGTGTTGCCGTGACCGGCATGGGCATTATCTCCTGCCTGGGCAATTCCATACCTGAAGTACTGAATGCTCTGCGCGCCGGGCGCTCGGGCCTGCATTTCGCTGAGGACTCCGCCGAAGCGGGCCTGCGCAGCCAGGTCAGCGGCTGTGTCGAAATGGACATCAGCGATCACATCGACCGCAGACAACGGCGTTTCATGGGCGACTCCGCGGGCTACACCTATCTTGCCATGCAGCAGGCCATTGAAGACGCAGGCCTGCAGGAAGACCATATCGTCAACCCCCGCACCGGCATCATTGCCGGTTCCGGTGGCGCGTCCTGCAAGAACATCGTCTGGGGCGCCGACACCTTGCGTGAGCGCGGCGTCAAGCGCCTGGGCCCGTTCCTGGTGCCCAAGACCATGGGCAGCACGGTTTCCGCCTGCCTGGCCACCGCTTTTCATATCAAGGGCGTCAATTATTCGATCACCTCCGCCTGCGCCACCAGCACGCACTGTATTGGCGCGGCCATGGAACAAATCCAACTGGGCAAACAGGACATTGTCTTTGCCGGCGGCGGCGAAGAAGGCGACTGGTCGCTGACCATGATGTTCGACGCCATGGGCGCGCTGTCGACCAAATACAACGACACACCGGAAAAAGCCTCACGGGCTTACGACGCCAACCGCGATGGATTCGTCATCGCTTCCGGCGGCGGCATGCTGGTGTTGGAAGAGTGGGAGCACGCAAAAAATCGCGGCGCAAATATCTACGCCGAACTGGTGGGTTACGCCGCCAATTCTGATGGCGCCGATATGGTCGCGCCCTCCGGTGAAGGCGCGGTTCGCTGCATGCGCCAGGCCATCGAATCAGTGGATACACCCATTGATTACATCAACACCCATGGCACCTCGACGCCTGTGGGCGACGTGGCCGAACTCGAAGCGATCAGGGAGGTGTTTGGGGAGAACGCGCCGCCGCTGAGCAGCAGCAAGTCGCTGTGCGGCCATTCGCTTGGCGCCACGGGCGTTCAGGAGGCGATCCATTGCCTGCTGATGATGAAACATGGTTTCGTCCTGGGCTCAGCCAACATTGAAGAACTGGACCCCAAAGCGGAAGGATTCCCGATCGTGCGGGAAAACCGAGATGCCGAGTTGACGACTGTGCTCAGCAACAACTTTGGCTTTGGCGGCACCAACGCCTGCCTGGTGTTCCGGAAAGCCTGAACACCCCCGCTCACCGTTCCCGGCCAGCGCCATCCGCCCCGGCGGGACGAACGCCGGGCTCACCGCCGCGGCGGTGAACCCAGCAACCATGATGGCCAGCCCTTACGGGACTGGCCGGCTACCCCTCAATCGACCAGCGCGACCTCCTGCAAGCTCTCGACGTGTTCAGCCAGTTCATGGATCCGCTTGCGCGCGAATGCGTACCTTTCACGATCGTTCCAACCGGTACGAACGTATTTGAA
The DNA here is from genome assembly GCA_011524975.1 of Lysobacterales bacterium. Classification (GTDB taxonomy): domain Bacteria; phylum Pseudomonadota; class Gammaproteobacteria; order Xanthomonadales; family SZUA-36; genus WTJD01. Next base: position 9,609 of record WTJD01000111.1, read on the forward strand.
CTGTTCCTCCCATTTTGGCATGCCAATCACCCCGTGCCGGACCCTGCGATCCTTTCCGGCAATGATTTTTTCGATGCGTCCATGGTCGATCAGTCCTTCCTGGTCACGCGGCATGTGCGTCAGGTCAGGAACCGCCTGGGTCAGCGCGGGAGTCGCCGGGCCATCTCCCTTTCCTTCAAGCCCATGACAGGAAGCGCAGAGCTTCCCATACAGCTGTTCGCCATTCTGCCCTTTGACGTCATCCCAGGTCAGTGGTCTCTGCTTGATGACCACTTCAGCGGCCGCCAGGCCAGAAGCCGCCAGCCACGCGCCGGCGATCACTAGTGTTATCCATTTTTTCATCGTCATTCTCCTTATCTACCTTGATTGCCAGAAGCCGCTTCAAGGCTGATATGGTGGGCAAAACCAGGTGCTGGTTAGCCTGACAGCTCAGCCTGCCGGCTCCGGCATACTAGTCCGTCGATGCCAGGGACATGCCTTCCACGTACTCTGCCAGCGCATGGATCTTGGCTCTGGCGTACGCCGTTCGCGGCATGCCATTCCTGGTGCGAACATATTGAAACTCTGTCTCCCACAGCGGCATTCCGACGAAATCCGCGTGTACCGTGCGGTCGCGTCCGGCAATCACACCTTCAAGCTCCGCATGTGAATAGGTAGGCTTGCCGTCTTTCGAAAGCCGCGTCAGGTCTGGCACCGCACCGACGAATGCAGGCGCGGCAGGTCCGTCGCCCTGTCCATCGGCGCCATGACAAACGGCGCAGAGTTGGTCATACATCTGGTGACCATTCAAGCCAGCGATATCTCTCGCCGACATCGGCACCTTCTTGATCACCACCTCGGCAGCCACAGTCCCTGCGACCAACAGCAGGCCGCTCAACATCAGAATCGTTCTTAGCGTCTTCATAAGGCCTCCTAGCCGGTTCATCCGGCCATCTGTTAGCCCCCATGAGTAGGTTGTGCATCGCGCAACCAGCAGCGTCCTTGCCGGTTGTTATTAGGCAGGTATTTAAAGTATAGGTCTGAAAATCAGGCATTACCGGCGCAGAAATAGACCGCGCCCGTGCCATCGAGTGCGGTCACGCAGGACCTTCTCGAATAAACTGGCCCCGGTGGTGATTCACACATTGACGCAGGCTTTGAGGTTGCCGGAATGGGAATGGAAATCGCGTTTCAAAGGGCAGATCTGACCCCCGCAGAGCGGTCGGTGGTATCCCGTGGGTTCAGCGCTCACTCCGACGAGCTGGCCGCACCCGGCTATCAAAAAGAGCGAGTGAAGTGGATCGCGTCAGAAGACAGTCACCCGATCACCGCGGCGCTGACCGCGGATATCCTGTGGGACTGGATTTACATCGATGAACTTTGGGTTGCTAGGGAACTGCGCGGGCAAGGGCTCGGACAAAATTTAATGGGCCTGGCCGAGACCTTCGCCCGATCCCGGAATCTCCAGGGCATCTGGCTGTGGACACAAAGCTGGCAGGCGGAAGCGTTTTATCGAAAGCTTGGCTACCGTGAATTCACTCGCTTCGACAACTTTCCAAAAGGCCACGTGAGAATAGGGTTCAGGAAGTACCTGGTTTAGACCCGTCGTGTTGTTCTTCCGGGCCACCCGAATTCTCGATGGCCTGATCTTCACCGCCGTCTCCGGAGCGCTCAACCAGTGTTTTGTCGAGTTGCTTCGCGTGCTTGGCGCCGAGCTGGCGCAGCTGTTCCGTCTGACGAACCAGGTTGCCGGCGCCGGTGGATAACTGGCCGTACGCGTCATCATAAGCCTTGCGGGCCTGGTCCAGCCGCGCGCCCACCTGGCGCAGGTTCTCGGTAAAACCCACGAACTTGTCGTACAGAAGCCCGGCGCGGCTGGCAATTTCCTTTGCGTTGGTGTTCTGCTTGTGGACCAGCCAGACCGAGGCCACGGTGCGCACGGTGGCCAGGAAATTGGCCGGTGACAGCAACGCTACGCGGTGTTTGAGCGCGAACTCGGGCAGGGTCGGGTCCACTTGCAGCGCCGCAATCAGGGCCGCCTCGATCGGCACGAACATCAGCACGAAATCCAGCGCATTGAGCTCTTCCACGTCCGGGTAATTCTTTTTCCCCAGCCGCTCGATGTGGCTTCGGATCGACTGTACGTGCTCCTTCAACAGCGCCTCGGCCTCATCTGCATCGGTGCTGGCGTGATAGCGTGTCCAGGCGGTCAAGGACACCTTCGAATCCATCACGATGGTCCTGCCTTCGGGCAAGGACAACACGAGATCGGGCTGCAGGCGCTCACCGCCCCGCCCCGTAACGGAAACCTGGGTGTGATAGTTTTCGCCTTTTCTGAGGCCGGCCAGTTCCAGCAGGCGCTCGAGCTGCTGTTCACCCCAGTTGCCCTGGGCCTTCACATCCCGGGTCAACGCCCGGGTGAGGTTCTGCGCCTCGTCATTCAACTGGCGATTCAGATCTTCCAGCTGCTTCAGCCTTTCCCGCAGCGCGGCATGCTGGGCCAGCTCTTCCTTGTGCGTGTCGTCCACCGTGCGCCGGAAATCGCCCAGGTCTTTCACAAGCGGCTTGAGCAACACATTGAGCTGCTGCTCACTGAGCTGCGTAAACTGTCGCGAGCGCTCTTCAAACATCTTGCCCGACAGCCGTTCGAAAGCCTCCGTCAGCCGTTTCTCTGCCTGCTCCAGGTTTGATTTTTCCTGGGCATAGTGCGCGGCCTGCTCCTCCAGCCGGGTTTCCGCCACGGCCAGCTGCTGTTTTGCCGCAGTCAGCTCAGATTCTCGCGCCTGGAGGCCGGACTCCAGCTGCTGCAGCCTGGGCCGGGAACGCGCCTCCTCCCGGCGCGACGCGCGGTGTACCGCAAACCAGGCAACCAAGCCGCCCAGCAACAAGCCGGCCATGGCGCCCATGGCCAGGCTGTTGGGGTCCAGTTGCGTCAGCCATTCAGTCATCTTCATAACCCCGGGCGGCCCGCTCGGCAGGCAGACGCTTGATCTCCTGCCACAATGTTTCCATCTGCTCCAGGTTCAGGGCGGCCAGCGAATCCGGCCCGCCGGCGCGATGCTCCATGGCCCGAAAGCGGCGCTCGAACTTGGCATTGGCGTGGCGCAGCGCGGATGCCGGGTCGATATCCATTTGTCGCGCAAGGTTGGCGGCCACGAACAGGAGGTCACCCATTTCATCTTTGATGTGCGCGCGATCGCCCGAGTGCATGGCTTCGCGCATCTCCTCGATTTCCTCTTCGAACTTGTCCAGCACGGGCTCGGCCGAGGTCCACTCAAAGCCAACATCGCCCGCGCGCTTTTGCAGTTTCACCGACCGCTGCAGCTCGGCCATGCCGCTGGGCACGCCGTCCAGGATGCTGGTTTCGCCCTTCTGCTTGCGCTCCTCCGCCTTGATGCGGTCCCAGTTGGCCAGCTGTTCTTCCGCAGTCGCGATCTCCTCGTCGGTAAAGACGCCGGGGTGCCGGCGAACCAGTTTTTCGCTGATCGCCTCCACCACGTCCGCGAAGTCGAAGATGCCTTTCTCATCGGCCATTTGCGCGTGAAAAACCACTTGCAGTAACAGGTCGCCGAGTTCCTCGCGCAGGTGCTCCAGGTCGTTACGTTCGATGGCGTCAGCCACCTCGTAGGCTTCCTCGATGGTGTAAGGGGCAATGGTGGAGAAATCCTGCTTGACGTCCCAGGGGCAGCCCGTTTCCGGGTCTCGCAACCGTCGCATGATGTCCAGCAGTGCTGTGATGTCTCTGTAATTTTCGCTCGTCACGATTACCTTTCCGAAAAGCGGGCAGTAATGGCCGCGCCGCCCAGGTCACTCTCATCAATCACCAGTTCGCCACCATAGGCGGTGACGAGTTCGTTGACAATGGTCAGCCCAAGACCGTGGCCTTCAATGCGCTCACGCTCGTCTCCGCGCGCCCCACGCTCGACCAGTTGCCGGGCCCGGTCGGCCGGGATCGAGCCGCCGTCGTTTTCGACCCTCAGGCTCAATGCCCCACTGTCCCGCCAGGCGCTGAGACGAACAGCGCCATCACCATATTTACAGGCGTTGTCCAGCAGATTGCCCAACATTTCCATCAGGTCGCGGGGCTCGCCGCGGAATGTCAGCTCAGGCTCAATACTGACATCCAGCGTTCTCAAATGCTGCGAATACACCTTGCGCAGGCTGGTGGCCAGCCGTTCGGCGATCGGCCGTATCGCCACCGGCGCCGCGTGCGTGCGGCGGGCCGAGGCGGCCGCGCGCTGCAGTCGGCCGGCAATCAGATGCTGCATGTCGTCGACCGCGTCCTGCATGGCGGGCACCTCGCCCCCCTGGCTTTTCGCCAGCCCCGCCTGAATCACCGCCAGCGGCGTTTTCAGGCTGTGCGCCAGTGAATCCAGCGCACTGCGATAACGCGCCTGGTTGGCTTTCTCAGTCTCCATCAGGCGATCAAGATTGCGGGTCAACGGCTCCAGTTCCCGGGGATAACGCCCATCCAGGCGCTCACGCGCACCGGATTCAATTTCGGCCACGTCACCCGCGATCTCGCGCAACGGCCGCAGCGCCAGCCAGAGGAAACAAAACTGCGCCAGGGCAAGGATCAGCCCGACCGCGCCCAATGACCGCCAAAGGCCACCACGAAATGCCGATATCTGTGGCCCGAGTAAAGCCTCGTCGGCCAGAACGGATACGGTGAAAGGCAGCAGGCTGCCATTCGGCAATTCCCAGCCGACACCGTAGCGATAAACCAGGTAGGCAGGCTCACCGCTCAGCTTTTCAAACGACTGTTCGCCCGCATCCGCAGAAGCGGGCTCGGGTAAGTCACGACCCAGGGTGGAGGGCGAATTCCACTCGTCATCAGCGCCATGAACGTGCACATAAACGCCTGACCCCGGTTGCGACAGGCGAGGATCGCCAAGATCATCACTGACCGTGATGGCGCCTGCATCGCTGATCTCAGTCGCAGCCAGCACCAGGTAGACCCAGGTCTCCATCTGTTTGCGCAATTCGGTCTCGGCGCTGCGCGCGAACGCCGCGTCCAACGCCAGGCCGACCAGGCCCAGTGAGATCGCCAGCACGGCCAGCCCCAGCGCCAGCAGGCGAACACGAAGCGACGTCGACCTCCCCCCTGGCCTTGTAGCCGGCTGGGTGCTGACACTCGGCCCGGACGCCCGCATTTCAGCCCTGGTCTGAGGGCTGCAGGGTCAGTCGGTAGCCTCGCCCGCGAAGCGTCTCGATGGGCTGAAGGCTGCCACTGGGATCAATCTTGCGCCGCAAACGCCCGATGAACACTTCGATCACGTTGCTGTCGCGATCAGCCTCTTCCTCGTAAATATGCTCGGAGAGGTGGGTCTTGGTCACCACTTCTCCGGGGTGCAGCACCAGGTATTCCAGCACCTTGTATTCATAGGTCGTGAGGTCGATTTCATGCTCCCCGTTGGTCACGCGCTGCGCGGAAAGATCGATGCTTAACGGGCCCAGCCGAACCTCGGGCCGGGAATGACCGGCGCTGCGCCGGATGAGTGCGTGGATACGCGCTTTCAGTTCCTCAGGATGAAACGGCTTGGTGAGGTAGTCATCGGCGCCGGCCTCCAGGCCTTCCACCTTGTCCTGCCACTCCGAGCGGGCCGTGAGTATCAGAATGGGGAAGTGCCGCTCGGATGCGCGCAGCTTTCGAATCAACTCCAGACCGGACATACCCGGCAGACCGAGATCGATAATGGCCAGGTCGATGGGAAATTCCTCGCCATACCAGAGACCCTCGATGCCATCGCCGCTGACATCCACGGCGAACCCCGCTTCCCTCAGCGTATCGGCCAGGGAATCCTGCAGGCGCACATCGTCTTCGACCAGGAGCAGGCGCATCAGTTGGGCTTCTTCTTTCGGCGATCGGGGACGCGAACTGTCTTGACCACGCCCTTCTTGGTCAACAGCTTGATCACGTGTACGTCCTGCTTGCCCTGCTTGACGGTGCGCGCAGAGAGTACTTTCGCGTTGTATTGCCTGGCGGCCTGCGCCGCGGCCTGCTCAAGGCTCTGGGCATGCGCGAGCGCGGGCGCCAGGAGCGCCAATAACCACACGAACACCATTGCCTTCAAACTGTTTCTCACGCCCGGCCATCCGTTGAGTTCGGGTACTGGCCTTATTTTAAAACAGTTTTCTGAATCGACCCTGAATGCCGCCCCATGGAGGTTGGACCCCAAGCCTGCGCGCCGTGTCAGAGGTCTGACCAGGGTGAGGAGGGTCAGAATATCTCGGCAAGCATGCAGCGCAGGCTGCCACCCGCTTTTTCGATTTCATCCATTTCCGCGGTATGCAGTGTAAAACCCCAGTCACTCAGGGCCGCGCGGCTGGACGGGCGCAGCGCGTCGGCCCCGGTCTGGCTCATGAACAGATCCGTCTCGGTCAGCGCGATGCAGTTGCCGGCGAAGGCGTTTTTCTCGTCGTCATCCAGGAAAAGCGTCCGCCCGGGGTAGGCATCGGCAATGGCGTCGGAGACCCTGGGATCGACGGCTGACGGCGGAGGCAGAATGCAGGCACGGCCTGCCAGCACCGACAGCACGACGTTGGTGTGATACTCATCCGGCGAGAGGTCGAACCGGTAAGTCAGCGCCAGGTCGAACGCGTCATGCATGGCGCGCATGCCGGCATCGTCCACGCGCGTGCTCATGCCGCAAAAACCCATCTTTCGACCCCGGTCGATAACCATGGCGCCGGTCAGTTCGGCAACCAGGTCCCGTCCCGACAGATCGATCAACACCCGGTCGGCAAAGTGCGCTCGGATATCACGCCGGCTCGCTTCCGCCTGGCGGCCGTGATGAAACATGCGACCGACGATAAACCGCCCCGGCACCGTGCCGAAGACGTTGTTGGGAAAGATGCCGTCCGGTTGATCAGCACGTCCGGGAAAACAGGTGACCGGAACGCCAACCGACTCGATCAGGCGCACCAGCGCCCGCGCCTCGGCCAGGGCGCGGTCTGGGTCCGGC
>WTJD01000111.1:16652-22103 GCA_011524975.1 Lysobacterales bacterium
TGGAGACCAGATAAAATGACCTCGGGCATGCTATTGCACCTGCTTTACCGCTAAAATCGCAGGGCTGCCCAACGGGGCGCGGACCGCTTGTGAACACCATGACCCATTCATTGTTCAACCAGAGCTTCATCTCCATCATGGACCTGTCCCGTGGCGAGCTTGAACAACTGGTCTCGCTGGCCGGCAAGGTCAAGCAGGGCCCGCAAAGACACTGGCTGAAAGAGCGGGTCATCGGCAGCTGCTTCTTCGAGGCCTCCACCCGTACCCGGCTGTCCTTTGAAACGGCCATTCTGCGTCAGGGTGGCAAGGTGATCGGTTTCGCCGACAGCGCCAACACATCGCTGGGCAAGAAAGGCGAAACACTCTCGGACACCATCCGCGTGATCGGCTCGTACGTGGACGCGATTGTCATGCGCCATCCCCAGGAAGGCTCCGCGCGCCTGGCCTCGGAAGTCGCCGGAGTACCCGTGGTCAACGGCGGCGACGGTTCCAACCAGCACCCCACCCAGACCCTGCTGGACCTGTTCACCATCTACGAGTGCCAGGGCCGGCTGGACGACCTGACCGTCACCTTCGCCGGCGACCTGAAGTACGGGCGCACGGTGCATTCGCTGGTCCAGGCATTGTCGATGTTTGGCTGCCGCTTCAAATTTGTGGCGCCCGGATCCCTGGCCATGCCCGGCTACCTTTTGCGGGAACTGGATGTCAGCGGACTGGAATATGAGGTGACCGATTCACTGGAGCGCACCCTCCCCGACTCGGACATCCTCTACATGACCCGTGTCCAGAAAGAGCGCTTCGACCCCACTGAATACGGAGACATCGCGGCCCATTCCGTGCTGCGGGCCGAAATGCTGGAGCAGGCGCCCGGCCACCTGCGCGTGATGCACCCACTGCCGAGGGTCGACGAGATCGAGGTGGCCGTTGACCGCACACCGCATGCGTACTATTTCCAGCAGGCTGAGAACGGTGTCTACGCCCGCCAGGCCTTGCTGGCGACGATTCTGAACAAGGAGCTTTGACATGTCTGAAAAGATGAAAGTCAAGGCCATCAATCGTGGCACCGTGATCGATCACATTACCCCGGGACAGGGTCTGAAAATACTGAACCGGCTGCACCTGATCAACGACAAAATCCAGGTCACGGTCGGTCTGAACCTACCCAGCAAACACATGGGGCACAAGGACATCATCAAGGTCGAAGACTGGCTGTTTTCGATGGATGAGGCCAACGAGCTGGCTTTGCTGGCGCCGGATGCGACCGTGAACATCATCGAAGACCACAAGGTGGCCAGCAAGATGAAGGTGGAGTTGCCGGGCCGGCTCACAGGCATTTTTCCCTGCCCTAACCCCAACTGTGTTTCGCACAGCGAACCCGTTGACTCCAGCTTCTCCATCCACCAGGCAAAGGACGGCGTCTTCATGCGCTGCCGTTATTGCGAATCTCTGTTTCGGAAGGAGCGCTTCGTCGGCGCCCCGTAAGAGGCTCAATCAACGAAGCGGATGCCTTTCAGGTCGCCGGCGATCAGCGTACCACAACGACCTTCCATGATCCCCACCAGGTCGGACAACTGGCCAATGGCGCACCAGCCGCCGGTTTCGCGCACGAACCGGCAGGCGCCCTCCACTTTAGGCCCCATTGATCCCGCCGCGAACGACAGTTTCTCGATGGCATCGGGGTGGGCCGAGCGGATCGCTCGCTGCCGCTTCGTTCCAAAATCCGCGTAAACACAGGGTACATCCGTGAGCATCACGAGGGCGTCAGCGGCCACGCCCCGCGCCAGCAGCCCGCTGGCCAGATCCTTGTCGATGACGGCCTCAACGCCATAGAGCTTGCCGCCATCGTCATAGGCACAGGGTATGCCCCCGCCGCCGGCGCAGATAACAATCACGCCTTGCTCGACCAGCATGCGTATGGCCTCAATTTCTATGATTTGCCGGGGCAGTGGTGAGGGCACCACGCGTCTGAAATGCGCACCCTCCGGCGCCATGGCCCAGCCTTTTTCACGTTCGAGCTGGCCCGCGGCCTCGCGGCTATAGACCGGCCCCACCGGCTTGGTTGGCTGATCAAACGCAGGATCACCGGGGTCGACGACAATCTGGGTCAGGATGGTGACGATGTGATCCTCGAACGGGATGATGTTGCCCAGCTCCTGTTCAATCAGGTAGCCGATCATGCCTACCGTCTCGGCGCCCAGCACATCCAGCGGATACGGCTCGACCGAGGTATAAGCCGCGTCCATCAGGGCCAGCAGGCCGACCTGCGGACCATTGCCATGTGCGATGACCAATTGATGATCCTGGTGAACCTGGGCCAGCTGGTTCACAGCCACGCGAATATTGTGACGCTGATTTTCCGCGTTCAGCTCCTGGCCGCGCCGCAACAACGCGTTACCGCCCAGTGCAACGACTACCCGCATGGCTTTAGCCCACCCAACCGATCGGATTCACTGGCTGCCCAGCGTGGCCACCAGCAGGGCCTTGATCGAGTGGACGCGGTTTTCCGCTTGTTCAAACTGGATACCCGCGGTCGATTCGAAAACCTCCTCGGTCACCTCCATGGCATCGATGCCGAATTTTTCGTGTATTTCCCGCCCGACTTCGGTCTCCAGGTTGTGGAAGGCCGGCAGGCAGTGCATAAACCGCACTCGCGGGTTGCCGCTGGCGGCCATCAGTTTGGAATTCACCTGGTAGGGCATCAGCCGCTTGATGCGCTCCGCCCAGACTGCCTCGGGCTCGCCCATCGAAACCCACACATCCGTGTGGATGAATTGCACGTCACGTACCGCCTCCATCGGATCTTCGGTCAGTGTCAGCCTGCCTTTGTTCAGTGCCTCCAGCTGGCGGGCGGATTCAATCAACTCATCGTTTGGCCACAACGCCCTGGGCGCGCCGATACGCACGTCCATGCCCATCAGGCAGCCGGCGATCATCAGCGAATTACCCATGTTGTGCCGCGCATCACCGACATAGGCATATTTGAAGTCATGCCATGGCTGGGGCATGAATTCACGCATGGTCATGATGTCGGCGCACATCTGGGTGGGGTGGTACTGGTCCGTGAGGCCGTTGAAGACCGGCACCCCGGCATACTCGGCCAGGGTTTCGACCACTTGCTGGCTCATTCCGCGGTACTCGATGGCGTCATACATGCGCCCGAGTACCCGCGCGGTGTCCTTGACGGATTCCTTCTTACCGATGTGTGAGCCGACCGGGTCAAGATAAGTCACGTTGGCGCCCTGGTCATAGGCCGCCACCTCAAAGGCACAGCGGGTTCGGGTAGAGGCTTTCTCGAAAATCAGCGCAATATTCTTGCCCTTCAACCGCTGGACCTCGTGGCCCGCGTACTTGGCCCGCTTGAGGTCCCGGGCCAGGTCCAGGATATAGCTGAGATCCCGCTTGGAGAAGTCCAACAGCTTCAGAAAGCTGCGGTTCTTGAGATTGAACGACATGGAGCGCCCTCCTTACTGGCCGGCATTCCATCGTATCGTCTGGGGAAATTTCTTCGATGATGTGCATCATGCGTAATGAATGCACGAATTCATCACGGCATAAAAGGATTAACTACCTCAACACTGCCATAGCGTTGCCCGTGATTCAGGTCTTCGCTGTATAACCGTGGCGCACCCATACTTTCTGCGGCTGCGAGAATAGCCGCGTCCCAATATGAGGTCTGGTAGCGTACCGAGATCTCGATGGCAATTTTCACCAGGCTGACCTCCGTGGCCACACAGGGAAACACCGCCAACTCCTCGATCCACTCCAGCGCCTGACCTGGAGTGAGTGGCCTGGACAGTTTGCGAGTTACGATCACATAGAACTCCTGCAGAACCTGCGTTGAGACGGCAAAGTCCTCCGTCTGAATGATCTCCAATGCCTTTTTTCGCTTCGGCCGTTGCGAGACATCGCTGGTAACAGCGTAGACCAGGATATTGGTGTCAAGAAAGGCATCAACGCTCATGCAGTTCGTCCCTGCCCCAGGTTTCGTCCCCCTTCCGGGCCGCACTTTTCTCACTGAGAATCCGGATATTCCTGCGTGCCTGTTTCGCCCTGTCCTCGCGCTCGGCAATTTCGGTCAGGAAAGCTCGGACAAGGCCGTTGACCGAACCACCTTGTTCCGCTGCATAACGTCTGACCACGGCAAGCACTTTCTCATCGACCGCTAATGTAATGTTTTTCATATAACACAGTATATGTGTAACTGTGTGTCTTTAAAACAAGAACTCCATCGGCACCTGTAGGGCGCATCAAGTTTCTGGCGTATATAGCCTGGCACCACAGTCATCGGTGCTGTAGCGGTGGATGACACGGAGTCTTGTAAGAAAATATCTTTATGCAGATGACTCAGTTCTGTCACCAGCGAAGGCGTATTGCCCCATTTCTCGCAGCGCCTCGTAAAGAATTCGGGCATTACTGTCATTCCGGTGGGCATGCTCGCTGATATAGCGGCGCCATCGCCGGGCGCCCGGTTGGCCCTGGAACAGGCCCAGTACGTGTCGCGTCATGTGCTTGACCGGCACGCCCCGTTCGACCTGGCTTTCCAGGTATTCAGAAAACGCGCCGATGACCGCCGCACGATCCGCGGGGCCATCCAAATCAAACAGCGCTTGCTGGCACTGAGCCAGCAGCCAGGGGTCATGGTAGGCGGCCCGGCCGAGCATCACGCCGTCCACCTGTTCAAGGTGCGAGCGGATCGACTCAAGGCGGGTGATGCCGCCGTTGATCACGATTTCCAGCCGTGGCATTTCCTGTTTGAGGCGGTAAACCCAGTCGTATTCGAGTTCAGGAATGTCCCGGTTTTCCTTGGGGCTCAGCCCGGTCAGCCAGGCCTTGCGTGCATGCGCAATCACCGTGGAGACACCCGATTCGGTCACGGTGCCAATGAAATCCCGAAAATATTCATAGCTGTAGTGATCATCCACACCCAGGCGGCATTTCATGGTCACGGGGATATCCACCGCAGCCCGCATCGCGCCCAGGCATTCCCGCACCAGATCCGGCTCCAGCATCAGGCAGGCGCCGAAGCGGCCTTTCTGCACCCGGTCGGAAGGACAACCCACGTTGAGGTTGATCTCGTCGTACCCGAACGCCTGGCCCACCTCGGCGCTGCGTGCCAGTGCATCCGGCTCGCTGCCACCCAACTGAAGCGCCACCGGGCTTTCCTCCGCATTGAAGCCCAGCAGGCGCTCACGATCGCCGTGTAACACGGCCCCTGTCGTCACCATCTCGGTGTAAAGCCACGAATTGGGCGACAACAAGCGATGGAAGTAACGGCAATGACGGTCTGTCCAGTCCATCATGGGCGCTACACACAATACCCTGTTGGCCGGATTCCGCTGCATGGCGCCATTTTCGCTGATTCCCGCAATGGAACCAATAACGGCCTTTCGCGTCGACAAGCTTCTGCATTTGTTGCACCATTTAACGCCAAGCCGCACAGACGCGCAGACG
>WTJD01000055.1 GCA_011524975.1 Lysobacterales bacterium
CTACGGCGAACTGCGAGTTGGGGGAAAAGACAAGTTGATCCTGCCCGGAACACAGGTGCTTTATATTGTCACGCTGGCAACCGAACTCGGTGCCGTCAGCGTAAGTGGGCGAAGAGTCAAGGATCCGGAGCAGTTCGAGTCCGCGCATCTTGATCCTGAGAAGCTGTCGAAGATTGAAATTGACCCCGAATACGGCGGCAATTGCGATTTTCGGTGGCGCAAACACGGACAGCAGATCGTGGGCCGGCTGGCGCAACCGGATGAACCATTCATTGATGGAAGTTGCTCGATGGTGTCCAAACGCAGTGGTATAGCCATGACCTGGGACGCGGAGTGGGTGCTGAATCCCGAAGAGCTTTGGATTTACGACAACGGTTACCTGGAAGACGGCAGCCTGTTCCAGGGCCGGGAGGACAGGACACATATCCGTCTGACCAAGATGACGGAGCCATGAGACTTCTTGTCTTGCTCTGCCTCACCGCCCTGGCAGGGACCGCGCTGGCTGAGGCTTCGGCGGGCTGTGATCCCGATGGCGACAGCAAAGCCTTTAACCGTTGCCGGGTCTGTCACGCGTCCGCCCCCGGCGCTGCTGATCTGTCAGGGCCCAATCTCTGGAATGTCGTTGGCCGTGATGCCGGCACGGGGCCGCGTTATCGATACTCTACCGCGGTTGTTGAATCCGGCCTGACCTGGAATGAACAGTCGCTGCGCGAGTACCTCGCCAATCCGTCGCTGACCATCCCGGGCACGCGCATGGCCAGTGCGCCGATCAGCGACCCCGACACGCTCGATGCCATCATCTGCCACCTGCACACCCTGCAGGGCGATTAGCACCAGCGACAGCCCGCCTCCACTCCCGCGCGTACGGCCCGAGCGCCTTTGTCCAGCATGATGGCCAGTTGACCCGGTGTTCCGGTGCAAGGCTATACTGCAGCAGTACGTTGATAGGAGATGACCATGTCGGCCACGCTTCGACTCGAAGACATGAACCGCTCGACGCGGCATGAATTGACACCGACCGAGTGCACCGAAGACCGGGCGCGCCTGGGTTTTGTCATGCACCTGAAGCGGGGCCTGGGCGCCTTGGGCCAGACCCGGTTGAGGGCGCTGGTCAGCGCCCGGTCGGACGAAGATCTGCCCAGCCAGTCAGTAACGGCCGACATCCTTGGCCAGAGCACGGCCTTTGCTGCCTGGAGTTCGCTGAACCGGGGTTCGCAAAGACGCATGTGGATAGCGCTGGCGGACATGGTCGATCGGCAGTTGCCCGCACTGGAATCACAGGCCGCAAAGCTGGATGGGCGAGAGAAACGGGGTTCGCTCAGGCTGGTCCCGGATGTTGAGCTGCCGGGCTACTTGCTGGAGACCGCCTTCCACGGACAGCCCGGTGGGTACGTGGACACCCGCGATGAGCGGGACATACGGGCAGGCCTTTTGCAGGAGGCCGGCGGCACGGTGTATACGCGAGGCGCCGGCACGGGCCGCAAAGACAGCAAGGCGCAGGCTGTGGTGCGCTATCTTGATGCGAATTTCCCCGATCTGAGGCCTCGTCGCGTACTTGATCTGGGCTGCGGTTTCGGCGGACAGACCTGCGGGTACGCGCTGGCTTACCCGGACGCGGAGACCTATGGCATCGACCTGGGAGAGGCCCAGTTGCGTTACGGTCATCTCCGCGCCGAATCGTTAGGCATTGCGCTGCACCTGCGCCAGGCAGATGCCTGTGCGCCGGGTTTTCCCGACGGTCACTTCGATCTGATCATCAGTAATATTCTGCTGCACGAGGTGCCGACCGCCTCCATGCGGGAGATCATGCGCCAGTGTCACCGCCTGCTTGCCCCCGGCGGGGTTGTCATCCACCAGGATGTGCCGACGCAAGTCGATGCCATGCCGGGTTTTGCCCGCCACATGGCGCTGTGGCAGACCGCCCACAACGACGAGCCTTTCTGGACCGATTTTGCCGAGAGCAGCGTTACCGATGCGCTGGCGGAGGCGGGGTTCAACTCTGATGCGGTATTCGAGGCCTACGTACCGCAGGTAGACGGCCCGCTGACCTGGTATTTCGTAGGAGCCCGCCACTGATGGGGGTCAAGGGACCCCAGCGCGCCTCGGCGCCGCAATACTTCTCGGACCCCGGGCTCGACGCGCTGTACCAGATGATGCTGGTTCTGGCCGAGGAAGTTGCGGTACTGAGAGAGCGGGTGGATGCGGCACTGGCGGTGCAGCAGGAGGGCGAGATGGCCACCCGCGAACGGGTCGACGCCCGGGACCTGGGCGATGCCTATGACCCGGTCCGGAAAGACTTTGTCCAGCGCCTGCTGGAACCGCTGGAGGACCTGGCGGAACGAGAGTCGAAAGCATGAAAACGCAGGGTTTTGTCAAGCTTTACTTTGGCTGGAGTCTCGGAACGCTGGCCATGTCGAGCCTGCTGAATACCCAAACTGCGCTTTTGATGGCCTATCTGATCAACGTGGTCGGCATTGCGCCGGCGGTGGCGGGCACCTTGCTCTTTGTTTCCAAGATGTATGACGGTGTCACCGATCCCGTGATGGGCGTCATCAGCGACAAAACGCACAGCCGCTGGGGCCGGCGGCGGCCGTACCTGCTGGTGGGTGGGGTGCTCTGCGCGATCAGCGCGGTGGCGATGTTTTCCATTCCGCAGTTCAGCGGCATGCTGCTCTATGCCTGGGTGCTGGGTGTGCTCATCCTGGCCGCCACCGCCTATACCCTCTTCAACGTGCCCTACCTGTCCATGCCCGCCGAGATGGTCAGCGACCGCTACGAACGCTCCAAGTTGATGTCTTACCGGGTGGCCTGGATTTCCGTGGGCACCTTTGTGGGCATCGCCCTGGCACCGCGATTGATCGCGTACGCGCGGGACGGCCTGGGCTGGGATGAGGCCTCTGCCTATCAATTCATGTCGGTGGTCGCCGGGAGTATTATCCTCATCGCGTCGGTCGCGTGTTTCAGGATGACCGCTGGCGCGCCGGCCACACAAAAAAGCAGCAAACGCATGCCTTTGATGGAGCAGGCGCGATTCGCGCTGGGCAACAGGCCGTTTTTGATGCTTCTGGGTATCAAGTACCTGGGTCTGTACGCGCTCTCGGCCACGGTCGCCACCAATATTTTCTTCGTGCGCCAGGTGATGCAGCAATCTGAAGCCATCATGCTCTGGTACGGCCTGGCCTACATGGCCGGCAGCCTGTGCGCGATTGCACCATGGGTGCTGACTTCCAAGCGGCTGGGCAAGACACACACGCTGGCGCTCTCCGCCGGATTGGCAGCGCTGGCCAACCTCACCTGGTTCCTGTCGGGGCCTTCTGAGCCGATCTACATCTACATGCTGCGGGCGTTTTTGCTGGCCGCCTGCAACGGCGGCATGTTGCTGATGGGCCAGAGCCTGCTGCCGGATGTTATGGAATACGACTACCAGCGCACAGGCTTGCGGCGCGAGGGGCTGTATGCCGGCCTTTACAGCTTTATCGAAAAGCTCGCATTTGCCACCGCACCGTTGACGCTGGGTATTTTGCTCAGCCAGATGGGTTTTGTTCAGGGGCTCCCGCGGAGCGCGACCCAGCCGGAAAGCGCGCTGCTGGCCATTACCATCGCCATCGCCGTCATTCCAGCCATCACCAACACCCTCAAGATCATTCTGGTTCTGAACCTGAAGATTCCGCCGGCGCCATCCTCCTCATGACCCGTTTTGCCGTTGGTGATGCGACTGGCAGGATGGGTGACTAAATGCTATAAAGACATAACTATAGGGTGTATATGCGTGCCGGCCCGTGATGTATCTGTTGGTTCTTGAGCGTGAACGGCACGCCTTCTCAGTCATACTTGTGGCATCAAATCAGGGATAAAAACCCATGAAAAACAGCAACTTGTTAGCATTTTTCCTGACCACTCTCGCCTCGTCTCTCATCTTCTCACAGCCTACCTGGGCCCAGGACGAGGATGATGACGAGATCGATTCCGGCAAACTGGAAGAGATCATCGTTACGGCGCGTAAGAAAGAAGAGAGCCTGCAGGAGATTCCGGTCTCGGTGACGGCTTTCACCAACGAGGCACTGCGGGATTACCGCATCATGAATGTCGAGGACGTGGCGCTCTACACGCCAGGGTTCTCGTTTATCAAGTCGTTTGGCCGGGATTCCGACCGTCCGGTGATTCGCGGCATGTCCAACATTCTCGGCGCGGCCAATGCGTCCTTCTTTGTGGACGGTGTCTACGTGCCGGGCACCATCGCCTCAACAGATTTGCAGATGCTTGAGCGGGTGGAAGTGATCAAGGGGCCGCAGGCTGCCCTGTACGGGCGCGCGACGTTCTCCGGCGCCATCAACTACGTGACCCGGCGCCCGACCAATGAAAGAGAAGCTGAAATTTCCGCCAGCGTGGCCGAACACGACCAGACGGACCTGACCGGCTATCTCAGCGGCGCGCTGGTTGAAGACAGCTTGTACTATTACCTCGGCGCCTCGTACTACAGCTATGGGGGCGAGTACACCAACACGGTCAGCGGCAAGAAAATCGGCGGCGAGGAGAGCCTCACGCTGAGTGGTAAGTTGATCTGGACGCCATCGGAAACCTTCGACGCGACCTTCCGTATCACCTACCAGGAAGATGACGACGAGCACATTGCACTGTGGCTGCAGGGTTCGGACTACAACAACTGCCTGTTCCCCAGCCCGGCCCGCCCGGCTTCCCGCGGTTACTACTGTGGTGTGGTGAAGACCAACGACACCGTAACGTACCGCACCGATTTCCTGCCTGACCCGGGTATCGACCGTGAGATCATGCGCACGGCGCTGACGCTCGACTGGGAATTCGCCAGCGGTCATACCTTGACGAGCATCACCGGGTACCAGACCGAAGACACCGGCCGCCAGATCGATGTGTCGCATGCAGGCTATGATCCACTGAGCGTGCTCAACGCGCTCTTTTTCCTGGACCTGGCCGGTCAGTTCTGGCGCGTGCAGGAAGAAGAGGAAGAGTCTTTCTCGCAGGAGATCCGGATCAGTTCTCCGCAGGATCAGCGGCTGCGCTGGTCCCTGGGCGCCTACTACTACGACTCGACCTTTGATCGCACCACGGATGACCGGATAAATCCGATGACCAACTTCCCTTCGCAGTGGAATCCGGCCAACGCTCAGCAGCAGAACAACGCCGCGACCTTCACCTCGACCACCGAGAACACGGCCCTGTTCGGATCGATTGAATTCGACTTCACCGAACGGTTGCGTGGCACACTCGAAGCCCGGTACGCGAGAGAGACGTTGGCGCGTGAAGAGTATTCCTACAATCCGCCGCCGTTTTTCGCACCCACAGGGGGGGGAATGGCGGAAGAGACCTTCGATTCTGTCACGCCGCGCGCCAGCCTGACCTGGGTAGGCAGCGACCGCCTGACCGTGTACGCCAGCGTTGCCAAGGGCAACAAGCCCGGCGGTTTCAATGCGTTTAACGCGCCCCAGGTAGCCTATGATGAGGAAGAGGCCTGGAACTACGAGGTCGGCGTGAAAACGATGCTGCTCGATGGCGCCATGATCTGGAACACCTCCCTGTTCTTCATCGACTGGACGGACCAGCAGTTGACGCAAAACGCGATTCTGCCCGATGGCACCCTGGGGTCCTATATCGTGAACGTGGGCAGAACAGAAGTGACGGGCCTGGAAACCGAACTGACCTGGCTGATCACCGACCGCTGGTCTGTCAGCGCCAACTACGCCTGGATAGACTCCGAGATCAGGGAGTTCACCACCGTTGATCAAGCCTTGTTCTACGGCTGTAATCCAGAATCGTCCGACCTGGATTACTTCAACTGCATCCAGCAGTTCGGTTCGGTCGCGGGCAACAAGTCACCGCGCTCCTCGCCCCACCAGGCTTCAGTCAGGACCATGTACACCTTCCCCATGAACAACGGGCGTGAGTGGTTCCTCAGCGCGGATGTGACCTACGAGGGCAGCCGCTACGCGCAGGTGCACAACCTGGCCGAGACCGGCGACGCCACGCGTGTGGGTGTGCAGGCGGGACTGCGCACCCGCAACTGGGATTTCACGCTGTGGGTGAAGAACCTGTTTGACGACGATACCGCGCAGGATATTTTGCGCTACATCGACTGGCGTGATTACACCGAGGCCGGTGAAGTGTCCTGTGGCGCTTACGGTTTCCTGCCGTTCCCGCCCTTTGGTCCTACGGCCAACTGTGCTCCTTACCTGGCGCGCTCCGCCTCTGACATTGGCGGCGGGCCCATCTCCCCGCGCGGGTTTGCGATTACGCTGCCTCGCGGTCGTCAGATTGGCGGTACCATCAGGTTCCGCTTCTGATGACATCGGCACATCGGCGCATGGACCTGCGTTGATGCGGTTGCAGGATGTTTGGGGCCCGTTCGCGGGCCCCAACGTTTTTTGGGAAACAGAGGTATTGGCTATGAAAGCGACATGGAAACTGGCGTGGGCGGCGGTCGCGGCGTGGGGTTTTGCCGCCCTCGTCGAGGCGGCCCCAGTGGCTGTCAGCGATGAGGGTCGTCGCGCTCAGGCACCGGAAGTGGCCGTTGGGCGTGATGGGTCGATCCACGTCATCTGGCTGGACAAGGGCGCCGTGGGTGCCGCAGACCGCAAGGGCAAGAAAATGGCCGGCATGCAACACAGCCACCAGGCATTCGCCAGCCTGATGTATGCCAGATCCGTGGACGGCGGGCAGACATTCGGCGCGCCCGTCCGGGTCAACCACAGAGATGGTGAGGTCTGGGGTTTTTCCATCAGCAAGGCCTCGTTGGTGGTCGATACCGATGGCCAGGTGCACATCCTCTATCCGGCCAACGCGACTTCGTCTACGACCGGCCTTGATGTCGCGTCATCGGCTTACACGGTCTCGACCGACGGGGTCACGTTTTCGCCCGCCATGATGGTCAACACGGATCCGGAGGACGACCTGTCCGAGTTGGTCAGCGGCGGGCTGGCGCAAGCGCAGGTGTTTGGCACCCTGTCCGCCGGTGCGGAGGGTGCCATCCACGCGTTCTGGCTGGATACGCGCGATATGAACGCGGAGGACAAACTGTCCTCATTGTTCATGCGTGCTTCCAATGACGGTGGCGCGTCCTGGGGGCCAGAGCGCGCCTTGTTCAGCGGCGACGCCTGTCCCTGTTGCCAGGTCACCAGCACGGTGAGCGAGAAAGGCACGGTTTACGTGTCGGCACGCAAGGTGTCTGGAGAGAAAATTCGCACGCCGTTCGTCGCAGCCTCGAAGGATGGCGGCGATCAATTTGGACCGCGCGTGAGCACGGGCGGCAAGCCGTGGCAACTCGACGGCTGCCCGCTGAAGCTGAATGCGTTGGCGACATCGGGCAATCATCTCTATTCGCTGGTTCATAACGGAGCCGAGGATCCGCCCGGATTGCTGTTCGCCCGTTCCCTCGATGAAGGCGCGAGTTTTGAAGCGGCCCATCCCATCCACCCCGGTGCTGATGTGAGCGACAGCCCGTCGCTGGCCGCCAGCGGCGCTCGCGTCGTGGCTGTCTGGCACGCGAAAGAGGGCGGGCCCCGGGCGGTGTATTACCGGGTCTCCAATGACCATGGCGCCCGCTTTGGGCCGGTGATGAGGTTGACACAGGGCGAGGCTGTGGTCGGATATCCGGAGGTGGTCAAGCTGCCGGACGATGGTTTTGCGCTGGTTTGGCAGCAGGATGAGCGCATCATGTACCAGGCTTTGGCCCTGGATGACCTGCCGATGGATGGCCCACCGATGGATGGCGCGCCGTGAACGGCCTTTCGCGGTTCCGGCTCGCCTGGCGAACCGGCATGCTGTGCCTGATGGTCTCCGGTGGCGCCTGGGCGTCCAGCCCCGTCGCGCTGATCGACGCCGAAGACATGCGCGCCCAATTGGACGGGCACCAGGGCGAGGTGGTGGTGCTCAATCTGTGGGCGACCTGGTGCGTGCCCTGTATCAAGGAAATCCCCGACTTGATGACGCTGGAGTCGGAATTAGACAGCCGGGGCATGAGATTGGTCGCGGTTTCCATGGATGATCCGGCTGACCTCGGCGCGGTGGAAGCCTTCCGCGCACGCCATTTTCCCGAATTTCGCACATGGTTGCGGGGAGAGCCCGATATGGACACGCTGGTCAGCGTGGTGGACTTCGCGTGGAATGGCATCCTGCCAACCACCTACCTGATCAATCGCGAAGGGCAGGTGGCCCGCAAGATCCAGGGAAAATGGTCTCTGGACGAGTTCCGGACGGCCGTCGAAACCCTGCTCGACTGAGGTTCAATACCCCTCAGACCTACGATCTGGCCAGCATCACTCGTTGCGCGCTCACATCAAGCCGATGGGCCTGAGAATCGGTCGGAACGTCATTGTCTGCGGCGAAAAAGGCGCACCCAAAACGACATTTCCAGGATGGCGCCGGCCACCAGGAACACCACCGCGCCCAGCACGAAGCCAATGAGATAGCAGGCCATCGCGGCGCCGATGAGGCCGAGTAATACGGGTAATCTGCCGGATGTTTTCATGCGGGACCTCCCCCTCGAACGGTAGACCGAGTATAGACGCCGGCAGCGGTATGATCATGTGCCGGAGGATGGGTTGCGGCACGGTGTCACGGGACCATTCAATGAGGGCCACCGGGCGCAAGCGCTCCGGGCCGTCGCCCGGAGCCTTGGGATGTGCGACTAGTCGAGGGTGTCTGAACTGAAGTTCAGGTCGGCCGGAATGCCGAGCAGCTTCACCAGCGGCAGGTTTTCAACGCCGGTTGTGTGACCGAAGTAATCGATCATGTCTTGCGAGGGCGTATAGCTGAAGACGGCGTTTTCCCGATCGCTGAAATCGATGACCGCAGTACCTCCGTCGTAATCGTTGTTGGTGTCCGGGTCGAATTCACCGTAAACCATGCCCTTGTAGGCGAAAAAGTTCAGCTCCACCCGAGTACCATTTGGCACGCCGTTGCCGACCATGAAAATGGGATTGCCCTGGTCGTCGTAGGTGTACCAGTAAACCACGGCGATACGCCCCAACTCGTCCGTCTCGGTGAACTCCATCGAAAAGCCGTGCCCGGTCTGGTCGGGGTTGTACCAGGAACCCGAGTGGGCTGGGCCAATATCCGGTGCGCCGAGCGAAGAGCCATACAGCTCAGTGTAGCCGTTGTCATAGATGCGGACCCAGTCAACCTCCATGGTCGCCGGCAGTGTCGCGGTGATGGCGCCGATCGAGCGCATGCCGGTGAATGTGCCGCCGACGGCCATGTTAAGGATCATGAAGTGCGGCTTCTGAAATTCATCGCAGTTGCAGTTCGAGTTGCCGATATCAAAGGGCCAGATTTCCTCTCCGTCGATGTACGTGGTGATGGTGCTCGGCGTCCAGTCCATGGTGAGGACATGGAATTCATCGGTCAGGTTGACGCCTGATTCCAGGGTTCGACTGTAATAGGCGTAGTTACCGCCGCTTTCCCAGTGCGCGGCCGAGGCCACCCACTCATTCACTTTGCCCTCGCCGGCTTGAATGGCCGAGAGCATGCCCATCTCGAGGATATCCAACTCGCCTGATGCGGGCCAGCCCACGTCGGCGAAGTTGCTGCCCAGCAACCAAAACGCCGGCCATAGGCCTCGCTCCAGATTGGGCACTTTAATACGGGCTTCAATGCGCCCGTACTTGAACATCAGCTTGTCCTGGGTCTTGATGCGGGCAGAGGTGAACCCAACCACTTCTTCCCCGACGATGTTGGGAACGGCGGTGATGATGAGCTTGCCGTCTTCGATTTTGACGTTCTGGGGATTGTTGGTGTAATCCTGCAGTTCCCAGTTGCCCCAGCCGTCATTGTTCGGTCCGTTGCCGATGTCGTAAGTCCAGACGTCCTCGTTGGGTTGTGATCCCGAATCGAATTCTTCGCTCCAGACGGGGTCCTGGGCCATGGCCGCTGCCGACGCGAACAAGCCGGCCGTCAGCAGACCAGATACAAAAATGGGAGGTGAAATGGGGGCGCGAAGCATAATTCTGACCTGTCTTTGGGGTTGAATGTAAGCGCTTACTCTACCTGCTCTGGCGGAAAATTCAAATAATGATCGATGCTGTTGGCCGCAGGACGGCCTCGATCCATCTTTTTTTCATCGACCGGCCTGCAACGCGAACGACGAATCGGGCCTGGTGGTGCTGGCCCCCAAGGAGGGGTGACCAAAGACAGGGGTTGAACCATCTGCGCTGCGGTATAGTCTTAAAGACGATGAAATGTTATCGCCCCCTGTCGATTAGGCCGTTTATCGCGGCCTCACTCGGCCTGGCGTTGTCGGCCTGTTCCTCCGTGTCCACCATCAAAGCGCCCGAGCTTCCCGCTTTGACCACGCATGATCCGGTCGGGCCTGCCGAAGCGGTGGAGACCCTTGCCGTCACGCCCCAGATGCATGATTTCCTGGATCGCTACGTACTGCCTTACGAGAATGACCAGTTGCGGGTAACGCTCCTGTTGATGGCGGTGACAGACAAAGGCGTACTGGGATACCACTACAATGAACGGCAGACCCTGGCGGCCCCTGAAGCTTTTCAGAGGCGCTCGGGTAACTGCGTGTCTTTCGCCAACCTGTTCATTTCACTGGCGCGAGAGGCAGGCCTGAGGGCTCGATTCCAGGAAGTGGAGCTGGACCCGGTCTGGAACAGTCGCAAAGAGACGCTGTTGGTGACCAAGCACATCAACGTGGTGGTGGAAAGCGGGCCGTATTCTTACACCGTCGACGTGTCCGGGGAGCAAATTTCACCCAAGGCGCCACGCCGGGTTCTGACCGACGAGGAAGCCCAGGCCCTGTATTACAATAATTTGGGTGCAGATGCCCTGGTCGATGAAGACTATGGGACGGCTTACGCCTGGTTCCTGCGCGCCATTGAAACCTATCCGCAGCTGGAGGATACCTGGTCTAACCTGGGGGTTCTTTATGCCCGCAATGGGCAGGGTGATGCGGCGGAAAAGGCCTACCTGCACGCCCTTGCTCTAAACCGGCGGGAAATGTCCGCCATGAACAACCTGCATGGCATATATGCCGATCAGGGTCGTATTGAAGAAGCTTCCGCGCTGCAGCGCAAGGTGGAGCGATATCGCCAGGAAAACCCCTATTACCTGCTTTATCTGGGTGAAGAGGCCCTGGCGCTGGGTGATCTCGGTGGGGCCGAGAGGCTGCTGCGCAGGGGCATCAGGCTACGCGATGACATCCACCAGTTACATTACGCGTTGGCGCAGGTCCGGTACCTCGAGGGTGACCACAGCGGCGCGGAGGCCTCCCTGCAGCGCGCGCGTGACCTGGCGCCTCGGGATGTGCTGGCTCAGTATCAGCATGACATCGACAAACTGCCTTTTCACGACAGGCTGACCGAAGAGAGGCTGTTGCCCGACTGAGGGAGGGCTTTCTGTTTTCGACGGGCTCGCGGCCGCGGGCGACGAGGCTCACACGAGTTGGGCGACCTCGTGTCCACTGGCACAGGCCAGCGTCCAGCCCAGCATGCCATGTCCAGCGTTGTAGACCAGGCCGGAGTCGTTGTCTTTATAGAGCAACGGCCGGCTGTTGGCGGTCATGGGCCTGAAGCCTCCCCAAGCCTCGATCTCGGGTGCCTCATAATCCGCCATTTTTGGCGCGACCCGCTGCGCTGCCCCAATCAGCCCTCTGACGCGATGTGAATCGCGCGAGCGTGTGTTGCCCACAAAGTCGACGAAACCCGCGATGCGGATGCGCTCTCCCAGCCGGCTGAACACCACTTTGCTGGAGAGATCGGTGATGCTGACGGTATTGGGCGACTCGCCGGGGGGCAGGGTCACGCTGTATCCGCGCGCCGGATAGATTCGAGCACTGACGCTGCTTACCGCCTCCAGCTGTTGGCAACCCGAGCCGAGGCAAACGACAATGGCATCCGCCTCGTGCTTGCCCCGAGTGGTGTGCACCACGGGCTTGCCATCGTGATCTCGTCCCACGGCGGTCACGCGCGTGTTGAGCAAAAATTGCGTTTTGCTGTGTTCTTCCAGCCAGTTGGCCAGTGCCCTGGAGAATTGTTGCGAATCACCCACTGCATCGTTTTGGGCAAAAACGACGCCCGCGTACGGCCGGGTCATCGCATCCAGGGCGGGGTCGATCTGCCGGGCCTCCTGCCAGCTGATGAGCTCTATTTCGCAGCCCAGGTCCCGCTTCATGGCGCTTGATTGCTCCGCGTTTCTGCAGCTTTTCTCTGAATCCAGCAGCACCATCTTTCCCGCTTTGCGGTAATCGAAAGTGATGCCCGTCGTCTCCACCAAATCCTCCATCAAGGCCTGGGATCGCAGGGCCAGCTGCTGGACTGACGCTGTGTTTTGCCGGTGAGCCGCAGCTGTGCACTGCCTCAGGAATCCCAGGCTCCAGCGCAGCCAGTGCATATCCAGAGGCGGGTTGATGTTGAGCGCGGGATCTCTGCCGAGAACAATGCCCGGCAGTTTTTTCAGCAGCGCGGGGCCAGCGAGGGCATCCGTATAACTGTAGGACAGCTGACCCCCATTCTGGGCGCTGGCGCCCGCGGCCACATGATGTCCCTGCTCGATAACAGTGACGTCGTGGCCGGCCCTGCTCAGAAAATATGCGCTGGTGACGCCGATCACGCCGGCGCCGAGGACAGCAACTCGCATGAGAAACCCGTTGGTCAACTTGCCTGCTCCGAATGGTAACGATCATTCGGCTCCGCTCGCCAATGAGCAAATTTATCGGGCTCATAGCATCAGGCTATGTTCTATCGTGTCTTTGCTGGCTGAGGAATCGGCTGATTTCACTTTTTAGCGCGTCGTAAAACCTTTGGGTCACCAGCGGCAGGGGGGTGGTCTGAGAGAACATGGCCACGACTTCAAACTCCACTTGCCAATCGAGTTCGAGGCACAAGGTTTGCAGATGCTCACTGGAGCGCGCGGTAATTTCATCCACCAGGCATACGCCCACGCCCCGCGCCGCCAGTGCCTTGGCCATCTGGTAGGTTTCCACGGTTGCGACGGTATGGGGCGTGATGTCAAAAGCGTCAAAGCTTTGCTTGAGCAGTTTGCCCAGGGGGCCACGCTCACTGAGCTGGATCATGGGTAAATGGGCGATCTCTTCCAGAGACACGGGCCGCGATACATCCAGGGACATATTTTTGCTGGCGATGGCCATGAATCGCGCGCTGGCCAGTGTCTCGGACTGCAATTCACTGTGTTGATGGGGCGCAAAGGCCAGGCCCAGGTCGATGCGATGCTCCTTGATCGCACGCGCGATCTGCTGATGATGCAGTGTCTCAATATCGAAACGGGTGCCGGGGTGGGAGGCAAGGTAGCTCGCAACCAGGTTCGGAATGAAATCGACGCCGAAGGTGGGCGTCGAGGCAAACCGCACCGTGCCCGAGTCGTCAGCGGACAGGTTTTTGGAGATTCTTCTCAACTCCTCGATGTGCTGGTAGGCGCCCATCACATGATCGATCAGGTGATCGGCCTCGCGCGTCGGGATGATCTTGCCCTTGTGGCGCTCGAACAAGCGATAACCCAGCTGTGACTCAGCGTGCGCCAGTACTTTGCTGACCGAGGGTTGGGACACGTTCAACACCTTTGCGGCCGCGGTGATCGATCCGCAGGTGTAAACCGCATGGAAAATTTCGATGTGACGCAGTCGCATTTTTGAAAATCCGCTTTACAATGGAGCATATAACCTCAGGTTATTATCGTGGATTGTCAAATCATTGGTATTTACCACTGCAGCCGTCGACAATGAAAAACGAAATGGCGGTTAAACAGCCCGGCGCTGCGACCGCTCTCAGGCAAGAAGTGCGAGGGGGCAGGCGCAGGCCTGCATCAGCAAAGCAAAACGCAGGGAGTTCATAATGATCAAGTATGTTTCCAAACGTGTTACTCCGAGCCTGGGCAGGATGCTTGCCCTACTGGCGATGGCACTGGGGATGCTGCCGGCGATCGCTGCGGCGGCTGACAACCAGGCCACCAACGATGGCGCCGTCGATGGTGCGCAGGATGCCGATATCCGCGTGACGCAACTCGCGCAGGCCGACGATGATGACGACGATGACGATGATGACGAGGCGCTCGAGGAGGTGGTGGTCGTAGGAACCCAGATCAGGGGCGCAGGCATTTCCGAAGCGCTGGCTGTCTCTGTTTTCGATGCGGAAAAGATCGCAACGCTGGGTGTGTCGTCGGGTGACGAATTACTCGATTTCATCCCTGAGCAGGGCCAGAATTTCTTCAACGAGGCAGAGAACATCTCCGGCGGCGTTAACTCCGCCAGGGGCGATATTGGCGCCTTCAACCTGCGGAACATGGGCACGGGCAACACACTGGTACTGCTGAACGGCCGGCGCATGGTCGCGGCCGCGGGCTACCAGACCGAAGTCGTGGGCGGCAGTTTTGTACCGGTCACCACTTATAACTCCAACGCCATACCGGTCTTCGGTGTGGACCGGGTCGAAATTCTGCGCGACGGCGCGTCAGCCATCTACGGAGCGGATGCCGTAGCGGGCGTGGTGAATACCATGCTGAAGTCAGATTTTGAGGGTTTGACCCTGCGTTTTCGTTGGGATGGGTACGATTTCCTCCCGCGGAATGATGCGCGCGTTAACCTCGAGTGGGGTACGTTCTTCAACAACGGGCGCACCAACCTGGGTGTTTACGCCGATTTTTACCACCGCGACCGGGTCAACTCAGGGGATGATGAGCGCTGGGCGGATTCCGATCATCGCCGCCTGATCCCCGAGGGGTCTCCCTGGGAGGGTGATACGCGTTTCCGGAACACCAGTGCGAATTCCGGGTTTGGGCAGTTCGACATGAGCGGTTCCATACCGGGCATCACGGACAGCCGCGGTGAATTCGAAACTTACCC
Organism: Lysobacterales bacterium; assembly: GCA_011524975.1. GTDB lineage: Bacteria > Pseudomonadota > Gammaproteobacteria > Xanthomonadales > SZUA-36 > WTJD01. The sequence continues at coordinate 14,831 of WTJD01000055.1, forward strand.
CATCGGAGATGCGCGATGCGATGGGGGCTTCGTCATCAACGAGTACATGTGCGGTCATCCTGATGGTCAAGGCACATACCGGTACAACCTGTGGGGTAACAACGTTGACCTCGCCTCCGAGCTGGATCGCTATAACGTCTTCACCTACCTCAATCACGAGTTCGAAAACGGTACCGAGTCGTATACTGAATTTGCCTACTACCAGGCCAAAAGCAACCTGAATCGACACCCGTCGGCATCGTTCAGCTCTGTCAAGCTGGAGGTGGGCAGAAATAATTATTACAACCCGTTTGGACCTTGTGGATCGCCTAACCGGCTCCCGGATGAGGTCATTGGAGACGTCACCTGCGATGGTAAAGATCTGCTGATTGACAATTACCGGTACGTTGAAGTGCCCCGCATCGTTGATGTCAAAAACAGCGTGTTCCGCATCTTGCAGGGTTTCCGGGGTTCCGCCGGCAATTGGGACTGGGACACGGCCGTGCTGTATTCAAAAGCGGAGCGTAATGACGTGACCCACAACCGGATCTCCAACACGCTCATGCAGGAAGCTCTGAACGATCCGACCCCCGCGGCCTACAACCCATTCAATGCAGGTGTTCTGCCGTCTAACATCGAGCGGGCCCTGGTGGATGTCCGGCGTGACAACACCACCGATCTGAAGCTGATCGACTTCAAAATCAGTCGTCCGGATTTGTTCAACATCTTCTCGCGCCCGGTTGGGTTCCTGGCCGGCGTCGAGTGGCGTGAGGAGTCCTTCGATGATGATCGTGATCCTCGCCTCGACGGGACCATCCAGTTCGTCGACAACGAGGGTGACACCTTCCCGATCGTCTCGGATGTGGTGAATTCCAGCCCATCCTCTGACAGCAGCGGTGAGCGCGATGTTTCCTCGGTCTTTGCCGAGCTTGCGATCCCCCTGTTTGACAGTCTCGATGTCCAGGCTGCCGTGCGCTACGAGAATTTCTCGGATACCAAGAGCACCACGGTGGGCAAACTCGCTTTTGGCTGGCGCCCCTTCGAGCCACTGTTGATCCGGGGTTCCTGGTCGCAGGCATTCCGAGCGCCCAACCTGGTCACGCAGTTCGAGGGTTTGGTGGTACGGAACAACACGCGAAATGATTACACCTGCTTCTTCGCCGACCCCAGTGAAGACAGCCTGGATTGCCGCTACGCCATGCAGCGTCGGGCGCAGGGCGCGGAAACGCTGGATCCGGAGGAGTCGACCAATACCTCCATCGGGGCGGTGTGGGATATCACGGACGGGCTGACCGTATCACTGGATTTCTGGTCCATCGAGAAAGAAGACACGATCGGCCTGTTCGGCGAAGAGAACCACACCATTCTCGATTTGCTCCTGCGCATCGAGGCCGGCCTGGGTAATTGCGGACAGACGTTTAACCCCGCGGTGGTTCGCGCCGATCCGGATGATGACCAGATCGCAGCCTACACGGCGGCGGGGATCTGTCCGGCAGGTGACATCATCTACATCGACGATGCTTATGCCAACCTCGACACGCGAACGGTTGAAGGCTATGACGTCGGTGTGTACTGGGATTTCAGCACCGGCATCGGTGATTTCAGCTTCAGCTACAACGGTACCTTCTACGAGACCTATGAGCAGGAGCCGGGCGGTGCTGCGGCCGTGTTGCTGGAGGCGTCTGAGAACGGTGTCATTCCGCCAACGATCCCCGTTTCCGGTTTCGATGACCTGCTGGGCATGGACGGCAACCAGGATGAGAAGCACACCGCGACGCTGTCATGGCGCAACAACAACTGGGCCGCGCGGCTGTCTGGTTACAAGCTGGGCAGCTTCTACCAGAGCTCCCTGACGCTGGGCGACGGAACCAAGTATGTGATTCCCTCGATGACCACCTACAACGTCAGCGCCGACTTCAACTTTGACCTGTGGAAGAGCAGTTCCCGGATTCGACTTGGCGTCAACAACTTCACCAATGAGCGCGCCCCGCTTGCGGATCGCTATTTCTCATACTTTGCTGATGCGCATCGCGACTTCGGACGCTACTACTACCTCGATCTGAGACTCCAGTTCGACTGATGATCCGGGGTTTGAGGCGACGACAGGGGAGCGAAAGCTCCCCTTGTCATTTGTGTCCGGGAGACCGGGCGTGGTGACCCCGCGGCGGGCCGGCAGGGGCTTGAGGCTTGCCACCCGGGTGCGCCTGGCGGCAATCAGCGCCTTGATGCTGGCCACGGCATCCGCGCAGACGCCACGAGCCAGCCTGCTTCTGCAGGGCGGCTGGGTGCATACCGGTCAGGATCAGTCGATGATCCGCGCGGACGTGTGGCTGCAGGGCGATCTCATTGTCGGCGTGGGCGACGGCAGCGGCATCCTCGCCGAGCGGGTGCTGGATGTGAGCGGGCTTGTTGTCGCGCCCGGCTTCATTGATCTGCACTCGCACGCGATCCGGGGTGATCCTGAACGCAGCGGCCTGCTCCGATGGCCGGACGCGGAAAACCAGATACGCCAGGGGGTGACCACGGTCATTGGCGGGCCGGACGGTTGGTCACCCATTCCATTGGCCGCCACCTTTGAGCAGCTGGAGCGCCATCCGCCCGCCATCAATTTCGGGGCGTTTGTCGGCCACGGCGCCGTGCGCGAGCACGTGGTGGGTCTGGATGACCGGCCGCCGAGCGAGGCGGAACTGGCCCAGATGCGTGCAGTGGTCGCGCAGGCCATGCGCGAGGGCGCGTTTGGCTTGTCCTCCGGTTTGGTCTACACCCCGGGCAGCTTCGGAAGCACCGAGGAGATCATAGCGCTGGCGGAGGTCGCCGGCGCGCAAGGGGGTATCTACATCAGCCATATGCGCAACGAAGCCCGGGAGGTGATGGCCAGCGTGCAGGAGCTGATCCGCATTGCAGAGGAAGGCGGCTTGCCCGGGCAAATCACCCATGCCAAGGCCATGGGCACCGAGATGGAGGGGCGCAGTGTTGATTTACTCGCCCTGGTCGATGACGCCGTGGCGCGCGGGCTCGACATCACGCTGGATCAATACCCCTACACGGCGGGTTCTACCGGCCTGACGGTGCAATTTCCGCTGTGGAGCCGCGATGGCGGCAATCGCGTACTGGCCGAGCGCCTGAAACAACCCGAGCTTCGCCGCCGCATCAAGAATCACCTGGTGGAGCAGATGAAAGAGGTGCGTGGCAGAAACGACCCCGCGAACGTGCAGCTGGCCTGGTGCGCCTTCGATCACTCGCTGGACGGTTTGAACCTGGCCCAGTTGCTGGAGCGGCAGGGCCGAGCGGTGACCATCGAGAGCGCGGCAGAGCTGATCATGGAGTTACAGGAAAAGGGTGGGTGCCAGGCCATCTACCACGCCATGCACGAGGACGACGTTATCAACATCATGCGTCACCCGCGCACCATGATCGCCGCCGATGGCGGCGTCGAAACGCCCGGTAACGGTCATCCGCACCCGCGCAACTATGGCACTTACCCGCGGGTGCTGGGCCGCTATGTGCGCGATCTAGGCGTGCTCCCGTTGCATACGGCCATCCACAAAATGACCCTGATGCCAGCAGAGCGAATTGGTCTGGATGACCGCGGCCGCATTGAGTCGGGCGCCGTCGCGGATATGGTCGTATTCGACCCTTCCAACATTGCCGACAAGGCCACGTTCACCGACCCGCATCAGTATGCCGAGGGCATGATCCATGTGATCATCGCGGGTGAGGCCGTGCTGCGGGACGGGCGCATGACCGGGGCCCGTCCCGGCCGCGTGCTGCGCTCCACTGATGACACTGAAGGTCACTGAATCATGACGAAAACGCTTTCCCTCCGCTTGATCACTGCCGCGCTGGCCCTCATCAACTTCGCGGTCTCAATGCCTGTCGAGGCGCAGACGCGGCAGGCGATCATTCGTTACGACAGCGTGCATCATCCCGTTGTGGGCCTGCATGGCATGGTCGTGTCACAGAACGATCTTGCCTCAGACATTGGTCGCGACATCCTGGCGCAGGGCGGCAATGCGGTGGACGCCGCCGTGGCCATGGGGTTTGCCCTCGCGGTGACCCTGCCGCGGGCCGGCAATCTGGGCGGCAGCGGTTTTATGCTGGTGCACCTGGCCGAGTCGGGCGAGACGGTGTCGCTGGATTATCGTTCCATGGCGCCGCTGGCCAGTGACCCGGCTCTTTTTGTTGACGAGGCGGGTGAAGTCGACTGGGACGCGCTGACCCATGGTGCGAAAGCCGCTGCCGTGCCCGGGACAGTGGCCGGGCTGCACATGGCCTGGAAACGTTGGGGCGCCATGCCCTGGAAAGACCTGGTGGAGCCCGCGCGGCGGCTGGCCGCAGAGGGCATCGTTGTGTCGCATGATCTCCACTTCGCCCTGTCTGAGGGTGAGGTCACCATGGGGCAGTTTCCTTCCAGCGCGTCGGTGTATATGCGGCCCGACGGCAGCGCCTGGCAGCCCGGTGAACGCCTGGTCCAGGAGGACCTGGCCTGGTCGCTGGCGCAGATTGCCGAGCACGGAGCGGATGCCTTCTACCAGGGTGCGCTGGCAGAGCGCATCGTTGCCGCTTTCCAGGCGGATGGCGGTTTGATGACGCTGAAGGATCTCGCGGGCTACACGGTCAGGGAGCGCCCGAACATCGCCACCGATTATCGTGGGTATCGGGTCTATTCCATGCCGCTGGTCAGCGCCGGCGGCATGACGCTGCTGCAGATGTTGAACATGCTTAACGGCTTCGACGTTGCTGCTCTCGGCGCTGGCTCTGTCCGAAGCCTGCATCTGCTGGCAGAGGTGATGAAGCGCGCGGCGGCCAATCGGCGCACCTGGCTGGGTGATCCGGATTTTGTCGACGTGCCCGTCGACGCATACATCAGCGCGGAGACCGGCCAGGCCATGGCCGCGGATATCGACATGACCGCGGCCGCAGCGGTGGAAGCCGTAAAGCCGTGGCCGCTGGGCAAGACCGAGAGCCACGACACCACGCACTACTCCGTGATGGACAGCCACGGTAACGCGGTGTCCAACACCTACACGCTGGGCCATTCTTTCGGCAGCAGCTGGGTGGCCAACGGCACCGGTATCCTCTTTGACAACCAGATGCGTAACTACAGCTATCGCGATGGCCCGGACCACCCCAATGCCCTGGTGCCGGGCAAGCGCATGCTGTCCACCATGACACCCACCATCGTGCTCGACCAGGAAGGCAAGGCGTTCCTCGTCACCGGCACGCCCGGCGGCAGTTACATCATTAACGTGATCCTGCAGGTCCTGGTGAATGTGATCGATCACGACATGAATATCGCCGAGGCCACCCACAGGCCGCGGATATACCAGGGCTGGCGCTGGCCACAATTGGGACTGGAGCCGGGATTCAGCCCCGATGTGATCACAGCGCTGGACGCGCTGGGCCACCCAACGCGTATTGAGCGAACCATGGGCAGCGTGCAGTCGATTCTTCGGGCAAACGGCCAGTTCCACGGTGCGGCCGACCCCCGCAGGCCGAATGCCGCCGCGCGGGGCCTGATGTTTCCTCCTGCCAACCCGGACAAGCAGACCGCTCCTGCTCAGACCCCTTGAAGCCAGTCCGGCGGCGCGGCCGTGACTCATGCCCTTGACGTGCATCATTCGACGTCACTGGAACCCGCGGCATAATCATTCATCAATGCCGGTGTAAAACCATGTTCGAAATTCAGTGGCAAAAAAAATTCAGCGTCGGTAATTCCAAGATCGACATCGAGCATAAAACCTTCGTGGAGCTGTTGCGCAGCCTGGGTGAGTCGATTGATGCCCAAAAGCCCGCTGAAGTGCTGGAACGGCAGCTCAAAGAACTGGAGTTATACGCCCGGTTTCATTTCTATTCAGAGGAATCGATGATGCTGGAGCACGGCTACCCCGGCTATGAGGAACATCGTTCCAAGCATCAGGAGCTGCTGCATGATCTGCTGGAAAGGGTGGCCAGGCTGCACCAGGAACCCGATTCGCACACCGAGCTGATCATGTTCCTGTTCGCCTGGTTTGCCGAGCACACGGCCGAAACCGATCTTGAACTGGCCAATTTTATTCGCGACAAGCCGAAATTCAGCAGGGCAGAGGGCTCTTGATGGCCACGGGCACCATCCGCGCGGTGGCTTTGCCCACCGCCTGAACGAATTCCATCTTGAGTAAAGCGCCGAGTGCGGCGCGCGCGGCTGGTCGTCACGCATTTAAATGTGCTGGCCCGGGTGTGGCCTTTCCGCCGCCGCGGGTGGGTCGGAATGTCGATCAGGGTCGCCGTTTGGTCATTTTCTGGCCAAAATAGACGGCTCGAAGTTATAGCATAAGCGGCCAGGCCCAATCATCGGAAATCCGCCCCCATGCCGAAAGTGAATCTACCGCTGCTGTCGCTGTTGGCCCTGCTCCCGCTGTGGGCCGCGGGGCAGTCGGAGACCGCAGACCGGACGATCGAGCCTGTGCTGACGGAAATCGTGGTCACGGCACAGCGGCGGGCTCAGTCGACGCTGGAGTTGGCGGGCAATATTCAGCGTCTCGATGCCCAGGCCATCCGCGAGATCGCCCCGCAGCACCCGCATGAACTCATGAACAACATCGCGGGCGCGTGGATCGTGCGGGGCTCGGGCCAGGAG